>NZ_CP022220.1:600000-900000 GCF_004114915.1 Bradyrhizobium guangxiense | reverse complement strand
GACCGTGCGGGAGCGTCAGGACTGCGCGGAGCTTTGCTTCGTCGTCGGGCGCAAAGCCGAGCTTCTCGATCGCAAGGAGTCCCCGCTCCTTGGGCAGAAGCCGAATGACGGCAGACTCACCATGCTGCGTCGGCATGATAGCGACGCGCAAATCCATTTCAGCTCGCCCAAGTTGGACACGCGCGGCGCCATCTTGAGGCAATCGGCGCTCGGCTATGTTGAGACCCGCCAGGATCTTGATGCGGGAGACTATGGCCTGTGGGAGTACATGGGATGGTGAGGGGATATGGCGAAGCAGGCCATCAACCCGCATACGCACTGCCAGTTCCGTCCTGAAAGGCTCAATGTGTATGTCACTGGCGCGAAGCTCGGCGGCCTTTTCGATCAATTCGGAGACGGCACGGACGACCGGCGCGCCGCTAGCTAGGTCGCGGAGGCTTTCGATATCCTCCTCGCGGACAGCGATGGTATTATCCCTATTCGCTGCGGTGGTCTCGCCTTCGCTAAGGCGCTGAGAGAGCGCGGTATCAATGTCCTCAAACGACGCGATGGCGACCTTTACCGCGGGGCCGAGTACAATCTCCGCGGCGCTGATCGCTGCCGTGTCCGTGGGATCGAACAGGGCAATCACGGCGCGTCCATTCGCGAGCTGATACGGAAAAATCGTCATTTCCCGGAGGAAGCGAGGCGAGAAGTGTTCGACCAAGCTCGTCCCAGCCAAGAGGTCGGCTAAAGCCGCACGGTCATGTTTGAAAAAGGCTGCGACCGCGTCGGCAAACTCCTGGGCCGACAGGTCGGACGATTCGAAAAGCTGGCGCAGCGTGAGCTTTTCGGCGACAAGGCCGCCCATGCCGGCTGCGACATGCGCATCGCCCCGAAGGCGCTCTGCAAACTCAGTCACGGTTTCAGGCCTCATGAAGCGCGGGAGCCTCCTCAAGTGTGAGCTCTGTTTCACCTGGAGTCTCGGGCCATCGCTTTGTGGCAAGTGCGAATGGCCCGTCACGGAGCCGCTCGCGAATATAGCGGACGCAAAGATAATATCGGTACACACTGCTTGAGCGGACTTTGGTGACGGCAGATATATCAGCCGGCTGCCACCAGAGGGGAAGCACGTGGACTAATTGGCCATTCGCGAGCCCCTTGGCCACGTCCCAATAAGAACGCAGCATTATCCCACGGCCGGCAATCGCCCAATTGCGGATGATATCGCCATGGTTGGTGGAGAGGGCAGCGGTGACGTTGATGGTGCGCATCCCGATGGGACCATGCAAAGTCCAGCGCTCGAACACCTCGTCACGTTCGCGCATGACCAGGCACGAATGTCCAGCGAGATCGCCGAGTTCCTCCGGCATGCCGCGTCGATTGAGATAGCTGGGAGCCGCGCAGAGAATGCGTCTTCCCTGCGCAATAGGATGCACGAGCAAGTGAGGCTCGCGTACCCTGCCGACCCGAATGTCAATGTCGACATTCTCCTCAACCAGATCCACGCTCCGATCGACGATTTCCAGCCGAATATCCAATTCCGGGTGTAGGAGCGCCAACTCCGATACAAGTGGTGCGACATGATTGCAGCCAATACCCGAGCTTGCCGTAATTCGTACGCTGCCGCGGGCGACGGAATCGGTCTCAGGACCGTCAGCTACAAAATCCGCATAGGCATCGAGAACGCGCTGCGCTTTGGACAGCAACACTTCCCCATCGCTGCTGAGCACCGCTTGTCGAGCGGTACGCAGGAACAACACGCGTCCGAGTGCCCGCTCAAGTAGCGCGACGCGCTTGCTGACGTAGGCAGGCGACGCACCTAACTCTGTCGCCGCCGCAGCAAAACTTCCCCGCCGCGCCGCAACGATAAACACCTCAAGATCTTGTGCTAATGGTTTCACCCCGACGTTTCCCGATTGCAAAACGGAACTTATTCGCCCGCTAATCTATAATCTTAAGGTCACTGGCTCGCTGACCTCAATGCTCATTATAATATACAAACGATTAGAATAATTTCTTGCGAGGACGTGATCTGCTGGGCAGTTGCGCAAGGTTGGGCCGGCAAACGGCATAGGCCGCGCTGCGACGTCAGCTGGTTAGAGGAAGGGGGCGGCCAGGATGGCGGCGAAGCGCTTAAGCAATCGTCACCACGCGTAAATTATTGGTTGTGCCGGCATCGCCGAAACGTATGCCGGCCACGGCGACGATGACATCGGCATTCTCCGCAAAAGTTCACGTTGAGAGCGGTTTGCGTCGCGCGTTCGACCATCTCCTCGTAGGAGCTTATGTTGGGGGACTTCATGCCGTGGGCGCCCCCACAACAGGCATAGTTGGCGCGAGACCCGTTCCTCCGGTGTGATCGCGAGGATCAGTACCTTGGGACGTTTGCGCGCGATGCGCGTTGCAGTCGTACCGCTCGAGGTGAAGGCGAGGATCGCTGAGGCTCCGATCATCGTTGCGAGATCCGCAGCCGCCGCGGTCGGGGCGGTCTGCTCCTCGTCCGGCTCCGACGCATTGACGATCGAACGATACATTTTATGTCGCTCGGTGCTTTCGATTATGCGGCTCATGTTGGTGGCGGCCTCGCACGGATATTGCGCGGTCGCAGATTCCGCGGACAGCATGATCGCGTCGGCTCCGCCATAGATCGCTGTGGCCGCATCCGAAGTGTCGGCGCGTGTCGGCGTCGGCGCAGCAACCATTGAGCGTCGAGGCGGCACGATCGGATCAATTCCTTTTGTCGGCCGGGAACCTCCGCATGCGGAATTGCGACGCCAAGATCAACGCGCGCGATCACTATCCCATCGGAGAGGCGCACGATGTCATCGATATGCCCGGACGCCGACCGACGGAACAAAGCGAACGGCGTCACCGGCACTGAGGGAAAATCTGCCATTCCTTATGGTACCAACCCGGATCTTTGGCCCCTGCAAGTCCTGAAGAATACCAATAGGGCGGCTGAATCTTCGTTCGAGTTGACGAATTGCGCCATGACGCCTTGCGTGATCTGCCTGTAAGTCGGAACGTATCCGCCCGCCTGGCCCAATGCCGCGAGCATCTCTGGCGAACGGCTGGCGGGTCCGACGGTCGCAATAATCTTGGCTCGCCGACGATGCATGTTTTACCTCGCGAAATTGCGGGGCCGCCCATCAAACAGCCCTGACATTGCCGACGTTCGTGCGTATCGAATCGATGCGAATGAGAGCGCCGACGCGATCAAGAAGGCCGTTGCTATCGCGGGCCGCGAGGCAAGAGCGGATCGAAGTGTGCCGCATGTGCCTGGCCTAGCGCGCTCGGCGCACGATCGTGCCTGGCGCACTCGGCGTCTCCGTCCCAGCCAAGTAGAGCAGCATCACTTTCGCAAACCGGACCTCCAGATCGTTCGTCAAGCCGGATGGGCTCCTGGCCCGATCGGCGTTTGATTGTTCTGCGCATCGACGGCGCTATCGAGAAAACGCTGCAATCAAGGCAGAGCGGATTCAATCTCCAATCGTTTATACAAAAGAATGACATAATAAGACCGGCGTTTTTGATGTTATCGTCGTCGTACGGAGGAACTGATGGACCTGCAACAACTGCGCTGCTTCGTAGCAACAGCCGAAGAGCTTCACTTCGGAAGAGCGGCGCAACGAATGAATATGCTTCCCTCGGCCCTGGGGCGGTTTGTTCGGCTGCTGGAGGAGGATCTCGGCACGCGGCTTCTGACGCGCACGACGCGAAACGTCGCGCTGACGGACGACGGTGTTGTCTTGCTTAAAGATGCGCGTGCGCTGCTGACGCAAGCCGATGCGCTTGCGGTCAGATTTCGGACGCGCTCGCGCAAAGGGGCAACAATCATACGCGTTGGTGCCATCGACAGTGCTGCCGCCGGACTTATTCCGAAACTTCTTAAAGACTTTCGCAAGCGTCGGCCTGATGCAACGATTCAACTGGTCGAGGATAAGACCATTCGTCTGTTGCCGCGCCTTTTGACCGGACGGCTTGATCTCGCCTTCGTGCGCCCCCCAAAAGACGCCAACAAGCGGCTGGAGTTTCTATTTCTCTTCTTTGAGACAGCCGTCGTAGCCCTTCCGCACCATCATCGACTTGCGTCGAGGAAGATGGTCAAGGTTGCGGATCTCAAGAACGAGCCACTGATCGTTCCCGAACGGCGGTCCAGGCCTCATAGCCACGATCTAACGATGAAGCTCTTTGCGGAAGCCGGGCTAGACGCCCGGATTGCTCAGATTGCGGAGGAAAAGCAAACGATCGTCAACCTGGTGTCGGCCGGTTGGGGGATCGCTATCGTACCTAGCTGGACGTCGCGCCTGGCGAGCCGCGGGGTTCGCTATGTCCGGCTCGTGGCGTCGGACATGAACAAACTTCCCCTTGCGGCTGCTTGGTCGCGCGGGACCAGGGATCCCATCCGAGACGACATATTGAAGATGCTGCGGGCCGATCTTGCAGCTTACGCAAAGGAAGCTTGAGTCGCACCCGATCGCACTACTCTCTCCCGCAGACTGCCCGCCACCTATGGCGGGCGTTTTTTTGGGAGTTAGGCAGACTGGGAAAACCACCGGGCCGGAAGGCTACATCATTTCGGGCCACTCGAGGTAGATTCGGAAGAAGCCCATGGGGTTCAAGCGGCCGCGTTATAGACACCGCGGATCTTGGTTTTGTTGTGCTTCCAAAGTTGGTGGAGCGCCGCCTCATCGCGCCATCGCTGTATATTTAGGGGCCTACTATCTTAGGCGGTTATCGGATCGACGAAACCGTGTCCTCTCTTTCCGGAGACGATCTTGCGCAGGATATACCGAAGCGGGCAATCAGCTCGGAGGCGACGCGCGTCGGCGGCCGGATCCGCAAGGCAGATAAGGCCCAGATCCCTTCTGATTTCGGCCTGACGATTGAGCCGGCGCTCAAAGTTCCGTCACGAACTCATGTCTGACCGCGCAGAACGGGAGGACGCCGGGGCAAGGCGCTGCCGGACGAGGTCTTTTAGAGGAATCATCGTGTCGATCTCCAGCACAATCGACACCGACAGATCGATGCCCGCGGCACCGGCGTCGAGAAGGCTTCGAATCGGATTTTGAGCAGAGGGAAAGAGTATAGCAAGCAGGCTCGCGGGGCTGACCGGATCGCCGGCGAACATTTCTGGCGGCCCGATTGCGAACAGCCGCTCCACTGCGAGGCGCTTGCTGATTAAGCGTGGGCTTTCTGGTTGAAGACGTGGACCAACGCGACGTCGATCGAGCGCGTCAACGTCCCTCTAGCAAGTGCGGGCGTACTCGGGCAGACGCTCCCGGTAGGCCCTGATCAGCTCCGCGCCTGCCAATGCAATGACGGACGGGGTAGCACCGATGATGACATCACTGGTGAGATGCTTTCCGTCGGCCATGACTTCCTAACCGGCAAGGTCACGCAGGATCTGAGATGCGCTCCGGTGCAAGAGAAGGCTTGCCTCGGTCATCTGCATTCCTCGACCGTCGCGGTCGAACAGAGGTGTTTGTGAAACGCAATAGTTACGGCTCCGGGGCTAGCAGCGGATCGCACCCCCGATCGGTCGTCCAACTTGGATCGCGCTGATGAACATCGAAACGCACGCGAAGTGGGCTTGCAGGATGCCTCGACAATCGACGGCTCATGAGTATTCGTGCTCCTTGCCTCCCTTTCCAGATGCGCTCAACGATGACCATCGGTACCCGACCGAACACGGTTCAAACACTTTCGGACCGGCGAGCTTGACATTTGCGCTCGCATCGGAGCTCGGCGCCTGGCTTTCTGCAAGAATCATCAGGCACCTTTGGCATAAGACCGCAACCGCTTTTCGAGGACCGTCAAAAGCGTATCGCGAATAGGATCGCGGGAACCACGCAGCCAACTTGCAGCGAGCGGAAGCCGTCCAACTGCTCCAAAGCGCTCCAGCTTGAGCGGAACAAAGCGAACGCCCGCAACAGCCATGCGAGAGGTCCAGCGGGGGACGACGGCCAGTCCCAGTCCAGCCGCAACCATGTTCACGATCGTCTGCTTTTCATCGGCGAGCTGAGCGATGCGGGGCGTCAGCCCGGCGTCCTCGAACAGCTTCATGGTCAAGTCGTGGCTGTGGGGCCGAGATCGCCGATCAGGAACGATCATCGGTTGATGAGCGATCGCCGAGAGCGACAGACATTCGTTACGTGCAAGCGCGTGCCTGCGGGGAAGGGCGACCACTGCGGTTTCCATGAGCAGAGTTTTACATTCGAGCCTTCGGTCCATCTTCTCCGGAGGACGGATGAAAACGAGATCGAGCGCTCCGGAAAGGACCTTGGGAAGCAGCCGGAACGTCTTTTCCTCCAGAAGATGAACGGTGACGTCGGGGTATTTCGCGCGGAAGTCTCGCAACAGCTGCGGCATAAGCCCGGCCGCAGCACTGTCTATGGCGCCTACCTTGAGATTCCGGGCTCCGACCGAACGCGAGCGACCGCGCAAGACGGCCTCCACGGTCGAGACCTTTGAGAGAATGATGCGCGCCTCCCGAAGAAGTAGCGCGCCGTCGTCGGTCAAAGAGACGGCTCGCGTGGTCCTTGCAAACAGCCGCGTACCAAGATCCTCTTCCAAGAGTTTGATGTGGCGGCCGAAGGCGGAAGGTAGCATCTGCAGGTGTTGGGCCGCGCGGCCAAAATGCAGCTGCTCGGCGGCGGCGACGAAACATCTCAATTGACGCAGCTCCATGAGCAGGCCCTTTTGTCGAATCCGAGCCATTATACCATTTTTTTGTACAAATAAGGGCGTATTGAGTGACGCCGTCTCTTCCTTCTAGGCTGGCCGTAGATAAAAGGCATGGCTGCCAGCCGGGGCGCCAGCCGAAAAACGAGGAGGCCCAAGGTGGTGAACGAGGTTCAGAAGCGCACGATCCGTCGAGTAGCTTACCGGATCGTGCCATTCGTGATGCTACTCTACTTCGTCGCGTTTATCGACCGAGTGAACATCGGCTTCGCAGCGCTGACGATGAACAAGGATCTTGGTTTCTCCTCCTCCGTATACGGATTTGGTGCGGGCATTTTCTTCTGGGGTTACTTCCTGTTCGAGGTGCCCTCCAACATCATTTTGGACAAGGTGGGAGCCCGACTGTGGATCGCTCGGGTCATGATCACCTGGGGCTTGATATCCGGGGCAATGGCGTTCGTCCAAGGGCAAACAAGCTTCTACGTTCTTCGCTTCTTGCTCGGCGCGGCCGAAGCTGGGTTCTTCCCAGGAATTATCCTCTATCTGTCCTATTGGTTTCCCGCGCGCCAGCGTGCCGGGATCACCGCTCTGTTCATGGCAGCGGCGCCTCTTTCAACGGTCCTCGGATCGCCCGTCTCGGCCGCTCTTCTGGAGTTGCACGGCTTGTTCGGCCTTAAGGGGTGGCAATGGCTATTTCTCCTCGAGGCGCTACCCGCCATCGTGCTTGGGTTCATCGTGCTCGGATTCATGACGGATCGGCCGGAACAGGCGAAGTGGCTTGCCGATGATGAGCGGGCCTGGCTGGTCGAGGCCATGAATGCGGAGCGGGCGGCCAAGGCAGGGTCGGCGAGCCATAGCGTCTGGCGGGGACTGACGGATCTACGCGTTCTGGCTTTGTCCCTCGTCTACTTCGGCACGTCGGCGGGACTGTACACGCTGGGGGTATGGGCGCCGCAGATCATCAAAGGCTTCGGCCTGTCGAATATGGCGGTTGGATCGCTCAATGCGATCCCGCCGACGATCGCCGTGGTGGCCATGTATCTGTGGTCAAGGCATTCGGACCGCACCAACGAACGGACGTGGCATGTAGTCATCGCTTGCCTCGTTGCGGCGGCCGGGCTCGCGCTGGCAGGCATGTCGACTGGCGTTGCTTCAGTTATCGCTGCGCTGGTGCTGGTGAACGTCGGCATCAGCGCCGCCAAGCCGCCGCTTTGGAGCATGCCGACACTGTTCCTGGCCGGTCCGGCCGCGGCGAGCGGCATCGCAACCATCAACTCCATCGGCAATCTCGGCGGCTTCGTCGGTCCGGCCATGATCGGATGGATCAAGGACCTCACCGGCAGCTTCGAGGGCGGGCTCTATTTCGTCTGCGCACTCTTGTTGTTGTCCGCCACGCTGACGTTGCTGCTCGCGCGCTCGATCGGCCGCCATCAGGCGGCCGTCGCGCACTAATCATACGGAAGAGGAAGGATATCTCTCATGAAGACCTACAACGTTGCGGCAATCCCAGGCGACGGTATCGGCTCCGAAGTTGTGGATGCCGGCGTCGAAGTTCTTAAGGCGCTGGCGAAGCGCGATGGGGCATTCACCTTTCACTTCGACCACTTTGATTGGGGTGGGGAATATTATAAGCGGCATGGCCGCATGATGCCCGAAAACGGGCGCGATCTGATCCGTAATCACGATGCAATCCTGTTTGGCTCCGCAGGGCACCCAGAAATTCCGGACCACATCACGCTTTGGGGCCTGCGGCTCGCGATCTGTCAGCCGTTCGATCAATATGCGAATGTGCGTCCGACCCGCATCCTTCCCGGCATCACCTCGCCCTTGCGTGCCGTCAAGGACAAGGAGCTCGACTGGGTCATCGTTCGGGAAAATTCGGAAGGCGAGTATGCGGGCGTCGGCGGACGGGTCCATCAGGGATCTCCTTTGGAGGCAGCAACCGATGTCGCTATGTTCACGCGCGCCGGTGTGGAGCGGATCATGCGCTTTGCCTTCGGCCTTGCACGGTCTCGTCCCCGCAAGTTGTTGACCGTCGTGACGAAATCCAATGCACAGCGGCATGCAATGGTCATGTGGGATGAAATTGCAGCGGAGGTCGCGCGCGAGTTTTCTGACGTGACGTGGGACAAGATGCTGGTCGATGCCATGACGATGCGCATGGTCATGCGCCCGCAGAGCCTCGATACGATCGTGGCTACCAATCTCCATGCTGATGTGCTGTCCGACCTTGCCGCTGCCCTTGCCGGTTCGCTTGGCATCGCCCCGACCGCCAATCTCAATCCCGAGCGCAAATTCCCATCGATGTTCGAGCCCATCCATGGCTCCGCCTTCGACATCACAGGCAAGGGCATTGCCAATCCCGTCGGGACATTCTGGTCGGCGGTTATGATGCTTGAGCATCTGGGGGAGAATGCAGCCGCGCAGCGGCTCATGAAGGCAATCGAGCGCGTCACCGCCAACCCCGAACTGCATACGCCAGACCTTGGAGGATCGGCGAACACCCGCAAGGTGACAGACGCTGTCGTGAGCGCGATCCAAGCGGAAAACGCGTGAAGCCCCCCAATGTCCGCTGTGTGGACCGACGCACGGGCTCGCAGCTTGCTGCGGCAACTCTTTGATGCCGCAATCGCGAGCGCTGATCCGCGCATAGCCGTCACGACGCATCTGCCGCCAAAGCCCAGCGGACGCTGTATTGTTGTCGGAGCCGGCAAGGCGTCCGCGGCAATGGCTGCGGTGGTCGATGCGGCCTGGCCCGACGTCGAATTGTCGGGGGTCGTTGTGACGCGGCACGGGCACGCGGTGCCGGCGGGCGGGGTCGAAGTCCTTGAGGCGTCGCACCCCGTCCCGGACCACTCGAGCGAGGCCGCGGCGCTGCGGATGCTGGATGCGGTCAGAGGGCTGACGAAGGATGACCTGGTCCTAGCGTTGATGTCCGGTGGCGGGTCCGCACTGATGGCCCTTCCCGCCCCTCCGATGACCCTCGCGGACAAGCAAGCGGTAAACCGGGCATTACTCGCGAGCGGGGCGACGATTGCGGAGATGAATGTGGTGCGCAAGCACCTGTCGGCGATCAAAGGCGGTCGGCTGGCGCTTGCAGCGCGCCCTGCGCGCCTCCTCACCCTCGTGATCTCAGACATTCCGGGGGACGATCCGGCTGCGATCGCCTCCGGCCCGACGCTGCCGGATGCCAGCACGAAGGCCAATGCGCGCGAGATCGTTCGCCGTTTCGGGATCAAGCTGCCCGACTCTGCGCAAGCCGTTCTAGACGGCGGACAAGATACGGCGAAGCCTGGGGACATTGCCGAAGATGTCCGTATTATCGCCGCGCCACTCACGGCCCTTGATGCTGCAGCGCAGCTCGCCAAGCGCGAGGGATTGAGCGCTGTTGTACTTGGGGACGCAATCGAGGGGGAGGCCCGAGAGCTCGGTACCATGATGGCCGGAATTGCCCGGTCGGTCGCTCAGCACGGGCATCCTGTAAAGGCGCCGGCCGTTCTGCTTTCAGGAGGAGAGACGACAGTTAGCATCGGTCATGGCCGAGCAGGTCGTGGTGGTCGCAATACCGAGTTCTTGCTCGGACTTGCGGTGGCCCTTGATGGAGCGGCGGGCATTTGGGCCATTGCCGGGGATAGTGACGGGATTGATGGAACGGAGGATGCCGCCGGCGCTTTGGTGACGCCAGATACCTTGCATCGCGCCGCTGCGAGCCAGCTCGATGCCCGCGCGCTTCTGACGGCTCACGATAGTTACACCTTTTTCGAGCGTCTTGGTGATCTCGTTCGAACAGGTCCCACTCTCACAAATGTCAATGACATTCGGGCCGTTCTGATTGCGCCGACTAGGCAACAGACGTCGTAAGCTGGCAAAGCTCGTTCGTTCGCCTACATAAGGCGCCCGCTCGTGCGAGAGCTCCCGCGAGCGCGTCGTGCAGAGCTGCATGCTCAGAGAGCAACCATTCCACACCAGAACATCCAATCTTTGCCGATATCGACCTCGTATTTGCGAGCGAAGTTCAGTTTGCCATCGTCGGCGACGTCGAATACTGTCAACCCTGCTGGAACCGTCCGAACGGCGCCACCGTCGCGAACGTCAAGCGGCGCAACCGCAGCTGTGACCAGCATTCGTCCGGCCGGATGGATTGAGAATGTCCTGCAATGGAAGGTCAGGGTATCAATGGTCTGGATGAGCGTCGGCTCTCCGCTTGCGGGATTGATCGAAAACACGGCGACAGTATTTTCTCCCTCCCCATGGACCTTTCGGCCCGCGAAATCGATCGTTCCGTCCGAGCGGTTGGCAAGATAGACGAACCGGCCGTTGGGGTGCACGTGGATGGGGCCGACGAACTGGACCGGTAGCCTAGCTTCGTGGTTTTCAGCAGTATATCTTTCGAACAGCGGCTTAGGATCGATGCCTTCGTCACTCGTCCCATAGACCAGCAGCTGGTTGTTGCGTTCCATCGATACGAACATCCACGGTTTTTCCGGATGAAAGTCGACGTGCCGCGGGCCGAAGCCAAGTCCGTTTCCTTTAGTGATCGAAGTCTCATGCGAAAGCTGCCCCGCTTCAAATCGGAAGACTTTCAGGGCTCCGGGATCTTCGGGCTTGCCGGCGCCCGGATCGTTGCCGCGCGTCGGAAGCACGACGAGCTTGCCAGACGGTGAGACACGGACTTGGTGAGCATAGATGCCGGCATCGATTGAGCCGGACTGCTTGATTTCAACTCCGATGGAGCCGTTCTCCCCGAGCGCATGGACGGTCAGATCTGACGGCATGTTGTAAGCAACAAGCAGATAGCGCCCTGCCGGATCGAGCGTGAGGTTAACTGGGCGGTTCTTGAGAAAGACAGGCTCTCCAAATTGCTGCAGCCGCCCCGTGTCTTGATCGATCGCATAGACCGCGACCCCGTGCCGGTCGTCAGCCTTGGAGGTATACCGGTTGCTAAAAGCCACGTAGAGCAGCGGCTTTGATGGATGCTTCCAGGCGTACTGAACCGCCTCTGGCACGCGAATAGTGTCAATTTTCTGCAAGGCGAGCTTCGTGTCGTCGGCCTCGTAACACATCAGCTCGGACCCAACTGCGACGTAGAGGACCGCGCGAGCTGTGTTCTGCGCAGCAACTGCTCGTGGCGATAGCCCCGCTGCGGCAAGGAGGCCTACAAACGTACGGCGGCTGAGTGACACTGCGCGGTTCATGCGTTCAACTCCTCGTAACGTGCTGCTAAGTCTACTCGGCCTCAAAAGGCTGGGCCGGCGGGGCCGGACCAGCCTTCTGTTTATTAGGGCCGCTTTCCGGCTTCGTGAGTGGCGCGAGTCCATGCCCGAGCCTGATCCGAGAGGCTGAAGCCGAGGCCCGGTCGGTTTGGCACGATCATGCGTCCATTCACGACATGGAGTTTCTCGTTGAACATGGCTTCCGACCACTCGAAGTGCTCGACCCAGGGCTCGCGGCCGTAAGCCGCCGTCAGATGAAGGTGGATCTCCATGCAGTAATGGGGAGCGAGCTGCAGCTTCTTATGGTCGGCAAGCGCGAGGATCTTCAGGAAGGGGGTGATGCCCCCGACGCGGGGGGCGTCTGGCTGAATGAAGTCGACCGAATTGTGCCGGATCAGCTCGTAATGTTCATCGACGCTTGTTAGCATCTCACCCGTGGCGATCGGGGTTGCAAGCTCCTTGGCGAGCGCGGCATGCCCTTCGTAATCGTAAGCATCCAGCGGCTCTTCGATCCAGGTCAGGCTGAACTGCTCGGCAATGCGACCAAACCTCAGTGCAGTCGTGCGGTCCCATTGCTGATTGGCATCGATCGCCAGCGGTACGTCGCCAATATGTTTGCGCACTGCCTCGATGCGGGCGAGATCAACCATCGGGTCGGGCTGGCCGACTTTGAGCTTGATGGCGCCGATGCCCTTTTCGAGCGCCATCGAGACGCGCTCCTTGACCTCCTCGATGGGCATGGAGAGATAGCCGCCGGATGTGTTGTAGCAGCGAACCGAATCTCGGTGGGCGCCGAGCAATTTGGCCAGCGGCAGCTTCGCTCGCTTGGCCTTGAGATCCCACAACGCAATGTCAAAGGCGGCAATTGCCTGGGTTGACAGTCCACTACGCCCGACGGAAGCGCCGGCCCAGACCAGCTTGTCCCAGATGCGCGCGATGTCATTGGGATCCTCACCTATAAGTTCACCGGCAATTTCCTTGGCATGAGCGAACTGCCCGGGCCCTCCCGCGCGCTTCGAATAGCTATAGCCGATGCCACTATGGCCCTGCTCGGTTTCGATCTCCGCGAACAGGAACGCGATCTCCGTGAGCGGCTTTTGGCGGCCGGTAAGCACCTTCGCGTCGCTGATCGGTGCGGCAAGTGGAAGGAAAACCAGCGATAGCTTGACCCATGCGATTCGATCGGTGGTGGCTTCGCCGGGCGCAAGTCCCGCAGCTAGCGGATTGGCAATGATGCGTGTCGTGTTTTGCATAAAGTTCATCTGTTCGTCCTCTTTCGTCGTTGAATACTCTTCTGCGGCCCGGCGTCTATTCGGCTGGTATTGGCGCAGCGCGAGGAAGCTCGGGCCTTTCCTGAATGACGGCACGTTGAATCGGGCCCACGATGACCCAGTAGCTGATAATGGCGAGTAGGCCATGGAGGCCGACATAGAGCAGCGCGCCATTGAAGGATCCGGTCGCTGCAAGGATGTAGCCGATCGCAACCGGGGTCGTGATGCCGGCAGTATTACCGATCGCGTTGAAGACGCCGCCGGTCAGCCCGATGACTTCTTTTGGCGCGGTATCGGCCACTACGGTCCAACCTAGCGATCCAAAGCCCTTGCCGAAAAAGGCGGCGCTCATCAGGACTAGGATCAACGTGGTGGAGTCTGTGTAATTGCAGCCGATGATCAGCATCGTCATCAACAGACCAATCGTAATCGGCGTCTTCCTCGCGGTGCTTAGCGATCCGGTCCTGCGAAGAAGCCAATCTGAGAAGAAGCCGGTCATGACGCCGCCAACGAAGCCGGCGATGGCCGGGATGGTCGCCACTAAACTTGCGTCGAGTACCGAAAAGCCGCGGGCCTTGACGAGATAGCTCGGAAACCAGGAGACGAAGAACCAGGTGATGGATGTAATGCCGTACTGCGCGAGGAAGATGCCGACGAGCATGCGGCTGCGGAAGACTTCGGCCAGATCCGACCATTTTGGACCGCGCTCGGCGGAGCGCACAGGAGCTGCGCCGAGGTCGACAAGGCCGCCACCAGAGCGAATGTGATCGAGTTCAGCTGGCGCGACTTTTGGATGTTGAGCAGGCGGATAGTACGTGACGAACCAGAGGGCGGAGAATGCGAGCCCTAGGACGCCCATCACAGTGAAGATGTGCTCCCAGCCGAAGCGATGATCTAGATAGCCCATCAAAGGCGTGAAGATCACGAGGGAGACATATTGCGCGCTGTTGAAGATCGCGCCGGCAATGCCGCGCTCGCTCGATGGAAACCAGGCAGCGATGATGCGCCCAGCAGCCGGCCCGACTGGAGATTCGAACACGCCAAGCAGGAAGCGCAAGGCGAGCATGGCCAGAAACGGATAGGCGAGCCAGGCCACGCCGCTCATCAGGAACGTGACGACCGACCAGAGGATCAATCCGACCAGGATGCTGAGCTTTGCGCCGAGCTTGTCCGTGATCCAGCCAGCGGGCACCTGAGCCAGCACGTAGGCCCATGCGAAAGCGGAAAACATCCAGCCGAGTTCGACCGGGCTGATGCCAAGAGCCTTGGACATATTGGGGCCCGCGATCGAGAGCGTCGCTCGATCGCCGCTGCTTAGTGCCAGCAACATCGTGATGAGTGCCAAGATCACGAAACGAAATTGGAAGCGCGCCACTCTGCTCCCTGACATACGATCCTCCCGTCGAGGTTTTCCCGGATCGATCTCTCGCCGATCACGGAGCCCAACCTAGACGCAGGATCAATTCACGTCTAAACTCAATTTTGGATCGAGCTAATACCTTAAAGTTATCAATGATCGAATTTGCACAAATTCGTGCCTTTGTTGCGGTTGCCGACGAGCTTCATTTCGGGCGAGCGGCCAAGCGCCTCAACATGACTCAGCCGCCACTCAGCCGGCACATCCAGATGCTCGAGCAACAGCTCGATGTGACGCTGCTTGAGCGAACGAGCCGGTCGGTTGAGCTGACCGTCGCTGGAAGGGCGTTTCTCTCTGAAGCGCGAGGGCTGCTTCAGCAACGGGAGAATGCGGTGAAGGCTGCGCGACAAGCAGCCTTATTGGCTGGTGGTGCCCTGACGATCGGCTTCGTGGGGGCTACAACTTACGGGTATTTGCCTTGGCTTGCCTCGTGCTTGCGCAGCGAACTACCGCACATCGAAGCAAGCTTTGTCGAGCTGACCTCGCGCGAGCAGCTCGAAGCTCTCAAATCAGGGCAAATCGATTTCGGCTTGGTGCGCCCATTGCAGACGGCCGAGACGGTCAGAAGCGCATGCGTGTTCCGCGAGGAGCTGGCGCTCGCCCTGCCACTCGATCACCCGCTCGCGGGGCGGCGCCGGCCCGAGCTTGAGCAGCTCGATGGGCAACCCTTCATCATGTATTCGAGCGCTGGCCCCTACATGAACTCGCTGCTGACCATGGCGTTTGGAGCCGCCGGCATCCGGCCGAATGTCGTGCAGTCGATGAGCCAGGCACAAGCCATCCTCGCGCTGGTCAGCACGGGGTTGGGTCTTGCGATTGTTCCCGGAGAGACCCGCAATGCCTGCTTCGACAATGTCGTGTTTCGGCCTATCCGCTTTGGGCGCTCTATCTTTGCTGAATTGCACGCCATCTGGAGAAGTGACAATCGCAATCCTGTTTTACCGCGCCTGCGCGAGCTTGCCTTTCGGGACGAGGGCAGCGGTGTCCGCCGGCCCTTGCAGCTGCAGCCCTAGAGGCCACTAACCAGAACGCGGACCCGGATTCGGTCCGCCACCGCCGCCCTGGGGTGGCTCGTCGCTTACTTCTGCAATGATGTTAAATGGTTGACGAAAGGTCGTAGTGAAGGCCCTGCGTCACTTCGATAAGATTTATCTTATTGTCAACCTTGTGTATTATAAGAAAAAGCTTATTACCGCGGGAAATATTAATATGGTATTCCTTATAGATTTATCAGCTCGTTATATGGTATATCTTATCGGATGAAAGACGCTATCCGGCATCTCGACAGCCGCTTTGCCGCGCTCCGAGCGCTCTCGCACTCCCAGCGCCCTCCCAAGGGCTGGATTCGCGCGATCCGCGACGCCCTCGGCATGACCACCGCCCAATATGCCAAGAGGCTGGGGGTTTCGCAGCCACGCATCGTGGAACTCGAAAAATCCGAGCAAGGCGGCAGCGTAACCCTCAATACGCTTCAACGCGCGGCCGAGGCCCTCGGCTGCAGGCTGGTCTATGTGCTTGTACCCGACCGCCCCCTCGCAGAAGTTGTAACCAAGCGAGCTGCTGAGGTCGCCGAGCGGCAATCACGAGCTATCGAGCAAACGATGCGGCTCGAGGACCAAGCGGGGGAGGACAATCAGGCTGCCCGCGCGCTTCGGGAACAAGCGATCGAGGATTTGTTGAAACGCCCCGCGCGCCTCTGGGACGACGAATGACTGAGACTGATCTGCATGCCGCCGACGATCACGCGACACCGCTGACCCCTCAGGAGCGCGAAGATCTTATCCCAACGCACATTACCTTACGTAGCGAGTTGAACGAACTGGAGCAGCAGAACATCGCGACGGCAAACCGCTGGGCGTTTGGCCGCCGCAAGGTTCCGACGCGGGAAAGTTTTCTCAAGAGTTTGCATCGGCGCATGTTCGAACGCGTCTGGCGCTGGGCTGGAAAATTTCGAACGACGGAGCGCAATCTTGGTGTCGCGCCACATCTGATCGAAATTTCGCTGCATCAGGTGCTCGACGACGCAAGGTATTGGATTGAGAACAACACCTATCCACCGGACGAACTTGCGGTTCGCTTCCATCACCGCCTCGTATCCGTACATCCGTTCCCAAACGGCAACGGTCGCTGGTCACGATTGGCTGCTGACTTGTTGATCGTGCAGCTTGGGGGCCGGCGCTTTACATGGGGCGCCGCCGGCTTGCAGACAGCCGGCACCGCACGCAGGGCCTACATTGCAGCGCTTCAGGCTGCCGACAACCATGATTTCGGGCCCCTCATCGCTTTCGCGCGATCATAAAATGCCCGGCCCACCATCGGGCAAACCCTAACTAAACCAAGGCGCTTTCCTTAGCTAACTCGGTCTACGTCGGAATCAACAGCAGGGATCCGCAGATTTCGCCTGTAGAGCAGCCGTTCGAACGCATACTGTGTGAGCAAGAGATCGAAAGGCTCGTTACGCTGTTTGCAAGATTGAGCAGGCGGCCACGGATGGATGCTCCGACATTCGTCAGCGGCCTACGCATTCAAGGTCAGCGTCTCAAGGCGCGGCTGAACGATTTTGTCCCATATGCCGGCTTCGGCGGCGTATTTTGCGATTTCGGAGGGTGTCGCTTTGCGCAGTCTGATCGCGTCTTTCATCGCTTGCGTGGCGTGCGCAAGGCCTGTGGGGACGTTGTAGAAGGCTT
Source organism: Bradyrhizobium guangxiense (assembly GCF_004114915.1). Classification (NCBI taxonomy): domain Bacteria; kingdom Pseudomonadati; phylum Pseudomonadota; class Alphaproteobacteria; order Hyphomicrobiales; family Nitrobacteraceae; genus Bradyrhizobium; species Bradyrhizobium guangxiense. The sequence goes on along the minus strand of NZ_CP022220.1, from coordinate 882,746 downwards.
TTTGACGTTGGCCGCTCTTGAAGAGATCGACGATAGTTTTGGCCGGTGTGTAGATCGGTACCGAGATCCCTTCGATGGTGTAATGCTTGATCCCCTTGTCAAACTCCTTGGGACCAAAGCGCGTAATTTGAATGCGAGGCCGCGCAATCTTGGGCCGCCAGTCGCGCGGACCGATCGCCATCCATACATAGGGCGGGATGCGGTCTGTCAGCTCATGGAAGGCGAGCGCAGACTCGTAACAGATGACGCCGTTTCGAATGAGTTTCGCAGCAACTGCGAGCGAGTGGTTACTGTCGAGCAGTGCATCGGGTAGCTGGTAAAGGCCGCGGCTGAGCTGATTGAGCGTGCCCTTCTGTTCCATTCGGGAAATGGTTGCGGCCGTGATCCCTTCCTGGAGAAATTCAGAAAGGCGCATCATGCCCCGCTTCTGAAGAAGCGAGATCGCCCTATCCCTCTGGCGTTGTGGTTGCTTCCTCATGGAAACCCGCATGATACAAAACCTTGCAAGTGTCAAGATTTTGCACAAGGAGTTATATCAATGCGACGTTCCCACAAGACAAATGCCTTTTTGAAACCAAGCACATAACCCCTCGCTTCACTGGCTCGGAATCTGCCCCTCCGGGTCTCACCATGTGGGCAACCCGGCTGGATGAGGCGCACCAAGCCTGCGACAGGCTGGATGGTCTCGTCTCGTGAACCTAAAATTGGGCCATGTCTGAACACGAAGTCGAGTGGTCGCCGGAGCTGATCCATCCTAAGAATGTCGCCGGGACGGCGCTTCTGGGAAAGGCCTGCGATATTCTCGAGCTGATCGGCAGATCACCCGGCGTCCTCGACCAGGCGCGTCTTGCGGACCAGACGGGCATCCCCAGGGCGACCCTGTATCGCATCCTTGCGGCGCTGATCTCGCGTGGACTGATCCGGGCAGATCCGCGCACCCAGGCCTACACGCTTGGTTTCAACTTTCTCGATCTTGCACAGAATGCTTGGTCGTCGTCTGACCTTGCGTCAATTGCGTCCGTAGAGTTGAGGCGCTTACGCGATTTGACCGGTGAGACCGCCTATCTCGCGGTTCAAGACGGTCACCACGTGCTCTCGCTCGGCCGCTTCGAGAGCGCACATTCCGAGCGATCCAATGCGAGGCTCGGCGCGCTTAAACCGATGCATTGCACAAGCCAGGGCAAGGCGATCCTCGCTCATCTCTCCGACGCGCAACTCGACTTGGTGGTCCGCGACGGGCTTGCCAAGTTTACCGAGAAGACGATTTGTGACGGCGAGCAGTTGAAGGCACATCTGGCCATCGTCCGTGCGCGCGGCTATGCGATCGATGACGAAGAGATAGTTCTCGGCACCCGCTGCGTCGGAACGGCTATTCTCGATCCCGCCGGCAAACCGCTTGCGGCCATCAGCGTGGCCGGCCCGACTTTTCGCATCACCGCCGAGCGCGCCGAACGATTAGGGCAAGAGCTCGTTGATGTCGCAAGACGGATTTCGAGCCTGCTCGCACCTGCCATCAAGAGCGCTCGGCATGATCCGGGAAATTACAAGGTCTGGACGAAGAGCACAGCCTTTGTGGGCGCGGCGCCGCGCTGGGATGCGCGCGCGCAGAACTTGGTTTGGGCCGACCTGTTGGCGCCTGCTATCCGCGCCGACGGCGGGCATCCCTTCACCGTCTCGCTGCAGGCGCTCTCTGAGGGCATCAACTCGCTGTGCCTTGTCGAGGGCGGCGTCGCCTATTCAGTTGGCCATGACATCGTGATCGACAATTTATCGGGCGGCCAGGAGCGCATTGAAGGAAAGCCGGGTATTTCCTTCAAAGTGCTGCGCGTCTCGGAGGCTGGTGAGATCTGGGCAGCAGCCTACAGCGCCGAGGCCAACATAAGCCTGGTTGGACCGTGGCGACGGCAATCGGGGATGGAACCGGTGTTCGAAGTGCAAGGCCAGGTGAGCGACATCGCCTTTTGCGGTGATGCCGGCCTGTTCGCGACGGAGCCATCGCGTCAATGCGTCTATCTGCTTGAGCGAAAGGCGGCGCGAAAGCGAAAATTCGCCGATATTCCGAAGGTCGCGGGCGCTCCTTGCGCCCTCGCCGTCGACGAGCAATTTAACCCATGGGTTGGATTGTCGGACGGCTGGAGCGTCGTGAAGCTTAATGAGAGCGGAGAGATTGAGCGAACCGTCGCCCTCCCCGTGCCAAGACCAACCGGTATCGCGTTTGGAGGAGCCTCCCTGTCCGAGCTCTTCGTGACCAGTGCCCGCACCGGCCTGTCGCGCGAAAGCCTCGCCAATGCTCCTCTTTCGGGACACCTCCTGTCGATCGATGTCGGCGAGCGCGGCCTCGCCGATCCAGTCGCAAGGCTTTGACCCAGGCCACTCGCATTATGCCCCAAAGCAACACCGTACCCAAGATCATCTCACTGCAAACCTTTCCGGTGCGCATTCCGTTCGCCGATGGCGGCCCGGGCACGGGCGGCACGCCGTCCCGCTGGCATCGCCTCGACATGGTGCTGATTCGTATCGAAGATGAGGATGGGCATGTCGGCTGGGGCGATGCCTTTGCCTATTTCTGCTTGGAGGCGGTGCGCGCGGCCGTCGATCACATGATCGCGCCGTTTGTGACCGAGGCAGCCATCGACGATATCGCTGCCTGGAACCTGGAGGTGCAAAAGAAACTTCATCTCTTTGGACGCTACGGCATAACCATGTTCGCGCTGTCAGGGGTCGACATCGCGCTGTGGGACTTGAAGGCGAAACGGCAGGGCGTGCCGCTATGGCGGCTTTTCCGGGCGAATGCGCCGACGCACCGGCCGGCCTATGCGAGCCTCGTCAGGTATGGCGACAAGGACCTCGTCGCTGAGCAATGCAAGCGGGCGCTCGAGCGCGGCTACCGGCACATCAAGCTTCACGAGATCGCCCCGGATGTAATCAGGCACGCGCGCGAGGTCATCGGGCCCGGTGTCGCGCTGATGGTTGACGCCAATTGCGCCTGGTCCATGCAGGAGACGATCGCTTTGCGAGAAACGTTCCGCGCCTGCAACACCTTGTGGGTGGAGGAGCCGGTATTCCCGCCCGACGACTACAAGAGTATGGAGGAGATTGAGAAGGCCGCAATCCCCGTTGGCAGCGGTGAGAACGCCAGCACGGCCTTTGATTTCATGCGGATCATCAACGCTGTTACCTATCCACAGCCGAGTATGACAAAAGTCGGCGGGATCTCCGAATTCGTCAAGATCTTGGCCGCATGCGAGCGACACGGTAAGAGCGTCATGCCACATACGCCTTACTTCGGGCCGGGATATCTTGCGACCCTGGCGATGCTGCCTTTGATGCAGGAGAAGACGCTGATCGAGTTCCTGTTCGTCGACCCTGAAGTGTGGCTCGCGAGCACACCGAAGCCGGGGAAGGGGGGTGTCAGCGCATCTGATCGCATCGGCATCGGCTTTGAACCAGATCTCGATGTCCTCAAGCGCTACGCTCCCCGCACCTGATCTCAACATGTGAGACGGCGCACTCGCTGCGAGCTTGATAGGCCTTCCGCCGAGCACTGCTGCCGCTATGGTGATGCCTGAAGGCAAGCATTGCACTGCTTGCGCTGGTTTAGATTCCGTTCTTGGAGGTAGATACGCATGGCTCCGATTGCTTCCCAAACCCTCGAAAAGCTGAAGGCCTGCTCGACAGCGACGCTGACCACGCAGCTCTTCAAGCGCAACTATCGTCAGCAATTCCTGGTTGGGATCACGCCGCTCAATCCGAGCGCTGGTGCGTTTGCCGGGGAGGCTTTCACCTTGCGCTTCATTCCCTCGCGGGAAGACAAGGACTGGGATCTTTCTGATCTCCGCAAGCGGGGTGAGGACAATATGCAGTGGGAGGCCGTGGAGGCGATTGGTGCAGGCCAAGTCCTGATGATCGACAGCCGCAACGACCCGCGTGCCGCATCGGCCGGCAACATGTTGATGACGCGCATGATGCGCAAGGGCGTTGCGGCAGCCATTACCGACGGCGCATTCCGCGACGGGACAGAAATCTCAAAAATGGCGTTTCCCGCTTACTGCAGGGCCAACACGGCCTCGACGCGCCCTGCCTATCATCGCGCGGTTGACATGCAATTGCCAATCGGCTGCGCCGATGTTGCCGTTTACCCCGGCGACATCATCGTCGGGGACAGCGATGGCGTCGTCGTCATCCCACGTGCCATCGCCGAGGAGGTGGCGGAGGAGTCTCATGAGCAGGAGCTGCGCGAGAGATTTCTATTCACCAAGATCGATGCTGGCGCGCCTCTTTGGGGCACCTACCCGCCGAACGAGGCAACGCTGAAGGAATACGCGGAATGGCGAGCCCGGCGAGCGGCGGAGTAAAGCGATGGGTGCGCTCACGAAAGCCGCGCAGGCGGAGGCCTTGATCCGCCGATACTTTCAAGCCTGCAACGATGCCGATCACCAGGCGCTGCTGGACTGCTTCACGAGCAATGCTGTCCACTATTTCCCACCCGGCCTGCCTGGTGCGCCCTGGCGCGGCGCTCAGGCAATAGCCGACGGCTGGGTCTGGTGTGTCAAAACGATGGGATCGCGCTGGACCATTGAGAAGGTTCTGGCCAGCTCGGACGGCCACGAAGCGGTGATCGAATGGACCCATTGGAAGACGGCCCTTGGTGAGGTGCTGCGCGGCGATGAATGGTACGTCTTCAACGACGACGTCACACGGATTGCCGAGATCCGGGCCTACTATGCCTCTCCCGTCAACAAGGCCGAGACAGTCAACAAGCTGCATGACTTCGACTATGAGGCCAGGGGCTATGCCATGGCGCCGCCCTCGCCTCCGCCCAAATTGTCCTGAAGCGCCCGGGCCTGTTCATGACCTCACTGACCGGAAAGACACGCGTTCATGCGCTAATAGGCTCGCCTATTTCGCAGGTGCTGGCACCGGGCTGGCTGACCAAGCGAATGGAGGATGCCGGATATGACGGTGTGCTGGTGCCGCTGCAGGTCGAGAGAGGCAATCTTGACACGGCTCTGGCGGCCCTCAAAGCAATGCTCAACATCGACAGTATTCTTATCACGCTGCCACACAAATTCGGGGCGATCGCGCATTGCGACCGCCTGTCTGATCGCGCCAAGGTCCTCGGGGCGATCAACGCCATGCGACGAGAACAGGACGGCCGCTGGCTCGGCGACAATTTCGACGGTGCCGGTCTGACTGCCGGATTGAAGAAGGCGGGCCATGCCATCGCCGGCAAAAACGTGTTCATGGTCGGCGCGGGCGGTGCAGGCTCCTCGATCGGCGTCTCCATGCTCGAAGAAGGCGCCCGCCGGTTGACCTTCCACGACCTCGACGCGTCAAACCAGAACAGCCTGTTTGACAGGCTTAGTAAGGCATATCCAGGCAAGGTCTCCATCGATACTGCCGTTCCTCGCGATTGCGATATTGTCGTCAATGCGACGTCGGCAGGCTTGCGGGACGGCGACCCGCTACCAGTCGATCCCGCTCAACTTGCGCCGCACATGATCGTTGCCGACGTTATCACCGATCCGGTCCCGACAAGGCTCCTGTCGGAGGCAGCCAAGATTGGCTGCGCCACGCGAGACGGCACGCACATGCTGGATGGACAGATCGCGCTTCTGTTCTCCTTCATGACCTCTGGTCATTGAGCATCAGACCGCTCACTAACGGCGACAGTCTCACGAAGTGAGACGATCTCTCGCGGACAATGAAAGACGGGCTTCACGTTGAAAGCCGCGCTCGCTAACGTTTCGCGCAATCATAACAACAATACTTGGCACTCTGGAGGAGACACTTGCGAACGCCATCGAGGCGGTCGGGCCAAAGGAATCGATCGCCGCCTGCTCCCTGAGTGGTCGCTCTGCCTGGCACCGCCGCGACGAGAATAACGCCGGGGCGGAAGCGGATGCGCTCCGAATACCGAGTCCGAATCGACCTCTTCTAGCCGAAAATCTGGGCGTAGCTCTAATTCGAACAGTCAATTGCCATCGGGAGGATTGAAAATGAAGACTCTTGCTAGAGTTTTGACAGCTGCTGTTGTCTCGCTGGCCCTCTTGGGGCAAACAGCGACAGCCGGGACGCTTGAGAAGATCAAGTCCGCGGGTATCATTCGCATCGCCGTCGATCTCAGTGTCCCTCCCTGGGCATTCAAGGACGAAGACCTCAATCCCACTGGCTCGGAAGTCGAAACAGCTAAGCTCTTGGCTGCCGATCTCGGCGTGAAGATGGAGATCGTGGGGACGAACAGCGCCAATCGCATTCCTTTCCTGATGTCGCATCGCGCAGACGCAGTCCTTTCGGCCTTGTCGATCACTGATGAGCGCAAGAAGCTGATCGCGTTCTCGCTGCCATATTCTGGAGCGACGTCCTATGTGGCAGCACCGAAGAGCATGCAGATCAAGACGTTCGCTGATTTGTCGGGAAAGCGCATTGCCGTCACGCGCGGCACGACGAACGATGCGGATGTGACTGCGGCGGCCCCGCGAGATGCGGAAATCGTGCGCTTTGAGGATGAAGCAACGACCATGACGGCGGTCGTGTCCAACCAGCTTGACTTGGTCGCGCAGGTGCCGACCCTTGTCGACCTGATCAATAAGAAGAACCCGGCCAAAGAGCTTGAGCTGAAGCTGCCGCTTCGGACCGCGCCTATGGGTGTTGGCATGCGTAAGGAGGATACGGATCTGAAGGAATGGGTCGACAGCTGGGTGAAGAAGAACATCGCCAACGGAAAACTCCAAGCGATCTTCAAGAAGTTTCAGGGCGCCGACCTGCCCCAGGAAGTCATCGCCGCGTCTCAATGACATGGCCTACGGCCCTTGAAACGAGCAAAGTCCTATGACTTACAATTTCGACTTCGCAGCCGTGCTGGCTTATTGGCCGCTCCTGTTGGAGGGTATCTGGACGACGCTACGGCTCACTTTATTCTGCACGGTGTTCGGCATCCTTTTAGGTGGTGCCTGCGCCGTGGTCCGGACCGGCGGGCCAACCTGGGCCCGTTGGATCGTCTCCTTGTATGTGGAGTTCATCCGCAATACGCCGCTGCTCGTGCAGTGCTACTTCCTAATCTTTGGCATTGCGAGCATGGGAATTCGGTTGCCCATCCTGGTTGGTGCGACCATCGCGCTGACGGTCAATATCGGAGCTTATACGACTGAGATCGTGCGTGCGGGCATTGAATCGATCCATCGCGGCCAGCTTGAGGCGGCGACCTGCCTTGGACTGTCGCGCACCCAAACCTATCTGCATGTGATTATTCGGCCAGCGCTGGAGCGCGTCTATCCGGCGCTGTCGAGCCAGTATGTTCTGTTGATGCTGGCCTCGAGCATCGTGTCCTCGGTTGGCGTTGAGGAGCTATTCGGGATCTCTAACCGTATCCAGAGCGAGACTTATCGCAATTTCGAAATCTTCGTCGTGCTCGGCGGCATCTATCTAGGTCTCGCCATACTGGTACGTGGGGGGTTTGCTCTCCTCGGGCTTGCGATGTTTCCTCGCCGCCGCAAGCTCGGAACCCCGCTGTGAGCATGGAGATAGCAGATGAATAGCGCCTACATTCTCTCGTTGCTCCAGGGGCTATGGGCGACGGTCGTATTGAGCCTGTTAACTTTCCTGTTTGGCGGCATCGCCGGCTTCATCGTCGCTCTGGCACGCATCTCGCGGAATTGGGCGATTTCGCGCGGGGCGGCGGCCTATATCGAGATCATGCAGGGACTTCCGTTGCTCGTCCTCATGGGTCTGTGCTTTTACGGGCCGAGCATTTTGGGCTACGACTCCTTATCTCCGCTGACGGCAGCGACCTTCGCGCTCACACTTTACAGCAGCGCCTATCTGGGCGAGATCTGGCGCGGCTGCATTCAGGCGGTGGCGAAGCCGCAATGGGAAGCCGCAGAGTGCCTCGGCCTGACGCGCTGGCAGCGCATGAGGGCTGTCATCCTGCCGCAAGCTCTGCGCATTGCCATTCCACCGACAGTCGGCTTCTTGGTCCAGATCGTCAAGAACACATCGATCGCCTCACTTGTGGTCGGATACGCCGAGCTCTCCTACAACGCAAAGATCATCAACAACGCAACATTTGAGCCGTTTCTCTACTTCGGCATCGCTGCCCTGATGTACTTTGCGATCTGCTATCCGCTGTCGGTTCAAAGCAGAGCCCTCGAAAGGAAACTCAATGTCGCCAATCGTTGAATTAAAGGACGTGCGCAAGAGCTTTGGCGAGCTGGAAGTCCTTAAAGGTGTCACCTTTGAGGTGAACAGGGGCGAAGTCGCCGCTATCATCGGCCAGAGCGGATCGGGCAAGAGCACGGCGCTACGTTGCATGGATCGCCTGGAGACCATCCAAGGCGGCTCGATGCTGATCTGCGGCCACGAGCTCCATGATGACGACATCGACTTGAAGTCTTTGAGACGCGATGTCGGAATCGTTTTTCAAAGCTATAACCTCTTCCCGCACCTGACCGTGGCCGAAAATATCATGTTGGCCCCGCGCATGGTAAAAGGCATGAAGCAGCGGCAGGCCCGCGAAATTGCGGATACTGTGATCGCCAAAGTGGGGCTGCGGGAGAAGATGGACTGCTATCCGGAACAGCTTTCCGGCGGGCAACAGCAGCGCGTAGCCATTGCCCGCAGCCTTGCCATGGAGCCTAAGTTGATGCTGTTCGATGAAGTGACTTCAGCGCTCGACCCGCAGCTTACGGGAGAAGTGTTGCGTGTCATGGAGCAGCTCGCGGCCGACGGCATGACCATGATCCTGGTGACCCATGAAATGGCCTTTGCCCGCAAGGTGGCGGACCGCGTCATTTATATGCGCGATGGCAAGGTGCACGAAATGGGATCGTCGGACATCCTGCGGATGCCTGCGACGCCCGAGCTGGCGGCGTTCGTCGCCGAATCAGCTGAGCATTAAGCTGCGGCAGTGAACGGGCGCTCAAACGGTCCATCTCAAATGGTTTGAATGGCGTTCTATGATCACCAACCAGCTTTTGACGGCCGGTGCGGCTCGACTTGGCTTCTCGGCGTCCGCTGGCGGACGCGTGACCTCTCTCGAGCTGTGCAGCAGCAAGGGTAGCGGCTTGCCGCGACGGGTCTTGCGTCCGTTCCCGGCCGGGGTAGAGCCCGCTCAGTTACTGCGCTGGCCCAAGGGTGGTATCTATCCCCTCGTCCCCTATAGCAACCGCGTGAGGGATGGGGTTCTTCTCTTCCAGGGTAAGCGGTACGAGCTTGCGGCCCATCCCGACGCGCTGCCGCATACGTTGCACGGGCATGCGCACAGGATGCCTTGGGAGACGATCTCGCTGACGCCATCGCAGGTGACGATGCGATACTCGCACAAGGGAGGCGCCGACTGGCCTTGGGCGTTCAGCGCAACTCTTAAGGTCGAACTTGAACCCTCGCGTGCCATATTTTGTCTCAATCTTCGAAACGAGGCGCAGACGCCGATGCCGGGTGGAATCGGCCTGCATCCCTATTTCGAGCACCAAGTCGATGACAACATAGAGTTTGACGCACCGATCGACTGGGCCGTGACGACGGACTATCTCGCCGCGCTGCCGGATGCCCATTCTGCCGGGCCCACAGCAGATTCATTGCCGCCCGGTGAGGTGACGCTTTATCGCAGTGGATGGCGCGGGCTCTGCGTTATTCACCGCTCGAATGGTGATCGGATTGAAATGCGAGGGGATCCTGCATTTTCGCATTTTGTGCTGCATCGGCCCGCTGATGCCGCACATCTATGCGCAGAGCCCGTCAGCCACGTTGCGGACGGGTTCAACCTGTTCGCTCGCGGTTGTGCTGACACTGGAACTGTGATTCTGGAACCCGGAGACGAGCTGAAGGGCTCTGTTGTGATTTCCATGAGTTGATAGCCGCGGATGGTCAAAGCTGCGGATGGCGTCGGACATTTGGTCTCCCTTTGCAAGCGCCGCGCCCCGGCAGGGATGGACCGTTCAGGCGAGCATTGTTCGAAAGTGCCAAACATTGCGAGACCCTAGCCTGCCAGTTGCATGCATTACCGAGAGATTCCGCTGAGCGGACGAAGTAATTCAGGGAACATAGACTGATGTGAATAGGGATAGGGTGCTGGCGAGGCGCTCACTTGGTTCAAGCGCTCCACCTCCTTGATGGAAAGTTGCCAGTCGAGGGCTGCGATGTTTTCAACGAGCTGTTCGGCCGTGCGGGCGCCAATGACGACACTTGAGACGGTTGGCCGGGCGAGTAGCCAATTGATCGCAACTTGAGACGCGCTTGTCCCGCGCTCCTGCGCGATATCGTTGAGCGCATCCACGATGTCAAAGAGCTTGGCGTCGCGCTCGGTCAGGCCTCCGAATTTCGCCGCTCGGCTGTCGGCCTGCGGCGGCCGGTCACGGCTGATCTTGCCGCTAAGCTTGCCGCCGGATAGCGGGCTCCATATGATGGCGCCTATGCCCTGATCGAAACCCGCGGGCATCAATTCGTGTTCATAGTCCCTGCACAGCAAGGAATAGTGGACCTGATGCGAGATGGGGCGCGGCAAGCCAAGCCAGTCAGCGGTGGTGGCCATCTTGGCCAGCTGCCATCCGGAGAAGTTAGACGCCCCAATATAGCGGACCTTCCCGGCCTTGATCAGTTCCTCGAAGGCGCGCAGTGTTTCCTCGATCGGTGTATTTTCGTCATAGCCGTGGAGTTGCAGCAGGTCGAGGTGATCGCAGCCAAGTCGCTTCAGCGAGGCCTCGCACGCCATTATGATGTGCTGCCGGCTCGCCCCCATTCCGTTCGGCCCGCTATGCGAGCGGTAGCCGAGCTTGGTGGCGATCAGGGCCTGCGATCGGCGTGAGCCCAGAGCCTTTCCGAGGATTTCTTCCGCCGCGCCCATCGAGTAGACGTCGGCGGTGTCAAAGAGATTCAGCCCCGCATCGAGGCATATGTCGACGAGCCGTCGGGCCTCCGATAGATCGGTCGTGCCCCACTTGCGAAAGAACTCGTTCCCACCGCCGAAAGTCGCTGTCCCAAAGGCCAGGGCTGGGATCCTCAGCCCTGAACGGCCGACACCCCTATGTTCCATCACATTGTCCTAGCCATAAGCACCCTGTGCTTGCCTCGTTGCAAAGCGGCTCATTTTGGATGCTCGATCTCGGGGGAGCGTCATCAGACTTCATCAATCACAGCGCCCATCTCGATCCGGGTCTGGCTCGACACAAGAGCACGGATCCGAGCCTTGCGGACGGGAGCGTGCCTGGAGTTACGGTGCGCCTCGACGGCCTCGTAGTCGTCGAAGAGTTCATTGGACATGAAAGTATCCGGCAGCACCACGCCATCAGGATTAACCGCCTGCAGGATTTCGAAGCGACGACAGCCAGGCTCCTCCGCCAGGGCGATTGCCGCAGCCTCTAGTAGTGTAGCCCTCAATTCCTCCTCACAACCCGCCTTCGCGACAAAGCGCGCGACGATGGCTAAAGTTCCTGACATGGCTTTCTACCTCAAGAGCGGAGAGACGGTCGCGGCATATGCCGACCGATAAGAAACAAGAAATAAGCCGCCGGTCGTCACGGGCGCGAGCGCTAGAAATCGAAAGGATCGCGCTCGACGAGACTAACCCAACGAAAGCCTCCCCTGGCGCACTTGGAAGGGGCTCAATTTAGCCGAAGGCGCAGGTCAAACCGGCAGCCCAGAGCTTCTCAGAAAGGACTGCCTGGCTTGGATCGCATCGGTTCGTGCAAACCGATGCGCTAAGATGCAAAGAACCGCTAGTCAGTCATTGAAGGGTATACCAGGCGCCGGTGTCGTCGGAAGCCCCGGCTCGGTAATGCGCGCGCAGTTGCTTGGCGTCTTTTTGCCTTCAAGTGTCTGTTTGAAGAACGCCAATGCGTCCGGGAAAGCGGCAATCAGGCCCCCGTTGTGAGTGGCACCAGGATAGGTGTTCCAAACGACCTCGTTTCCGGCCGAGCATAAGGCCGCCACGGCTGCATATTGGCGACGGGGCGGCAGTACTGAATCGGCCAGACCCGTGCCAAGCAGAACGGGCACCGGCAGCCGCACGGGCTTCATGTCGGTCGGAGACGCAAGGCTCGCTTCGATGTTCGCGATCGGTTGGACATAGGCGTTGTCGGCGGTGACAGTATCTTTCTGCGCGATCGCGCGCATCTCGCCGGTGCAGCCTTCTCGTGCTGCGCGTAAGACGAGCCTTCCCTTGTCAGTCACGAGGTTGTCTACGGGGGGTGCCTCATCGGGAAGCGAACCGCCGAGCATCATGAGGGTGAGGTAAATCGGCGAGCCAACCTTGAATGCCTCCGCAGGCCGGTAAGGGCCGTCGGGAAAGGTCGACACGACCCCTGTGGCGACTGTGGCGAGCAAGGGTACATCTGGCGCATAGTTCGGTGCGACCGTTGTTGCGCCCAAAGCTGCGCCTGAGCCTTGCGACTGACCACTGATGAAGACCTTGGGAGCGAGCTTGTCGCCATGGGCGGCGCGCGCTGCCCGGACGGCATCGAGCACGGAATGCCCTTCAGCTTCCCAGATCAGGTAAGGATGCGGGCCGGGACCGCCGAGACCCTGGTAATCGGTGGCAACGACCGCAAACCCATTCTCTAGCCATTTTTGGATGTAGGTTGCATCGCGCGGCTTGTGCCCGGCCCAGGACGGCGCGCACACGTCCGCAACGCCCAGCGTGCCATGAGCCCAGGCCACGAGGGGCCAGCCTCCGGCCGGCGGTTCTCCAACCGGCAGATACAGTGTCCCGCTCACCGGTACGATCCCGGCGTGCCAACGTACATCCGTCGAACTGTAGAGAATGCGTTCGGCGAGAGCCGCTTTCGTGATCTCCGGCTGGGCCTTCATTGGCTCTTCACGCAGCATCACGCCCGGCCTTGTGGGCAGCGGATCGGTCCAACGATAAAAAGCCGATAGGTTTTGATCGCCCCATTGGGGGCCAGTCGGCAGCGCGGTGTTCTGCGCGAAGGCCTCGGATAATGCCAAGGCCGAAAGGATCGAGATTGCGAGCACCGACTTCATTGTGAACCTGTTGGGATTGAGCTTTAGCAGCCTGTTCATTTTCTTCATCCGATCTGGTTCCATAACGGGCTATCGTGCGATGGACTTGAGCGCCTCTTCATGGGCAGCGCGCAGGAGGCCGAGAATGTAGCCGTTTGCGAACGCAAAGCCTATCACGTAAGAGGGATCATCCTGATGACGCGGACTATGATCGGCCAGCAGTGAGCCGCCGCTGTCGCGAAGCAGGCGAATGATGTTGAACAAGTCCACATCGCCCTCGTCATGATAGACCTCGACGAAGTCGTTCTGGCTGGCGCGGACATTGCGGAAGTGGATCTGATGAATCTTCTTTCTCTTGATCAAACCGTATAACAGCGCAAGCTGATCAACCCCTTCAGGCATCGATTCCCGTGAGACCCCGGTATCGTATTGAAAGCCATTATGAGGTGAATCGTACAGCTTCTCGTATTTGAGCAGCGCGTTCGCATAATCGCCGGCATCGAAGCTGTCGACACCGAGATAGCCGAGAGGCAGGCCGCCCGGATCGTAGGGGTGGCAAGCCATTTTGACCCCGCTCTCCGCGGCCACGGGGATGACGCGGGACGCCCAAACATGCAGGCGCTCCCAATAGTCGTCCGCTGAGACACGGCCTGCAGGGGTCGGCGGGAGGTCGCGCCAATTGTCTTCTAGCTTGAACGCGTCGTATTCCGACCCACCACGGCCCTGAACTTTGCGATTGCGCCGGATCGGGGTCAAATTCCAATGATAGCTGATGATCTTGACCCCGGCGCGGCCGGCGGTTTGGACGTTTTCGCAAATCAGATCCAGATAACGGTCGCGTTCCGGCCCCGGCGCCATCGCGATGTACGCCGAATCCATCCGGATGCTCTCCCAGATGAGATCGTTTTTCTGCAGCGTGTCGGCGATGCGCATCATGCCTTCGAGGCTCCAGCGCGTGGTGGGCTGAAGCCGCGCGCCTCCCATGCCCGTGCCGAGCGCCTGAGCGCGAGCAAGCGCACCCTCGTCGGGCGTATCGCTTCCAAAGACGTCCGGAGCGGCGTTTCTCGTCTCCAGCGAGACATCGAGATAGCGAATGCCCCACCGCTGGTGCCACTGCATGTTCTGCCGCGAGGTCACCGGTCCTCTGTCGAAGTTGCGTTGGCCACCCAGCCTGATCTTGTCGTTGACGCGCACGGCAAGCGAAGGGACGCCGCCGCTTGGCTCCTGCTCCGCGACCGCTGCACCTGACATGCCAGCGCTGGCGGACATGGCCAATAGGGCCTTTGTAAAGTCGCGCCGATCCATTTGTTGCATCTCCAACACGCCAGATCAGGATAGCGACTTCAGCAGCAGGGTCGCGATCACAATCATGATCGCCCCGCCGACACGAGTGGCGATCTGGGCGAATGCCATGAGGCCCATGCGATCGGCGGCGCCAAGGATGGCAACATCCCCGGTGCCGCCCAGTCCCGAATGGCAGGCGGTGACGATCGCAGCCTCGACCGGATACATGTTTAGCCACTTGCCGACATAAAAGCCGGAGGCAATCATGGCCAGCACGGTCGCGGTGCAGATCATGATGTATCCCGGGTTGAAGGAGGCGACGAGTTGTTCCCATTTGACCAGCAATGCGCCCATGGCGACGAGGATCGCAAAGGTCAGGTTGGTCGACATGAACTTGTTGATCTGGTAGGCGCCGAGCTCCATCTCGTTCGGTAGGATCTTGGTCAGCTTCAACGCGACCGCCGCGATGATCATCATGATCGGTCCAGGTATCCCTGTAAATGGCGCTAGGGTCATGCCAAGCACGAATAGACCGCAGGACAGCACCATACCTGCTCCCAGCAATCCGAGATCAATAGGCCGATCGGGCCGCACGTCGCCTAGGATGTCATTGTCGCCGGTCTTGACCAGCATGCCCTGCCCGCTCAGATCGCGCCGTCTCTCGCCAAGGCGCGCAAGAAGCCCGGCGCAAACGATTGCGACCACGTTGCCGAGCAATGCCGCAGGCACCATGTGTGCGACAAGATCGGCTTTCGGCCGCTGCAAGATCTCGGAATAAGCAATGGAGAGCGGCAATACGCCCTCGGCAAGGCCGCCGCCGACGATCGGAATGATGATGAAGAAGAACGTGTCCTTGGGAGTATACCCGAATGCCAGCCCGACCAGAATGCCGGCCGAGACGGCGGCAATGGTCCCGATCAGAAGCGGAACGAACATGCGGATGAAGCCTTGAACCAAGACGCGGTAGGGCATTCCGAGGATTGAGCCTGCGACGAGACAGGCGATGAAGAAGTATTGAAAATTGGCGGTCCGGAACGTCGTGGTGATTGCTTTAAGGGCGGCATCCGGCATCAAGCCATAGCTTACCAGTGCTGCCGGAACGAACAGGCATAGGATCGCGGTCCCACCGATCTGCTTGAGAACCGGTATCGTCTGGCCAAGCTTGCCCAGCAGAAAGCCGAGCAGCATGAGGACCAGGAGACCGCCGATCACATCGTTCGGGAGCTTTCCAGAGTAAACCGCGGCAGCACAGACGATGGCCGCTCCGACGTATATGCTGATTGGCAACGGGCCGATCTTGACGCCGTTGAGCTTCGTCGAAGGGATTGCCTCCGGCGCGGCCGGACGAAAAGTCGTGTCAACCAAAGTTCCCTCCAATTTTGTTATTTTCGTCATCCGGGCTGCGGCCAGTCTGCTGGCCGCGAGGACTGGCTTGCCAGTCAGAAGATCCAGGGATTCTCCGCAGCATGGCGTGCTTCGAAAGCGCGGATGTCGTCAGCAAGGACCAGGGTTGATGCGACGAAATCCCGGCCCGTCAGGAACGCCTCTTTCCTCGTCGGCTCGATGTCGAATTTGATCGGGCGGCGGCCACGGTCGAAGCGGATCGTCTGCGCTGCAAGATCAACGAAGACGTCGTTGCGCTCACGATGTGCCACAGCGTTAGCGATCTCAGCTACGAGATCGGGTTCGAGCGAGATCGTCAACAGGCCGTTGTTGCCGCAATTGTCATTGAATATCCCGGCGAAGCTGGTGCCGATCAATGCCCGGATGCCGAGCTGTTGAAGCCCCCACACCGCGTGCTCGCGGCTCGAACCGCAGCCGAAATTTGGGCCGACCACGAGGAAGCAAGCGTTGCGATAACCGTCCTGATTGAGAATAAACTCGGGATTGGGTTTACCGGCGGAGAAGCGCAGCAGATTGAAGGCGCCCTCGCCCAGCCCGCTCCGGTCCACGCCCTTAAGAAACATTTTGGGCATGATCACGTCGGTGTCGATGTTTGGCGACATCATGGGTGCAGCGACGCCTGAAACTTGATCGAATGGCATCATTGGCCTGCAACTCCCAGCAGTGAACGAACGTCAGCGATGTGGCCGGTGACCGCGGCCGCGGCCACCATTGCCGGACTCATGAGATGCGTGCGGGCGCCTGGTCCCTGGCGGCCTTCGAAATTTCGGTTGGTCGAGGACGCACACCGCTCTCCGGGCTTGAGCACATCGTCATTCATGGCAAGGCACATCGAGCAGCCGGATTGCCGCCATTCGACGCCGGCATCCGTGAACACTTTTGCAAGGCCTTCAGCCTCGGCTTGCGCTCTGACGTGGGTCGATCCCGGCACTACGATTGCCCGTACACCGGCCGCAACACGGCGGCCACGAAAGACCTCGGCCGCGTCGCGCAAATCCTCGATGCGCGAATTCGTGCAGGAGCCGATGAACGCAAAATCGATCGGGACGGATTGAATGGGATCACCGGCTCGAAGCCCCATATAGCTCAGGGCGCGAAGGGCCGCGGCCTTGCGTTCAGGCGCCACCTGTTGCGCAGGATCGGGGATAATATCGGTCACTGCAATTGCCTGGTCGGGGCTGGTTCCCCAGGTGACGAGAGGGGCGACATCCGCGACATCGAGCGCAACCTCGCGGTCGAACCGGGCATCGGGGTCCGAGGCGAGCGTCAGCCATTTCTTGGCCGCTCGCTCCCACATCTCGCCCTTTGGCGCGCGCGGCCGGCCCTTTAAATAGTCCAGCACCTTCTGGTCCGGGGCGACCACGACACCACGCGCGCCCGCTTCGACGATCATGATGGACATGACGATGCGGCCTTCGACGCTCATGTTTGAGACGACGGGGCCAGTGAACTCAACGGCATAGCCAGTAGCCCCGTCGGCGCCGATCCGCCGGATGATCTCCATGACGATATCTTTCGGCGTGACCCCGAACGGGACGTCTCCGGTGAGGTGGATGCGCATCGTTTTGAGGCGTCGGTAGCGCACCGTCGAGGTTGCAAGATAGTGCTCGATATCGGAGGTCCCGATGCCATAGCCGAGCGCGCCGAAGGCGCCATAGGCGGTGCTGTGGCTGTCGCCGGCGGCGATGACCATACCTGGCATGACGAGGCCCTGCTCGGGGGCGACGACGTGCTCGATGCCTTGGCGCGGATCGAGAATATCGAAATATTCGATGCCGAAATCCCGGGCGTTTTCAGCGAAGTAGTCAACTTGGCGCGCGGCGCCGCTATCCGGCATGGCGCGGGTGCGTTGTGCGGCTGTAGGGTTGACGTGATCGACCACCATCAGCGCCGCTTTGGGATTCCAAACTTTCCGCCCCGCGGCGCGCAGGCCGGCAAACGCCTGGGGGCTGGTATACTCGTTGAGGACGGTTCGGTCGACGTACAGCAGGACGAGCCCGGCATCATCCAGATTGCGGACCACATGGGAGTCCACCAGCTTGTCATACAACGTGCGCGCGGCCATCCCGCCTTCCTCCAAAGCTTCTTTCCGGCCACCGTGACGCGCGCGCGACTAGAAATCCAATGCCGGATGCTGATATCGTTATGCAAGGCCTGCATAAACGAGAGCTCTCCATGGAGATCAACTGGTTATACGATTTCATCGCGGTTGCGACAGCGCGCAGTTTTTCACGGGCCGCAGAGGAGCGAAACTGTTCCCAGCCGGCGCTCAGCCGGAGGATACAGGCGCTCGAGGTCTGGGCTGGCGCATCGCTGCTCGATCGCACCACGCACAGCGTCAATCTGACGCCCGCTGGTGAAGCCTTTCGTCACACTGCTGACGATATCGTGCGCAGATTGAGTGCCGGCCGGCTCGAGGCGCAGGAGCGGGCGCGCGGTGCCTCGGACGTACTGAAGTTCGCCTCGACCAATGCGCTGTCGCTGACGTTCTTTCCGGATTGGCTGCGTCGCATCGAGACCGAGCTACCATTCGTGCCCAACGTACAGCTCGTTGCCAATCATATGGAAGGCTGCGAACGGATCCTCTTGGCGAGCGATGCCCATTTTTTGCTTTGCCATTATCATCCGGCCGCCACGACGGCGTTGACGCCGTCGCATTTTCGCTCGCTGCATGTTGGTGACGATCGGCTGATCCCCGCATCGGTGCCGGTTTCGCGCCGCAACCGCAAGCCTCGCTTCAAGCTTCCGGGAACGGAGGGCGCGCCTGTACAGTTCTTGAGCTTCCGTTCAGAATCAGGGATGGGACGGATCCTGGAAGCGGTGCGTGCCACCTCCCCCTTGCAAGCTCATCTTCACACAACATTCACGTCGCATCTGGCGAAGCTTTTGGTCACGATGGTTCAGGCAGGCCGGGGCATGGCGTGGCTGCCGGAAAGCCTGATCAGTGATCAGCTTGCCTCTGGCGAGATTGTCGCGGCAGGCGGGCAGCAGTGGTACGTGCCGATCGAGATCCACGTATTCCGGCCTAAACTGCGGCTCGCCCAGGCGGCGGAGGCATTCTGGCAGCACATCGAGAAAGCAGCCACACATTCACGATGACGTAAGTAAAGTTGATGCCGCAGCAGTCACGCTTTTGGCCCGGCTATCTCAGTCGCTTATCAGCAGCGATGAAGTCGATAAATGTCCGGACCTTGGCTGAGAGGTATTTGCGCGTCGGATAAACCGCGAACAATTGGCTTTCGAAGATGCTCTGCTCCGGCAGCACTTGTTCCAGGCGCCCGGCGGCGAGATCCTCGCTGATCAGCCATTTGGGCAGCACCGCGAGCCCCATGCCTTCCAGGGCGGCCAGGTGCAGCAGAGTCTCGTTGCCGCTGAGCAAAACGGGGTTGAATTTGATAGTCTGCGTCCCACTTTCGCCCTGGATGGTGATACTCTCGCCTGGAGAGTGCAGCGCATAGTGCAAGAGGCTGTGTCCGGACAATTCAGCCAGATTCTTCGGGCGCTTTGCGCGATCGAGATAAGCGGGCGTGGCAACCATATAAAATGGGACCCTTGTGATCGGCCGCGCGATCAATGCCTCGTCAGGCGTGCCCGTCGCACGCAAGGCCAGGTCAAAACCTTCCTCGACCAGATTGACCAATCGTCCACTGAGATCGATGTTCAGCCGCACCTGTGGATAGCGAGCCTGATAGTCTGCCAAGACTTTCGAAAACTTCGGATTGGCCATCCAGACCGGTGCGGTTAGCCGCAATGTGCCGCGAGGAACTACGGTCACGTTGCTGACGGCCGCCTCTACCTCATCCAGGGACTCGAGCATTTGACGCGTCTGCTCGAAATATAATGCGCCGCTTTCGCTCAGGCTGACGCGTCGGCTCGTGCGGTTGAGCAGCCGTGAGCCCAGACGCTTCTCAAGCTGCATCACATGCTTACTCGCCATGGCGGGCGAGATGCCCAGCCGCTCTGCCGCGGCTGCAAAGCTCTTGAGCTCGGCAACCAGGCAAAAGACCTTCATGCTGACCAGCGTATCCATTCAGATCATCAACATATAGGAAATGAATCCATCCCAAAACAGATAATGATCCAAAATCGTGAAGCGACCAAACATGGTGACAGCCCTGTGATCGTCGGAGTGCCTGCCATGTCCACCGCCACCGCCCAAGCCGCCCCGCGGGAACGTCCCCTATGCGTGAGCCTTTGGATCGCTCAAGCCCTCCTCTTTTGCGTGTTCGCTTCGTCCGGGCTCGCGAAGCTGTTCATGCCGATTCCGCAGTTAGCGGCAATGATGCCATGGACAGGTCAGCACTCTGAAGCATTTGTCCGGGTCATCGGACTGATCGACCTCGCCGGAGGAATTGGCGTTCTCGTGCCTGCGTTAACCCGGATTATGCCGCGGCTGACAGTGCTTGCCGCGCTTGGCTGCTCCGTGTTGCAGGTCTTCGCTATCGTTTTTCATGTCTCTCGCGGCGAGGCCGAGCTCACGCCTCTCAACTTCATCTTGCTGGCCCTTAGCGTCTTTGTTGTCTGGGGGCGCGGGCGCAAGATACCGGTCGCGCCGCGCCGATCCTGATGCCGAGCTCCTAACCAGCCATGGCGGTGCTTCCCGAAGGCTCTCAGGGGATCGATTGGCGTCGAATTATCCCGGCGGCACGCTCCCACGATGCAGCTTCGCTCATCGCAGCATGTCTTCGCCCCTCCAAATGGATGGTAGCAGCAATCAGCCTCAGGCAAACCGGGTGTCCAGTTGCGCGCCACTTAAAGCGTTTCATGAGTACGATATAGCGGAGGTCCCGCTGGGCAATGATCCCTAGATCTCCATCGCGCGAGGGCGCTTTAGGCCTATATTCCGAACAGCAAGGCTTGCCGATGTTCGCCCAGCCATTCGCTCAAGGAGACGGGCATCCGTCCTAGGGTGCGCTCAACGAAGTCATTGCGCGCCCAAACCACCTCGTTCTGTTCTTCGTACTGGAAGAAATCCCAGAGATAGTGCAGCCGGATCTCTCCGAGCTCCCGGTACGCCTCGAAGAAGCCCGCTCTGCTGCCGTCGTGAACAATTCTTTCCTGAAAAACCTTGGTCATGAGATCGGCGACGTCGCTGAACCTCAGTATGTCCTGTCCGTTGTTCAGAGTGTGAAATTGACCAATGTGCCGATGATTGCTCGACAGGAAAAGACGTCCGGCCACTTCCGCAATGTCGCGTGGATCGATATAGGGAATCAAGCGTTCGGGCCAGATCAGCTTTCGCTCCTTCCTCAAGCCGTCCTTCATCCAGTAGAAGTTGTCCATGAAGGTTGCGCCGATGTTCAGGTAGGTGACAGGCAGACCGCTTTCGTCGAGGATTTCTTTTGCGATGGGGTGTTGGATGGGTAAACCAAGACCATGCTCGCGGAGAGACTGAGGAATTCGCCTTCGATTCGCTTCGGGTTGTAGGCCGACAAGACGTATAACGTGAACGGCGGACCTTGCCTTCTTGAGCAGGACAACGAGATTTGTCATCGCGTCGGCCTCGTTCGTGCCGCTTCTGGTCAGTACGAAGATTCCTTCCATTCCGTCGACCGCCTTCTCAAGCGATGCGAGATCAAAATAGCTGGCAATGACGACCTCCGCATGCGGGTGCTCGCGGCGAAGGACGTCACAATTGGCGGGATTGCTTGTTACGAGGCGCAGCTTGATCTGCGGCGCCTCCTCGCGCAAGAAGTGCGCAAGTGGGCCGCCGATATGAGCCGCTGCACCGAAAATGAGAATCGTGCTCGGAATCTTCTTCTGACCGTGTCGCATTAACAGACCTCAATAACCCCTGGCGAAGGCCCCACCCTGCCGCGAGCGGCTGGGTGGCCGCCTCAAGCCCCGAAGTTTTTCTGGATCGCCTTGTCGAGCGTCTCGCCGCCGATGAAACGCTGGCGCAATTCCCGCTTGAGCAGCTTGCCGGACGGATTCTTCGGCAGGCTGTCGACAAAGATCACGCGCTTGGGCACCTTGAAATGCGCCATCGATCCCGCACAATGCGTGATGACGGCATCCTCGTCGAGCTTCTCGCCGCTCTTAACCACGACAATCGCGGTTACGGCCTCGATCCAGTGCGGATCGGGCAGGCCCACGACGGCGACCTCGGAGATCGCCGGGATCTTGTAGATCATCTCCTCGACCTCGCGGCTGGCGACATTCTCGCCGCCGGACTTGATCATGTCCTTCACGCGGTCGACAACGGTGATGTAGCCCTCGGCATCGACGGTGGCGAGGTCGCCGGAGTGGAACCAGCCGCCAGCGAAAGCCGCCGCGGTCTTCACGGGATCGTTGTAATAGCCCGACAACAGATGCGGCGAGCGGTGTACGATTTCGCCGATCTCGCCGACGCCAACGTCCTCCATTGCCGTGTTGACGACGCGGGTCTCGACGTTGATGGCGGGTTTGCCGGCGGAGCCCGCCTTGCGGAGCTGGTCCTCGGGCGTCAGCACGGTCGCAAGCGGCGCGATCTCGGTCTGACCGTAAAAGTTCCAGAACTTGACGTTGGGCAGGCGGCGCTGGAGCTCGAGCAGCACCTCCACCGGCATGATCGAAGCGCCGTAATAGCCCTTTTGCAGCGACGACAGATCGCTCTTGTCGAAATTTGGCGAGCGCAGCATCGCGATCCAGATCGTCGGCGGCGCGAAGAAGCAGGTGATCCCGTGCGCCTGGATCAGCGCCAGAATGTTGTCTGCGGTCGGCTTGCCCGTGATCACGCCGGAGGCGCCGAGATAGACTTGCGGGCCGAGGAAGACGTCGAGCTGAGCGCAATGATAGAGCGGCAGCGCGTGCAGCACTTTATCGTCGGCGCTCATGCCGCCGTCGATGATGCAGCTCACATACTGCCACATCACGGCTTCATGGCTCAGCATCGCACCCTTGGGCAGGGATTCCGTGCCCGAGGTGTAAACAATCTGTGCGAGATCGCGGCTGTCGACGGAGGCCTCAAACAACGAGCTGTCGGCATCGAGAAGATCGTCGAAGCTGGTGAGGCCCGCCGGCTGCGCAGCGGGATCCTCGCCCGGCAACCAGATGAGCTTCTCCACCGCGCAGCCCTTACTGCTCGCGGCGCGTGCGGCCTCGACGAAATCGGGGCCGGTCGCGAGCAGCCTGGCGCCGGAGCTTTTCAGGATGAAATTGATCTCGTCGGGATTGAGCATGAAGTTGATCGGCACCAGCACCGCGCCGATCCGCGCTACCGCGAAGCGCAGCGCCGCAAAGGCATGCGAGTTGCGCGACAGCACGGCGAGACGGTCGCCCTTCCCGACGCCGAGGCCGGGTAGGCCACGCGCCAGTCGATTGCAGATCGCGTCCAGTTCGGCAAACGTCCAGCGCACCGCGCCGCAGCTCAAGGCTAGCTTGCTCGGCTCGCGGGCAGCCGAGCGGCGCAAGAGATCGCCAATCGAATGCTCGCGGGCTTTCGCGATCGTAACTCCGATATCTGCGTTCATCTCCCCTCCCTTGTGCTCGCTTCTGTCAGACCGTGTCCTGCTAGGGCAGCCCCACCGGCCTCGCGCTATCTTGCATATATTTTCCATATGGTCTAATTTGTATCAAGGGTCCGGGAGAGACCCCGCATGATCAGTCTAAGGGAGGATAAGCGGCATGATCGCCAGGATCGCAATCGTGGCCGCGGCCATGTTGGCCGTCAGCATTCAGGCAAAGGCCGACGACCGTCCGCTGAAGATCGGCTGGCTGATGAGCTATACCGGGCCGGGCGCCGCGGCCGGCGCCGCGTCCGATGCCGCGATCCAGGTGTTTTTCCGCAAGTTCGGCACTACGGTCGCCGGTCGCAGGATCGAGATCATCAAGCGCGACACGACGGGACCCGCACCTGACGTGGCCCGCCGCCTGGCCCAGGAGCTGATCGTCAGCGAGAATGTCGATTTCCTCGCAGGAATGGACTACACGCCCAACACAATGGCTGTTGCGCCGCTATCGACCAGCGCCAAGGTGCCCCTCCTCATCGTCAACTCGGCAACTTCGGGCATCCTCGCCAAGCATCCCTTCGCCGTTCGGTTCGGCTTCACGACCACCGAAATGGCGCAGCAGCTCGCGCTCTACGCCGCCAAGCAAAAGCTGAAATCCGTATATACGTTCGTGCATGAATACGAGCCGGGCCTCGATGCGGAGGCGATGTTCGTCCGTGAATACAAAGCGGCCGGCGGCGTGATTGCCGGATCTGTGCGGGCGCCGCTCAAGGCCACGGACTTCTCCGCCTATATCCAGCGCATCAAGGACGCGAACCCGGATGGCATCTTCGTGTTCATGGCTGCCGGCGAATTGACGCCGATCTTTCTCCGCCAGTTCAAGGAGGCAGGGCTGGATCCGGCCAAGATCATCGGCATCGGGGACATCACGGACGAATCGTCACTACCTGCCGCGGGCGAGGCCGCTCTCGGAGTTGTTACGGCCTTCCATTACACCCCGACGCATGATTCGGAGGTCAACCGAGAGTTCGCAGCCGCGTTCAACGCGGTCGCGCAGGGCCGGCCGCTCGGTTTCATACCGGTCGTCAGCTACGACGTCCTGCGTGCCATCTATACGGTCGTTGATGCGCAGAAGGGCGATCTCAATCCCGAGCGCACGATCGAGCTTCTGAAGCAAACAAGATTCGAAAGCCCGCGCGGCCCGATTGCGATCGACCCGTCGACCCGTGAGATCGTGCAGAACATCTACTTCCGAAGGGTCGAGAATCGGGACGGACAGATGGTCAATTTGGAGTTTGCGACCATTCCCGACGTCAAGGATCCTGGATCGGCGCGCTAGATCATGGTCGGCTTCGTCAACGTTCTGATCGGCGGCATCGCTTATGGGTTCGTGCTGTTTCTGATGGCTGGTGGCCTCTCCATCACGCTCGGGCTGATGGGCTTCGCCAATATGGCGCATGCGGCGCTGGCCATGGTTGGAGGCTACACGGCGGCATTGCTGATCGGCAAGGCCGGGTGGCCGTTCCTTGCGGCGGTGGCAGCGGCTGCCGCCATCGCGGCCGCCGTGGGTGCGATCCTCGAGCGCAGCCTTTTCCGGAGACTGTACGAGGCCTCGGAGCTGGAACAGGTCCTGCTGACGATCGGCGTCGTCTACGTGTCGATTGCCGCAGCCACCTATCTGGTCGGTCCAGAGCAGATGGCGATCGCGGTGCCTTCATGGCTGGACGGAAACGTCCGCATCGGCGCTGTCGAGGTCAGCCGCTACCGGCTTTTTCTGATCGGCTTCGGCACGGCACTTCTTCTGTCGCTGCTTGTTCTGATCGATCATACGAATTTTGGCGCCAGGATAAGGGCGGCCGTTTTCAACCGGCGGATGACGGCATCCTGCGGCATCGACGTCGCAAGACTGTACGCCCTCGCCTTCGCTCTCGGCTCCGCGCTTGCTGGACTAGGCGGCGCGCTCAGCGTGAAGCTCCTTGGCCTCGACCCGAACTTCCCCATCAAATTTCTGACGGAGTTGCTGATCGTGGTCAGCGTCGGCGGGCTCGGCTCCTTGCGCGGAACGTTTGCCGCCTGCCTCATGTTCGGGGTCCTTGACGTGGCCGGGAAATATCTGCTTCCGGAGATCGGCGCGTTTATCATCTATGCAACGGCGCTTTCCGTCCTGACGGTGCGCCCGCAAGGCCTAGCCGGCCGTCCGCAATGAGCGACATCACTCTCGACCTCGCGCGAACTGCGGTGCGCTTTCGCGCCAGATGGACCTTGGTCGAGCTGGTCTTTTGGATCGCTGCAGCGGCCTGCTATGTCCTCTTTCCCGGCAAGCTCGTCCTTCTCACACAGATCCTAATCGGCGGCCTGTTTGCGATGTCGCTCGATCTGTTGCTCGGCTATGGCGGGATTCCGTCCTTCGGACATGCCGCCTTTTTCGGACTCGGCGCCTACACGGCGGGATTGCTCGCTGCGCATGGCTGGGGCGAGCCGATCTCCGGCGTTCTTGCTGCCGGGCTCGTGACCGGCGCTCTCGGCTTCGCCTTCAGCACGCTGATTGCAAAAGTCCGCGGCGCCGCAGTGCTCATGGTGACGCTTTGCATCGGGCTTCTGCTCTATGAAGGCGCAAGCCGCCTGCCTTGGCTCACCGGCGGCGACAGCGGTCTCCAGGGAATCGAGATGTGGCCGCTGCTCGGGCTGTTCGAGTTCGATCTCTTCGGCCGAACCGCGTTCTGGTATGCCTATTGCAGCGCATTGACGCTTTATCTTGTCGCCCGGCGTTATGTCCACTCGCCGGAGGGTCTCGCGCTGCAGGCCATTCGCGAGAACCAGACCCGCGTTCCGATGCTCGGCGTCTCCATCACACGGCGCAAGATGATCGCTTTCACGATATCGGCGGCGAGGCGCGCTGCTGGCGCAGACCACACAGATCGTCGCACTGGAAACGTTGAGCTTCGAACGATCGGTGTCGGCCCTCGTCATGCTGATCGTCGGCGGAATTGGCACGCTTATCGGCGGCTTCATTGGGGCTGCCGCGTTCATCTGGATGCGCGACCTGCTGTCGACGGTCAATCCTGTATATTGGATGTTCTGGCTCGGCCTGGTGCTGATCGCGATCGTGTTGACGGCTAGAGGCGGCCTACTCGGCGTCGTGAGCCTGGTTCGGAGCAAGATCGTGCGCTGGAGGCGAGCGAGATGACGGTTGCCGCGCTCCAGACACGCGACCTTTGCAAGCAATTTGGCGCCTTGAAGGTCACCAATGCCGTCAGCCTCGTGCTAAAGGCAGGCGGTCGACATGCCCTGATCGGGCCGAACGGCGCCGGCAAGAGCACGCTGATCAACCTGCTCACCGGCGTGCTGGCCCCGAGCAGCGGCAGCATTCTGCTGGAGGGCGAGCCAATCGATCGATTGAGCACCGATCAGCGTGTCGCACGCGGATTGGGGCGGACTTTCCAGATTAACGCCCTGTTCCCGCATCTGACGCCGCTGGAATCGATCATGCTCGCGGTCGCCCGGCGCCGCGGACGGCTTGGCAGGCCTCTTCAGGCCTTACATCGGCAGCCCGACACCACGGACGAGGCGTATGAGTTGGCGCGTTCGGTCGGGCTTGACCGCGACTGCCTGCGGCGGACTGCCGAACTATCTTACGGTCGCCAGCGCCTTGTGGAGATTGCTCTCGCCCTCGCCGGCCGTCCCCGCGTGCTGCTGTTGGACGAGCCGGCGGCGGGAGTTCCCGCCGGCGAGAGCTTTGAGCTGATGCAGGCTATCGAATCCCTCCCCGATCAGATCGCCGTTCTCTTCATCGAGCACGACATGGATCTGGTCTTTCGTTTTGCCGACACGATCACCGTTCTCGTCGCCGGTTCGGTATTTCGCCAAGGCAAGCCCGGCGAGATCGCGACCGACCCGGAGGTGCGGCGGATTTATCTCGGAGATGACCGTGACTGAGCCGCTGCTCGAGGTCGACCAGCTCAACGTGGGCTATGGTGAAGGAATCGTCATCAGCGGACTGTCCTTCGCGATTGAGGCCGGCGGCTCTCTTGCGGTTCTGGGCCGAAACGGGGCCGGAAAATCAACCCTGATGCTCGCCCTTGCGGGTCATCTCACGCCCCGCTCGGGGCGAATTCGTTTTCGCGGCAACGAGATCGCCGACCTAGCGCCACACCGGCGATGCCGACTGGGCATCGGGTGGGTGCCGCAAGGCCGCGAGATATTCGCCCCCCTCACTGTCGAGGAGAACCTGCAGATTGCCGCGACGAACGGACCTTGGACAATCGAGCGCATCTTCGAGATGTTTCCAAGTCTGAAGGCACGTCGCACCAATTTCGGAGATCAGCTGTCGGGCGGCGAACAGCAGATGCTGGCGATCGGTCGAGCCCTGGTGACGACCCCGCGCTTGCTGCTGCTCGACGAGCCGCTCGAAGGCCTCGCCCCCGTCGTCGCGCAGGACGTCGCGCGCTGCATCACCGCGATCACCGAGACCGAGAGCATGGCGGTCATTCTGATCGAGCAGCACGCAGGCTTCGCGCTCAGGCTGGCGCGGCAGGCGATCATCCTGGAGCGCGGCATTGCCGTTCGCAACGGAGAAAGCAGCGCTATTGCGGCGGATCGCGGTGCCCTCGAACAATATGTCGGCATCCGCAAACCCGGTCGCGCCGCGTAGCCGAAGGCTTGCTCATTATACTGTCCATATGGTAGATTTAGCGTAATAATAATTTCCTGGGAGAACCACATGGCCTTTCGTTTCGATCCCGAGGAGCGGAACTTCGTGGACGACCCCTATCCCACCTACAAGGTGTTGCGCGACGACCATCCGGTCTATCTGCACGAAGGGAGCGGGTTCTACATCATCACGCGAAACGAGGACGTGGCGCGCATCCTCAACGACTACGAGGTCTTCTCTTCGGCGCGTGGCAATGCGCTGGTCGATTCACCCTTGCGGGTGGGCAGGACGCTCGGATCGACCGATCCGCCGCGTCATGACGAACTTCGCCGTGTGGTGATGAAGGGCTTCACGCCCGCGCGCATCGAATCCATGCTGCCCGCCATTCAGCGCGACGTCGATCGACTGCTGCACAAGTTCGGCACCCGTCGTGAGTGCGACTTCATGGCAGATATCAGCAGGCCCATCCTCTATGGCGCACTCGGGCGGATGCTCGGGTTGGACGGCGAAGCTGCGGACCGGGCGGCGGATTTGTCGCGGGACATCTTTCATACCGATACGGGACCGATGGGCCCGGCTGCGAGGCCGGGCTTGATGGAAGGGGTGTTTGAACTGCTCACCGAGCAGCTCGAGCGACGTCGCAAGGACCGCAGTGACGATCTGTTCTCGTTCCTGCTCGACGCACAGGAGGGGGGAGCACCACTTTCCGACGGCGAGATTCTGGGCAACATGTCGACCGTCCTGCTCGCGGGCAACGCGTCCATCGGGCATTATTTCTCTAACTTGATCTACGCGCTCTGGACCAATCCGGACGAGCGTCGCAAGTTGCAGGCCGATCCGGCCCTGCTGGATGCCGCCGTGAACGAAGGCGTTCGCTGGGATACGTCAACCCAGGCTTTCGGACGGCAGACCACGAAGGAGGTCAAGCTGCACGGAATCGCAATTCCGGCAGACAGCCGGCTCGTGGTCTGTTTCGCGGCCGCCAATCGCGACGAACGCGCTATCCCGGATCCGGACCGCTTTGACATCAGCCGGCCAAAGACCCGGCATTTTGGCTTCGGCTCCGGCCCCCATATCTGCCTTGGGGCGCCCGCAGCACGGGCCATGATGCGAACGGTCATGACCCCTCTGCTGCCGGCGCTCGGCGACTATGAGCTCGACGTCGCGAACGCCGAACGCGTCGCTCACATGATGGTACGCGGCTTTTACAAGCTGACGATCCGCTGGTGAACGAGGTGAGCGAGTTCGACCTCACCGGCAATGGGTTTCTCGATGACCCCTATCCGACCTATCGTCGCCTGCGCTCCGAATGTCCGGTCTATCATTGCCCTACCACAAAGCTCTGGTTCGTGAGCCGCTATGCGGATATCGCCTATGCACTGAACAATCCCGTCCTGCTCTCGTCCTCCGCCGGGAACGCCCTCAGCGATTCTCCGCTGCGCGTGGGCAAGACGCTCGGCTCGATCGACCCGCCACGGCATGACGAGCTTCGCCGGATCATCATGCGGGGACTGAGCCCGGCGCGTATCGAGCTGGTTCTGCCCTGGATCCGCGATACTCTCGCTAAGGGCCTGGAAGCGCTTGGCACCCGGCGCCGATGCGACTTTGTCGCCGAAGTGAGCCGCCCGGTGCTGTTCGGCGCGCTAGGCAGGATGCTGGGGCTGGGACCCGATTCGGCGCAGCGCGCAGCCGAGCTGTCGGAGCGTTTATTTCGCGGGAATTCCGGCCCCGCGGGGCCTGCGCTCTCCGAGGAAGAACGCGCCAAGGTCATTGCGCTGCTGTCCGAGGAGTTGGAACGCCGGCGTGTCGAACGTGGGGACGATCTCTTCTCGGTCCTGATCGCTGCTCAACAGGATGGAGCGCCCCTCACGGATACCGAGATCGTCGCAAACATGATGACCGTGCTCCTGGCCGGCAATGCCTCCATCGGCCACTTTCTACCCAACCTGGTCCATGCGCTCTGGCGCCACCCCGAGCAGCGATCGCGCATCCTGGCCGATCAGAGCTTGGTCGAAGCTACCATCGAAGAGGGTGTGCGCTGGGATACCTCGACACAGTGTTTCGCGCGGATCACTTCCAGCCCGGTCGCCCTCAGCGAAACCGACATTCCAGCAGGCAGCCGGGTGGTGTTGCTTTACGGCTCCGCCAATCGCGATGAGAGCGCAATTACAAATGCCGAGACCTTCAATGTCGACCGGGGCAAGGTTCGCCATTTCGGCTTCGGTTCGGGGCCGCATATTTGCCTCGGCGCCCCCGCGACACGCGCCATGCTCCGCACCATTCTGCCGAAAGTGCTGAGCACTTTCGGGGACTTCGAGATTGACCTCGCCCGCGCAGTTCGTGTTCGTCACCTGATGGTGCGCGGCTTCAGGAGCTTGCCGCTCGCTTGGTAACGCGTTTTGCGTCTTTGTTTCGCGGAGCGAGCTTACGCCGGCGAGGTTGCTCTGCCGGCTCGCGGGAAAACAGCGCGCAGCAGGTGCGGATGTGCTCATCAACGAATTTCTTTGAAAAAGGCGAGTGGCCCATCACCTGCTGGACCTCGGCCGAAAGCATGAAGATACGCGTTACCGCACCGATGAACAGATACTGGAGATGATAGGGATCGCCCTCGACGTAACGGTCTTGCTTTTGAGCCGCACGGATGAGCTTCGCGACGACGTTGAAATAGTTGCGGACCCGATCTTCGACTAGCCAGGTCAGCCGTTCGCTCTCGCGCTTTCCCTCGTGTGACATCAGCCAATGGAAGTTCGGATTGGCAGCGGCGAAGCGGATGAACTGCTCCTGGAGAACCCTGAGCTGTCCCACCTCGTCCTGCTTAGAGACGCCGGCAAGGTAGTCTTGGAAGTGCCGGCTGAAATTCACGCTCGTCGTTGATAGGACGGCGCGCCAAAGCCCGTCCTTGTTCTTGAAATGATAAGTCACGAGCGGATGCTGAACGCCGGCCTTGGCTGCAACCGTCCGTGTCGACGCTCCCTCAAAGCCACGCTCGGCGAATTCCTCGAAAGCGGCCTCCAGGATCCGTTCCCTTGTGTCGAGGGAACGCTGCTGGCGCCGGCGCTGATTCACGACCTCGTCGAGGGTTTCCTTGGTCAGATCCGTCGCCAAAACAGCTCCGCGTGGCATGCCATGTCCGCACGAAGCCTATCCGCCGGAGCGACCGGTTTGTCAACACCGCGCCCGACGCGCACAAGCGGAACACACAGACCGGAGCGACACAGGCGTGAACTCCGCCGGCAAGTCGCCTCGCCGGCGGCAGTCGCTCGCTGTGCCGGGAAATTTAGGACCAGACGGCGAAGCCGATACCCGTGCCTGTACCGGCCGGGGTCCTATAGCCTGGATAGTATTCCGTCCAGTCGTTGTCGAGATGCTCGGACATGCCCGCGACCATCACCCAATTCAGGAGTTCCGAAGAGCCGGAGTTCAACTCTCCCCTGGTCAGCGACTTGAGGACGGACACGTCCTTGCGCTTGATCGCATCGAGCACCTTGCGATCGAGCTTCTCGTCCACGACAAAATGGCTCAGGCCGCCGCTGGCCACCACGGCCACTCGGGCATCCAACTTCGACCGTGAAATGAGGCTCGCGATCGCCTGTCCGACGCCATAGGCGCGTCGTGCCGTCGGGGCATTGGGCGGAAAGTAGGTGTTCAGCAGGACCGGCAGAACCGGAATGGACTTTCCCTTGAACAGCCGCTCGATGATGAAGCCGTAGGCATGGCCGAATCCGGCCTTGTGCGGGTCATCCACCTTCGCTGCTGCTCCGATGTCCACGTCGTTCTCGATCAGACCATGGATCAGCTCGCGGGCGAGCTCTGGACAGCCCGGAAACGTATGGACTGCATCCATGGCATATCCCTTCATGACCGTGCCGATCCAATTCGGCGTCTGCGGCGTGAGATGGCGCTCATGCGTCAGGATCTCCTCTCCATAGAAGATGGAGATTGCGGGCATGTTGGATAGGCTGAACAATTCGGCCTGATCGTCCCCCACGATCAGCACGACGTCGGGTGCAACCTGCGCCAGGCGGTCGGCCATGTAATCCAGAGCCTTCTGCGATGCGGCCTCGATCTCCAGGAACTTCGCCTCGGTCGCCAGCGCCGCATAAGGAGCGCCGTTTTCGCGGGCGAGCTCGTCGTAGGACACATAGCGGCCATCGGAGAGATTGAGAGCTTTGTTCTTGAGATCGTCAGCCGCGCGCTCGCTCCAACGCTTTCCCTCCAGCGCGAGCATGGGGGTGTGCGACGCGGCGAGGCCGAGAACGATTTTCGCCATTGGACATTTCCTCTCTTTTAATTTTACCAGATGGACTATATTGCTACGAGCGATCGCGAATGGCAATCGCCTCGACGCAATTCCCAGGGCTTGCGACGGTCGCTTTTTAATTATACCATGTGGAAGATTTAGTGGTCGCAAGACCCGCGCTATCCATCCAGGGAGAAATGTCCGCATGATCATCGACGCCCACGCGCATCTCGTCGCGCCGCCGAGCTTCTACGCCCATCGCGGAAATCTCCAGGTCGCGCGCGGCCAATACGGCATCTATCACGCCAAGATCCCGGATGCAGAGCTTGAGAAATCAGCAGCCCAGAACGTGCAGATCATGGACGGCGTCGGCACCGACATCCAGGTTCTCTCACCCCGGCCTTTCATGATGCTGCATGGCGAGAACCGCTGGGACGACATCGTCAGCTGGGCGCAGGACAACAACGACATGATCGCACGCACGATCAAGTTGCACCCCAAGCGCTTCCGCGGCGTGGGCGGCCTGCCTCAAGCGACGGGCGTGCCGGTTGAAAAGATGTTCGACGAGATCAAGCGGTGCATCAACGATCTCGGCTTTCTGGGCGTGTTGATCAATCCCGATCCTTCGGAGGGGGCCGGCAAGTCGCCGCCGATGGGCGATTCCTATTGGTATCCCCTATACGAATTCCTCTGCGAGCACGATATCCCTGGTCACATCCACAGCTGCGCCTGCTGCGGCCGCGAAACGTATGACGAGCACTTCATCACGGAAGAGAGCCTTGCCATCACCTCGATCTCCCGGTCCGACGTGTTCAAGCGCTTTCCCAGCTTGAAGCTGCTGATCAGCCATGGCGGCGGCTCCGTGCCGTATCAAGTCGGTCGCTGGCGCTCGAATCGCCAAATGTTCGCCGCCGCCTCGGGGGCGAAGGCCGAGACTTTCGACGAGACGCTCAAGCGCTTCTGGTTCGATACGGTACTGCACTACAAGAAATCGCTGGAGCTGCTGTTCGACGTGGTCGGCGCCGATCGGTGCGTCTTCGGCACCGAGCGGCCGGGCAGCGGCGGCGGCATCGATCCAAATTCGGGCAAGCCCTATGACGACATCAGGCCGGTAATCGAATCGATCACCGAGATCAGCGAAGCTGACAAGAAGGGCATTTTCGAAGGCAACGCGCGCCGTCTGTTCGCGCGGCTTGACGTCTGACCGGTTGGGGAGGAGCAGCAATGACTGCACGCCGCAGCATCGAAATCGAAGGCTTCAGCCATGGCGCTCAGCCGATACCCGCAGCGTCTCGCGTCGGCAATATCGTCATGACCGGCGGTGTCTATGGGTTGGATCTCGCGGCAGGAAAGATTCCTGACGAGGTCGAGAAACAGGTTGAACTGATGTTCGACAATCTCAAGCGCATCATGGCGGCAGCCGGAGGTGCGATGGATCGCATCGTCAAGATGACGGTTTACGTCAAGGTTCCGGAAGCCCGACCGGCCGTCAACAAGCATTGGCTGGAAGCGTTCCCCGATGCAGCTTCGCGACCTGCACGGCATACATTCCAGAACGATCATCTGCCGGCCAACATGCTGGTC
The DNA here is from genome assembly GCF_004114915.1 of Bradyrhizobium guangxiense. Taxonomy (NCBI): domain Bacteria; kingdom Pseudomonadati; phylum Pseudomonadota; class Alphaproteobacteria; order Hyphomicrobiales; family Nitrobacteraceae; genus Bradyrhizobium; species Bradyrhizobium guangxiense. The sequence continues at coordinate 849,199 of NZ_CP022220.1, read as the reverse complement.
CAATGCGATGCCATGGCGGTTCTCGAGTGACCACCTCAACGACATCTGACATTGTCGCCAGACTGATGGAACTCGACACCTGCGCGGTGTCCGACGCGCTCGACAAGCTCAACTTGCCGGGCGCTGTCATCGGAGTCTCGGCCCTCACCGGCCCGACGCGAGTCGCCGGACGAGCCGTTACGACGAAGCTCGGCGCACCTCTGCCGAACCTCCCGAAACGCCACCTCGGCGCGGGAGCGGTGATGGCGGCAGAACGTGGCGACATCATCGTCGTCGAGCATCGCGGACGGACCGATGTGTCTGGCTGGGGCGGCCTGCTCAGCCTCGGCGCCGTCAAGAAGGGCGTTTCCGCTATTCTGATTGACGGCGCCTGCCGAGACCTTGATGAAAGTCGCGCGCTCGGGCTTCCGGTCTTTGCGCGCCCAGCCGTACCCGTGACCGCTCGCGGCCGGATCGCGGAGCATTCGTTCCAGGAGCCGATCACGTTCGGCAACGTCGCCGTCAAGCCGGGAGACTATGTCCTAGCCGATGGCAGCGGCGTGGTGTTCGTCGACCAACTCCGCGCCGAGGAGATCATCGCTACGGAGCCGAGGACATTTTTGGGCGCGAGCGGGCGATGGCGGCAGCCATCGATCGCGGCGAAGCGATCGGCAACGTCATGGCCGGGAACTACGAAGATATGCTGAAAGGGTAGCGCAGCAAATGACACAGGACGCGGCTGAAAACCTCAAGACATTCGGGGTGACGACCCTGTCAGATGCACTGGATCGACTGGGCATCGAGGGGCAGTGTCTCGGGATCATGCCGTTTGCGCGCTCGATGCGTCTTGCCGGCCCGGCCTTTACGATCCGAATGCTACCGACCGGCCAGAGCGGCGGTTCGGTCGGCGACTATATCGATGATGTGCAGCCCGGCCAGATCGTCGTCATCGACAATGACGGTCGCATGGACGCCACGGTCTGGGGCGACATTCTGACCCTGGTCGCCGACCGCCGCGGCATCGGCGGCACCGTCATTGACGGCGTCTGCCGCGATATCGACCGCAGCATCGAACTCGACTATCCGATCTATGCCCGGGCCAACACGATGCGGACTGGCAAGGATCGCGTCACTGCCGACGCCTACAATGTGACCGTGCAAATTGCCGGTATCCGCATCGCGCCTGGCGATTGGCTGGTCGGGGATGGCGACGGCGTGATCTGCATCCCGGCGAGCCGCGTCCAAGAGGTGATCGAAGTCGCCGGACAGATCGCAGCCGCAGAGGAGAAGATCCGCGAAGCCGTGCTGCGCGGCGATCGCCTCGACGAGACACGGAAGAAGTTGCGCTACCATGCGCTGCAAACGCGCGAGAGCGGCGCCAAGGCTTGAATTTAGAGACGCGTCTGCTCGGCAGACGATGGCTCGGCTTTGCGATTCACGCAGTTTCTGGCTTCAAGGAAGCTGCAGGCGGTCTAGAGGCCTGCCAATAGTGGAAATTAGCCCATGCATGTTGCGCATACCGGTCGTGGCAGCGGGCCTGCGCCGGGCGCGTGCCGGCAGGCGACTCGACAGGAGAGCGTCAATGCCTATTTCTGGCTCCGAATTTAACCTCCTGTTAGTAACGCTGTTAAGTCCCCAAGCATTTTAAGATGACGACCAGTCGATCCCTCCTAGGCTTTCAAAAAGTCACGGAGCGCGATTGATGAATGATCCCTTAATGACGTTGGGAGATGTGTACCGTCGGACGGTTCGCGACGTTGCGATCGGGCTTGTCTTAACTGTTCCGCTGGTTTGGCTAGCATACGCCTATCTGTTCGGACCGGAGGGCAACGTGAGCAGCCTTTATGCGACAGGTTGCGTCGCTCTGCTTGGTACGCTCGCCTCCATTGGAATTGGAGGCGCCATGAGCCTGCGCAGCAACCTGCTGCAGCAAAAGTTGATCGCGACCCAGGCCGAGCTCCTAAGACTTTCGAGAGTTGACCAACTCACCGGTCTCTTGAATCGAAGAGGATTTAACGAGGTTGCAGCCAAGGCTCTCGCAGAGGCATACGATCGTCACCTTCCCGCTATAGGCTTGATGATGGATATCGATCGGTTCAAGGGCATAAATGATCAATACGGTCATGATTTCGGTGATGCGGTGCTGGTTGAAATCGGGGACGTGCTCAAGTCGTTCGCGAAGGAGCATAGCCTCGTGATTGGCAGGCATGGAGGCGAAGAATTCGCGGCGCTGCTGTTGGGCGTATCTCCGAGCGATGCAGTTTTACTCGCTGAGCAGTTGCGGCAGGCTTGCGGGCAGAGAGAAGTTGCCCGAAATGGTGCCTTGACCAAGGTCACGGTTAGCATTGGGCTGGCGGTTTCCAAGGGAAGCGAGGGATTGTCGAAAGTACTTGGCCTTGCAGACGAAGCTTTGTATCGCGCCAAGCGTGCAGGGCGAGATCAGGTTTCGGTGCGCTATAGCGATACCATTGGCGTTTCCGCTTTGGGCTTCACCTAATCGTAGCAACCGCACTCTTTCTCCACGCGCGCGCAGCAGCCTCACTTGGCGCGAACTCCGAGACTCTAACTGCTGCTGGATGAAAATTCAGTGGCAGGGCAAGCCGCCGCGAGCGAGCGCTTCCTGCTATTGCTCAAAGCTAAGATCGGGATGGCCAAGGCTTTGGCCAATCTACCCAAAAAAGATTTGCGTGTGTCGAAGACAGACGTTGATCGAGCTTTACGAGTCCGGATCAACTCGATAGCCTTCGAACAGATCTTGCCTTGATCCGAAAAGAGAGGCCGTACTCTTGGTAGTAGAGTACGGCCAAGTGGGAGGGAGCTTGGTGAACACTCCGCCGGGAACTTAGAGAAACAATCAGCGCCACGGGCGCATTGGTCATTCAGTCAGTGATCGAGTGTCGAGTTTAGAGTGAATAGGGCTGCAGCTCAGCTTTGATCGTCACCCATTGCCATTGAGTGAACTCTTCCCAGTTAGCGATACCGCCGATCGATGTGCCATTGCCCGATGTGCCGGAGCCGCCGAAGGGATTGACCACATCGTCGTTGATCGTCTGATCATTGATGTGTAGCAAACCCGTTCGTAATTGCTCGCCAATTGCCATTGCCCTGCCGATGTTGCGCGAGATGATCACAGCAGAGAGCCCATATTCGGTATCATTCGCCATTTGCCCGGCCTGTACATCCGTCTCAAATGGGACAAGCACCGCGACCGGAGCGAAGAGCTCGTCACGATAGGCCGGATTGGTGGGTGAGATCTCCGCCAGCACGGAGGGCTGAAGAAACAGGCCCTCCGCCTTGCCTCCCGTTAGCAGCCGAGCTCCCTCGGTGACGGAGCGGTCAATCAGGGTTAGTGCATGATTTAGCTGATGCTGATTGATCATCGGACCGAGGGCAACGGAAGGGTCGAGAGGGTTGCCAACTTTCAAAGTCTTCGCATATCTGACGAGCGCATCGCTGAAAGCGTCGAAGATGTTTCTCTGCACGAGAATGCGTCCAGCGCTCATGCAAACTTGTCCTTGATGAAAGAACGCCGAAAAGGCGGCGGCACGAACGGCGGTATCCAGATCTGCGTCGTCTAGGATGATAAGTGAGTTCTTGCCGCCAAGTTCGAGGGACACCTTCTTGAGATGCTGTCCAGCCACCTGTCCGACCATTCGCCCCGCCCTGCTCGACCCGGTAAATTGGATCATCGCCACATTGGGGTCCTTGCACAGAGCCTCACCAGCATCCTCTCGACCGGGCAGCACCTGAAGAACGCCTTTCGGCACCCCCGCCAATTCGAAGAGGCGCGCAATAACGAAGCCACCACAAATAGCAGTCCGCAGATCCGGCTTGACTACCACCGCGTTTCCGACGGCCAGGGCCGGCGCAATGGCGCGCTCGGCAAGGTAGAGCGGGAAATTGAAGGGTGATATCACGCCGATCACCCCGAGTGGGCGTCGCCGCACGAAGCTGATGCGCCCTCCCGGGCTTGGAAGCACGTTCCCTTGAGCTTGCGAGGGCATCGCAGCCGCAAGCCGGATTGCTTTGAGCGTACCTGCGAGCTCGATCTCAGCCTTCAAGCGGACCGCGCCGCTCTCTCGCATGATCCAGGTGACGATGTCATCCCTATAACGCTCGCCGACTTCGCACGCCTTTAGAAGTATGTTTTCGCGTGCATCTGGCGCCGTCGCGGCCCACGAGACCTGCGCCTGCCGTGCATTCGCAGAAGCGCTCCCAATGTCGACCGCGCTTGCAAGACCAACCTTACCAATCACCGCACCGGTCGCAGGTTCGACTGCCTCAAAGGCGGATTTGCTAGATGACCATTCGCCCGTGAAGAATTGCCCAGTCAGCACCGAGCCTGCCACGATGTTGTCGCTAACCATTTCTTTCATTCTCCAAAATGTCCCGGGTCAATTGGCGTCGAGCACGCTCGACTGCTTCTCAAGAGCCCTCACCTGAACGGCGGGGGCGGATTGTCCAGGTGCACTTCAGCGCAGCATGATAGGGACAGCCAGCCCATGCCTGATCCTCGGCATGACGTCCGATAAAGTAGGATGGAAACTGTTCATCAAGGACATTGATCCGATTACGCAGCTTCTTCCTGTTTTCCGCCGGCATACTGCTCCTTTGTTCCATGTAGCTGATCCGCGGATCAGGAAGGAGCGTCTTTGCAATCCAGGCCACGCAGCCCAACGATCGCGGTATGAGTACTTGAGCCAAGGGATGCGCCGGCGGAATGCCATGCGCCTTCAGCGTCGAAGGCAGCGCCATTGATCGCAACATCTGGTGACCCAACCACCGCAAGCCTGGCGGAAAATAGCGATAGCTGAACTGATCGAAGAGCGCGTTGACGATCAGATTCCCTCTCTCGGTCACTGATCGCTCCCTGCTTTCGAAATCCCGGCAAAATGCAACGAGACCGTCCCAGTCCTTAGGATACCCGTGTAAAGGTACGCCACCTTCGGCGACGAATAGCTTTGCCATCTCACCCCAAAACTTGTGAGCTGCTATTTTTGCTTCTCGTTGAAGCCCTTCAATCCCATCGCCTTGAATGCCAGATCCATGGCGATCGCCGTGAAGGCAAGCGTGTAGATCTAATCTTCGTGATCAGAAAAATCGCCCGGGTACTGTTTGGCATAATGGGCGTGGAGCTTGTTGATGTTTTCGACGGATTTGATGGTGCGATCGTCCTGAGGACCGTAATACCACCAGGTTGTGTTGTTGATTCCGGTCTGTTCGGCGCGATGAGTGGCTCTATAAAGAAGCTTTCCGCCATCCTCGCGCCAAACGGCCCGAGCGCCCCACTCAGTCACTACGAAGTTGGGAAATGTGAAACAATACGAAAAATTCTGTATGAAATCCGTCAGGCCGTAACAGCTGGATAGCCGCCAAATTTCAGCATAATCGACGTGCGGATCGAGTTGCTCGATCCTCCTGTTGATCCACTTGTAGCCCTTCTTCATGATCGTTACTCCGCCATTCCATGACTTCGCGGCTTGGCGCGGAGCTCGGCTTGTACAAAGAGCCGCATCGCATACGCAGGGAGTCGACCGGCGTTTCCCCAATGCGCGCAACCAGTAGCGCAGACACGAACTTCAAACTGATTTTGCAAAGGCGATTGAGCACCTAGGCGGCGCTCTTGCAAAATGCGGTGCCGCGACAACTCGTGCCGGGGCCCTGCGCAAGCTGCGGGAGGAGCTTGCCGGCGGCTGTGCATCGACTTGAGTGAGAAAAATCGAAAGCGCGCGGAAACAGGCGACCAATCGGGACGTCGCTCGAAATGAGCTACTCGGTCAAGCGAACCAAATGTTGGCTGATCCTTAAGACCAGCACACACAATCCGGACGCTCCGACTTGAGCCTGACGGAGCCTTCGACTGCTCGAACAGGCGGACTAAGCCCATCGGACGGATCCTCCTATATGTCAGTTTTGACTTATAGTAAGAATACATCAGGTTATCGCATATGGCAATCCTTACATATTACCTGCCGGTGGACCAACCTTATGTTTTTCTGTTTCTGCTCAGCAAAGCGGAATTCCCGAATGCGGGGCGGCGAGGTGTGTACCGCGCTCGCCGATTGCCTGATTGAAAGGTATGAACGCGAAGAATTCGCCGTGGCAACCGCCGAGCAGTAGCGGCAAACAAGAAGGTAGGAAGAAGTTACCACGATTGCCCTATCGAACCTTAGTCGGCATCGACGTGATCACGGATGGCGCGATGGCCGCCTAGGCGATGAGACTTCCCTGGCGATGCGGTCACTTTATTCGGCGAAAGGATCGTAGACTTCGCACTTCATGCGAGCTTAGACGGAGGTGCCTCCGTCGATGTTCTTGCGCAGCTCCGAGGAAAGAACGTCCGGACTTGTGTTGAACGTTAATATCTGACTTAACGATGCGACCAGCGAGTGTCGTCGCGAAAACCGAACAACGAAATGGTCAAACATCAGATTAATGCTCACACCTTTGGTCAACTCGAAGAACCGAGACTGACATCCGAGATGTTGTTGTCGATAGCAAAGCTCGCAACCCTGCTCCAATTCGAACCATGCCGTCTCCGGAGCCGGCGGATCATTATCAGCTGAATGCCGCCCTCTCGGCAAAAGCGATCATGGCGACTGCGCCTTATGTGCATGTCGCGGAAAGGGTCGTGATTGTGCCTGACGCAATCACCCTATTCGGCGTAACAGCGGCGAGAGAGCGTCCCCGCGAGAACGTATTGGCGGAGAGGCCTCTTTGAGCCCGGCCCCTATACCTCTTTCGACATCTCTCGCTCGCACCGGTGCCAGGCACCTGGGGAATTTGCCAAAGGGGTTGCGTCGAATTGGATAAAAGCGAATGAGAACTTGGCTGCTCGCAGAAACTAGATCGGCATCTCAACGTCTTTCAGCATTTCGAATCCGCGCGTAGCGTTGGCTCTCGTCAGGCTCCGGCAAGCCAAGAGATCTGCCTACTGGTTTAGCTGCGGCAACGGCTGGATAGCGGATGTGGCTCTCTGTGATGCAGCAATGAAGCAGCAGAGAGCAATGAGATCGACGGCCGCTGCCGCCGACCCGAGACCAAGATAGCCAGTCGTCTGGACCAATGTCCCGCCCAGGAGCGGTCCAATCATGTTGCCGACCAACATGGCTGGGGTCGCAGCAACCGCGCGCCCGGTGAGATCAAGGCGCGCGAGATGCCCGAAGACAAAAGTATGCGTGAACAACATTATGAACGGGAAAACGACCGCTCCGACCGCATACGGCAAGAAACCGCTAGAGCAAGAGATTAGGACAGCTACCGCTCCCTGCAGCAGGGTTCCAGTCATCGCGACCCGCATCGGCGGAAGCCGCTTTTGGAGAAACGCGGCGAGCAGGGTCGGTGTCATAGCCACCAGACCTAACGTGACCAGAACGCTTTGGATCTGGACAGGCGACAGTCCGCGATCGGTGCCCATCGGTTGTAGGAAACTGAATATCATTGCCTGGACGAGCGACATCAGGACGATTCCAGTGATAATGAACCACACAGGGCGTGTGAATCCAGCGGCATCCCTGACGAGGTCTTCGCTGATGGAAGCAGAGGGAAAGAAGAAAGTCGCTATTGCGGCTGCCACGGCCGTAACTGCGGCAAAGACCTCAAAGATGGCTGGTGGACCGAATTTCGTGATGAGAGTCGCCGATGCGCCGAGCAATATTACCGCGAAGACTCCAAGCGTTACCCCCCCCATTGCAAAGACACGATGTGGGTTATCCGTGCGACTCCTGTCGCCAATCCAGCGACGAAGTGGCCAACTGCCAGAATGCTAAATTCGGTGAAGCCGGCCATCACATAGAAGGTCCCGGCACTGATGCCGAAGCCCAGCGTCGGCATCCAGCGCCCCGGAGCGCGATGGAAGAATGGCGATAGTGTAACGCTTGCAAAGACCATGGCTCCTAGAAAGAGGGTCGGAAGCGCCCCCGCTCGCGCCGGTGAAAACGCATATTCCGAGATCAGAACACCGACCCAAATCGGAAGTGCGGGCTGGTCTATCATCCCAGCCATGTGCCCTGTCACTAATGAAATCTTTGACCCCAACGAGTTAATCTGCGCCATTTTTTCCTCCCGTATGATAGTCGGCCCTCGTGAATTGCAGCTCCGCACCGATGCAGGCATGATGAAGGCATCCGACAGCTATGGAGAGCCGCGACGCTCGCTCCCCACTGCCATCGAAACTCTTGAGCTGCCGGCGCGCGCCTCACAGAGTGCTTTGCTATCCATCGAGAGCATCATGGATGAGAGCTCTAGACGGGACGATTGCCCGTTGCTTCAACTAGCCATCGCGGCCAATTACCAATGGCATCTGCACAAAGCGCAGCTGCTTGCGAAAATGGCTTCACCGTTGATCAGCAATTGAGGATACCCAGCACCGGTCAGAGCGTTTGGTGCAGAGTTCGGACGTCATTCCGAACAGGTCAGGTGCGTCCACCCCCGAGCGGCAATTCACGGCCTTCCTCCATATGTCATTTATTACTTACTGGCTAGCAGGCATGAACATATATGTCAAATCTGACGTATGGATGCGCGTGGCCGGCAACTATGCAGAACCGCAAAGAGCGCCAGATTTGAAGCTTGGGGCTTTTGTTGTGCCCACGAGAATACGCCGATTGGGACGGCTGATGTCGTCGCATTCGACAACGTCTGGCAGGAGAGCAGACCTGATAAGAAGGTCTACGACATTGCTAGCAGTGGTCTTGTTCTCGACCATACCCATGTTGCGCCGTGCGCTTTCATAAGCACGGTCGGAAACGCACGTCCGAGCCACGTCGACTGTAGCTGGGCCGAGTTCGACGCGTCACCGGCATTCTGAGACGAGACCAATGTGCCACGCTCCTGATCAATTCAGTGGCGCTGCGCTTTCGATAGCCGTGGACGCTACGGGAGAGACATTCAGGACGATGATGTGGCGAGCTTTTTTAACGTCGTTCTGGTGCTCGGTCTCGCGATCGATTGTTTGATTCTCCTAAGGACCATCACTCGGTAGCTCGACAGCTACGGCGGTGACATCATTTCACGACGCTCGTGGATTGTGAAAGCGCGGTGAACGTCGTGCGACGCTGCCGGCAATCGCCGATCGTCGTGCACCGGATCGCCAAGCCCGAAGAGCTCTACGGTCGGATCCGGTGCAGGGAAAGGCATCACGAACTCCCGGTACAAACCGGCGCGGAGCGTGGCGGTTACCAAGCAGGACGCCAAAGGCCTTGTGGCATCGCGCTCGGGCTTCCCTATGGTGAGCTGGCCCTGGCGAGCCTGCTGGGCTCCTCCTGGCGCGAAGAAGAGTCCTTTAGTGGGGCTTCTACACGGAACCAGGCGATGTAAAGCGCCGGCAAGAAAAAGAGAGTCAGGAAGGTCGCAGCCATGATGCCACCGATCATCGATAGCGCCATAGGACCCCAGAAGACCTGCGGCGCGATCGGAAGCATGCCGAGGCTTGCTGCGGCGGCCGTCAGCAGGATTGGCCGCATGCGATGCTGTGTTGCCAGCACGACTGCCGACCATTGATCGTGACCCTCGTCAAGCATTTCGTCGATCTGCGCCATCAAGATAATCGAATTGCGAATGATGATCCCGATAAGGGCTAACGTACCGAGAATCGCGACAAAACCCATCGGTTTTCCGGATACGAGGAGAGCGAACACAACGCCGATCAAGCCGAGGGGAGCCACGCTTACGACAAGGAACAGCTTCGCAAAGCTTTGCAGCTGGACCATAATGAAGAACGCCATCGCAAGCAGCATCACAGGCACGACCGCAACGATTGGACCCTGACCCTTTGAGCTCTCCTCGACGGCGCCTCCGGTTGCGATCTTCATCGACGCCGGCAGGTTCGCGGCGAAGGTCTCGATAGCCGGCGCAAGCTGTTGGACGACAGTTGCCGGTTGCGTGCCATCGTGGATGGTGCCTCGAATCGTGATTGTTGGGACACGGTCGCGTCGCCAAATAATGGGCTGCTCCAGGTCATAGCGAAGTGTTGCGAACGAGAGCAACGGGACCACCTGTCCATTGCCAGTCGGGATCTGCAACGACTGCAGCGTTTCGATTCGGCTGCGTTCGTCGTTTGCGGCGCGCCCAACGATGTTGACCTGATAAATGCTATCGCGCATCTGTGTAATGGACGTCCCGCCGACAAGGCCGTTCAGTATCGAGGCAACATCGACGGAGTCGAGCCCGAGCTGCCTCGCCTTGTCTTGCGCTATTTCGACTTGAACGACCTTGCCTGGCTCGTTCCAATCAAATGTCGGAGGGTCAAGATGCGGGTTGTCGCTCATGATTTTGGCGATCTCCAGTGCCTTGGCGCGCAATTGCTGGATGTCCGGCCCGCTGAGGCGGTATTGCAGCGGACGTCCAACCGGAGGTCCAAGGTCGAGCGGGTGGATGAAGACGTCGATCCCGATGAATTGATCGGCCGCGGTCTTTCGCAATCTGCTTTCGATCCGATTGCGAGCTTCAAGTGACTTGGCTACGACGACCACCTGGCCGAAATAGTTAAAGGCCATCTGCTGGTCGAGTGGCAGATAGAAGCGGATCGCACCTTGCCCAACATAAGAGCTCCAGCTTTCGACGTCAGGATCGGAGGCCAGCCCTTTTTCGAACTGGTCGATCTGCTTCTTGGTCTCAAGGATCGTGCTGCCCTGCGGAAGCGTCAAGTCGACGAGCAGCTCGGACCGGTCTGACGACGGGAAGAACTGCTGCTGCACAAATCCCATACCGACGATTGCCACCGCGAGCAGACCGAGGCTTCCGCCGATTGTGACCCAGCGGAAGCGCATCGCGGCCTCCAGTAGAACGACAAAGTAGCGGGATAGCCGGCCGACACCGATATGGTCGTGATGTTTCATGGTTTTTGGAAGGACCATGACGCCGATCAGTGGAGCGAACAGAACGGCTACCACCCAGCTGGTTAGTAGCGATGCTGCGATTACGAGGAACAGAGTGTAGGTGTATTCGCCAGCCGATGAGCCGTTGAACCCAATCGGGATAAAGCCTGCGACAGTTACCAGGGTTCCGGTTAGCATCGGAAATGCGGTCGAGGTGTAAGCAAAGGTCACTGCGTTATAGAGATTGTCCCCGCGCTCAAGGCGGTGCACCATCATCTCGACTGTTATCATTGCATCATCGACGAGCAGTCCAAGCGCGATGATCAGCGCACCTAGGGAAATGCGCTGCAGCGTTACTCCAAAATACTGCATGATGACGAACACGACCGCCAGCACGAGCGGAATTGAGAACGAGACCACCAGCCCTGCCCTCACTCCAAGACTGATCAGGCTTACCACCAACACGATGGCTATGGCCTCAACGAGCGCTTCGGTGAAGCCGCCGACTGCCTGCTCAACTATCTTCGGCTGATCGGAAACCAGGTGGAGTTCGACGCCTACCGGAAGCGTGGCCAAGATGTCGCGCATCTTTGCTCTCAGCGCCTCACCAAATTGAAGCACATTGCTAGAGGCCATCATCGCGATGCCGAGCCCGATCGCAGGCTTTCCATCGACACGAAATAGCGGATCGGGTGGATCGCGATATCCACGGGTGATGGTCGCGACGTCGCTAAGCGGAAGGAAGCGGTTGTCGATGCGCAGGTTGGTGCTTCGAAGGGCCTCTTCCGAAGCGAATTGACCGCTTACGCGCAGCGAAACTTGTTCTGGGCCCGCTTGTACGACGCCTGACGGCTGCACTGTGTTTTGATTTTGCAGTGTCTTGATGAGCGACTGCATATTAAGACCGAGTGCCGCCAGCTTGCGCGTGGAGATGTCGAGATAGATGACCTCATCTTGTGCTCCGATCACCGTGATCTTGCCGATGCTTGGCACGGTGAGAAGTTCCGAGCGCACCCGCTCGACATAGTCGCGCAATTGCCGTGGGCTGAGTCCGTCGGACGTAAACGCGTAGATGTTGCCGAAGACATCGCCAAATTCGTCGTTGAAGGAGGCTGCGCCTACGCCTGAAGGCAGGGTGTACTGGATGTCCTGAACATGTTTGCGGACCTCATAGAATAGCCACGGCACGTCCTTTGGCTTGGTGGTGTCCTTCAGATTGACCAAAATCGTGGTCTGACCGGGCGTCGTGTAGCTCTTGACGTAGTCGACCGCGCCGATCTGTTTCACCTCCTTTTCAATCCGGTCGGTCACTTGATTGAGCATGTCGTCAACCGTCGCGCCGGGCCATTGTTGCTGGATCACCATAGTCTTGATGGTGAACGGAGGATCTTCCTCGCGACCGAGGCTGCGGTAGGCGAGCAGGCCCGCTATCGCGGACGCTATCATCAGGAACCAAACGAACGAGCGATGCTTTAGGGCCCATTCAGATAGATTGAAGGAGGTCACGACTGATTCTCTTGCAAAAGTTTGACGAGTTGTCCTTCGGAGAGGGAATGCACGCCGGCAGTGATGACGCGATCGCCAATCGACAAGCCGGATGTAACTGCCACGCGGTCTCCCCTGTGGGCGCCGAGCATCACAGGACGTGCTAGAGCCCTCTTGTTTGCTCCCACGATCCAGACGGCGTCCTGACCTTCGATTTTCAAAAGAGCACTAACCGGAATCTCCATTTGGCCCTCCTGTGCAGCCGCGAGGCGGATCGTGGTTCCCAGCCGAAACGCTTCAGGTGGATCTTCGATGGTGAACCGAATGCGCCGAGTTCTGGTCGAGGAGTCCGACTGCGGCGCGATCTCACGGACGACCGCCTTGGCTGCGATGCTATCCTGGACGAGGAGCGATGCCCGAGAGGATGAACCTTCGATGAATTGGCCAATTCGGTCGTCCGGTATGTCGAACACACCGTCGCGAAAAGTTGGGCGAGCGATGGTGACAACCGTCTGGCCTACCGAGACGACCTGGCCGATTTCCGTGGACCAGGAGACGACGACACCGTCATAGCTGCTGTTTAGGGTCGTGTAGCCGAGTTGTTCGGTCGCCTTCTGCAGACTCGCCTCAGCTTGCGTGGCGCGTGATTGGGCGCTCTGCTGGGCTGCTGTTGCCGCATCGAGGTCCGCCTGTGTCCCGCTGCCCGTGCTGAACAGTTTGTGCTTTCGTTCCAGAGTGGCCTCGGCATTGGCAAGGACCGCTCGAGCGTTGGCCAGATCGGCCTGGCTTGAGACGATCGCGAGCTGCGCGACGGTCGAATCAAGGGACCCGAGTCTTTGCCCCTTGGCAACGAGATCTCCCACATTGACGTCGCGCGAGCTCATTCGCCCCATTGTTTGAAAGCCAAGCTCGGCCTGGTACCGAGGCTGCACCGTTCCGGTGAAGGTGTCGATCCTCTACGAGGCCGGTTGCACAACCATGGTGAGCACGGGACGAATGACGGGCGATTCGAGGCTCTTCTCCTCGCACCCGGAAAGCGCCGCGGCGCAGGCGAAAAGTAGCAGCCGCAAGACCGTGGGTGCGGGCGACGTCATGGCTCGGCTCCGTAGGCGACCGCGACAACCTTCCCTGGATACAGCAGTTGTACGCTGGAAGTTACGACACGCTCGCCTTCTTCCAATCCGGCGGCCAACGCGACCGCTCCAGTGAGATATTCCTGCACGACGACCCCGCGAAGCCGGGCCTTGTTCTCGCTATCCAATATCCAGACTGCGGGCTTACCGTTGGCTGCAAACAGCGCGCTCGATGGAATGACAAAGGCAGGCGATAACTCCCAACGGGCTCTACCGACGACGGCCGAACCGAGTGTCAAATCGGCCGGCGCTCGTTCGACCGCGACCTTGAGCGTAACGGTGCCGGTGGCCTGATCCAAAATCGGCGAGATCTCGCGCACAGAGCCGGCAACAGTTACATTCGGCATCGATTGCGAGGTGATGTCGACAGTCCTGTCGTTTGGCGGATTGGTGACAAGAATCTCGGGAACTTGGAATACCGCATCCCGCGGGCCATCCTCGGCAAGGGCGAAAGCCGTCTGTCCGGCCTGCACAACCTGGCCGACTTCGATACTACGTGAGACAATGATGCCGTCCCGTCCTGCCTTCAATTCCGTGTAGGTTAGCCGCTCGCGTGCCGTATTCAGGGCAGCTTGTGCGCTGTTGACCTGCGCCTCATCTGTTCGAAGCGTGGCTAACGCCTGATCGAATCGCTCACGTGTGGTAGAGCCACTGCTAAGCAGAGACTGTTGTCGCTCGAAATTTCGTTGGGCTTCCAGCAACTGCGCATTCGCAGCATTCAGCGCTGCTTCAGCACTGGTAACATCGGTCTGCTGCTCGGTCCGTTCAAGATGCGCGAGAGTTTGACCTGCTTTGACATACTGCCCAACCTCGACGTCGCGACGGACAACTCGTCCACTGGTCTGAAATGCAATGTTCGAAAGGATGCGAGCCTGGATCGTCCCAGTGAGGGGAAGGTCTGGCGTGATGTGTTGCCGGCGGGCGGTGGCGACGGTCACGCGCAACAGCGCCGAAGACTTGTCACCCGCTCGCGCCATCGAGTTCGGGAACGCTGTAAGCACGGTCGCGACGAGCGCGAGCGACGTGCGGAATTGCGCCCTGTTGGCCAGCCGCGGCATTAGGTCCCCTTCTTCGCTGGGCATTTGCAACATGCTGATTTAACTCAAAGTTTCAAGTTGTCTGAGCGCCCCGCCAAAGAACTCCAAGGCGTAATATTCAACAGGCGTTGAATATTTAGTTGCATCGTTCTAAACGTCAAGAGGTCGGAATGGTCGATGGAGGAGGAGGGATGTCTCGAAAAGCCGTGAGAACGCGCGGTCGACCACGGAAGGGCTCAGAACTAGAGGCCGACAACCTTCTCGATGCAGCGCTCGACGCATTTGCCGAGCACGGTTTCGAAAAGGCAAACCTCCGCTCAATCGCTGCTGCCGCGAAAGTTGATGTCGCCCTGATCTCTTACCACTACGGATCAAAACTCGAACTATGGAAGGCCGTAATCGAGTCGTTTTCGGGGGAGGCGATGGCTCTGCTCGCATCCGTGCGATCGGATGGGGCAGAAGTGTCTTCGAGGGAGCGCCTAGAGCTTACGATTGAACAATTGATCAATGTGGGCCAGCGTAAGCCGCAATTTGCGCGATTTGTCATCAACGAGGTTGCCGGGATCGACCAGAGCGAGCGATTTGAGTTCTTTCACAATGCCCTAACTAAGCCACTCCGAGAAACCTTGGTACCCTTGATCGCAGCAGTCAATCGGAGTGGCAACAGCCGGAAAGTCGATCCGAACTTGCGATTCTTTGCCGCCCTCGGCGCGATGTCGATGTCCATGGCTAACCGGCAATTCATCGCGCGATTTGCGCCGGTTGCTAAAGACGACAAGCAATTCCGCAAGGAGCTGATCGCCGTCATTAGCGCAGTGATGTGTCCCGAAAACGCCTAGCAGGCTGCTGAATTAGTAGCCGATCGACGGGCGAAAAAGAGAATGTCGTCGCCGCCTGAGTTTACCAAAAGGAAGTAGGAGGCTGCCCAGCCACGTCGTGATCGCAACGTTTCCACGACACGGCTCACAGCTGCACCGCCAGCAAAGTTTGTGAGGCGGCGGTCGTGACTAGTGTGGGTGCTGACCTGTCACTCAATTGTTATCCAGCGGACGATCAGAGTCTGCGGGGTTTCCGCAACGAACTCGAGGCAAACATATTGAGTGCTATCCCGACATGACTATCGACGGTGTGTCCAGGTGACCTTGTGGTGAGTGCCCGTTCAAGACGAGCAATGAGACGTTCAGCCCGGAGAGTTCCGGCGAGGACAGGTGATCCGTGTTAGGCCCGTTAGGCTGCGCGGATCGCTTCCAGGAATGTGGCGACCTCGGTCTCTAGCCGGTTGCTTTCGCCGGACAGTGACTTCGCGGCGGCGAGCACGTTGAATGACGCCGTTTCGGTCTCGCTGGCGCCCCTCTGTACATCAACGATGCTGGCCGAAACCTGTCGGGTACCATGCGCCGCCTGCTGCACGTTGCGGGAGATTTCGCGCGTTGCCGCGCCCTGCTCCTCAACCGCCGCCGCGATCGTGGAGGCGATTTCTGACATGCGGCCGATGGTGTCTCCGATCGACTTGATCGCGCCGACCGAGTCCTGGGTTGCGCTCTGAATGCCTGTTATCTGCTGACCGATTTCGTCGGTTGCTTTGGCCGTCTGCTCGGCCAGAGCCTTGACCTCCGACGCCACCACCGCGAACCCGCGGCCGGCCTCCCCGGCGCGTGCCGCTTCTATAGTGGCGTTGAGGGCCAATAGGTTGGTTTGGCTTGCGATCTGGCTAATGAGTTCGACTACGTCGCCGATCCGACGGGCCGCCTTGGCGAGTTCGGCGACATGCTCGTTGGTCCGTCCCGCCTGCAGCACCGCTTCGCCAGCAATGCGGGCTGAATCTTGCACTTGGCGACCAATCTCGTCGACGGACGACGACATCTCCTCGGCGGCCGCCGCCACGGTCTGCACGTTGGTCGAAGCTTGTTCGGAGGAGCCAGCCACGGCAGCCGTGATCTGTTTGGATTGCTCGGCCGTGCTAGTCAGCATACCGGCCGACGCTTCCAACGCCGCGGAGGCGGACGAAACGGTCCTGATCACATCGCCGATCATGGCCTCGAATTCGCGCGCAATCTGGTCCAAGCGTTGGCCGCGTTTGAGTTTGCCCTCGGCTTCGCTGGCGGCCGCGGCGTCGGCAGCCTTTTGGGCGACTAGCTTGTCTTTGAAATGCTGTAGCGAGCCGGCAACTTGGCCGACTTCATCATTCCGGCCGGTCGATGGGATCTCGACGTCATGGTTTCCGGCCGCAAGAGTGCCGATCACCTCCGCAAGCTGGCCTAGCGGCGTCACCACGCGTCGGCGCAGCATTATGGTCACGCCAGCGAGCGTACCGAGCAGGGCCAGCACTGCAACTCCTGCAAGCACCAGCATCCCCAGCGCGCCGTCACGGACCGCCGAGGCGCGCTCGGCAGCTTCGGCCAAGGCGGCATCGCGGACGCCGAAGAACATCTGGATAGCGGGCACAATGACCTTGGCCATGTCGGAGGGACTGAGACTGTATTTGCCGTCGCCTCTGGCCGCCGGCATTTCCTTCTCGACGACCGGAATCGCCTTTCCGAAATAGGCTTCGACGGCCGCTTTCATGGCCGTGGCAAGGCGGGGCGGATTGCCGAGCTGGTCGATCGTGCCCTCGATGCGTTCTCGGTCGGCATCTAAGCGGCCCTGCATACGATCCATCAGCGCAAATTCAGCGGGAGTGAGCGGACGCGAGGCGCTCAAGGCCGGCGACAGTGGCGAGGCGTGGCTGCCGGCGGTCACCCGCAAATCCTGCGCGGTTCGCGCCAGGCTCAGCAGCGTTGCAAGTGAAGAATCGGCGCTGACCACCTGCCCCTCCAGCCGATTCAGGATCGGCTCGATCGCGCCGATCATCTCGGCAACAGTGGGAAGGAGTTCTTTGACCACCGCACTATCGCGCGATCCGAGGGATACGCGCACGGCCCGATCGGCCGCCGCATGAACATCCTTGAAACGGCGCCCGGTACGGTCCAGGCTTTGGATCATCGGTTCGCCACCATCAAGGGCCAGCAAACTGTTGCGGGCCAGGTCGAAGGCCGCATCGGCGGCGCTCGACGCCTTGCCCATCGCTTCGATCTGGGTCGGCGTGGCGGGCGTTTCCTGAAAGATCGTGATGTAGGGTGTACGAAGGCCCGCCAGGTGTTGACTGACCATCAGCACCGCGCCGAAAGCCTCGACCATTTTGATGGATTCGGAGCGACTAACGAAGATGCGCGTCTGCGGAAGCAGAACCTCGGCGCCGAGAATAACCGCAAACGTGGTCACCGTCAGCATCGACAGCGCAAAGAGCTTTCCGATTCGCATGCGTACCCCACATTTCGCATAAGTTTCCGAGAACCTATCGCGCTCTCGCTAATTCATCATTAAGTCCGGGACGCATCTTGGTGGCGGTATGCCTATGTATAGAATTGTCGTGTCGTCGATTGCGCCGCATCTCCTTGCCATCGACAGGAAATGGAAGGCGGCGAATCACGGCGTCTCGGGTGTGCGGTGATGCATCCCTCGCTACGGCTTTAACACCAGCTTGCCCATAACTTCCCGGCCATCAAGCATTCGATGCGCTTGCACAGCCTCCCTAAGCGGCAATCGCACCGTCACGGACGGATTGATGGCTCTTGCTTCCACGAGTTTGAAGACCTCTGACGCAATCCGTACGCGCTCTTGAGGAAATGGATCGTAGACGTGAACGCTATAAGCACGCACTGAGATGCTGCGGTCCATGTTCTTGCGCAAGTCCGCGAATAGGTCGGACGATGGAAGTCCCGACAGCGCATTGAACGTGACGATCTGTCCCAAGGGAGCAACGAGCTTGATGTTGTCGCGGAAATCCGGACCGACCAATTGGTCGAACATCAAGTCGACGCCCGTACCTTTGGTGATATCCAAGATCCGGGCACCAACCGCTTCAGAGCTGCTGTCGATCGCATAGCTTGCACCCCGCTCCAAGGCGAACGCTGCCTTGTTCGGGGCCCGGCAGACAGCTATCAGCTGTATCCCAGCAGCGCGGCAAAGATCGATCATGGCGCAGCCGACGCCGCCAGTAGCTCCGTTGATGGAGGCGACCTTTACCCGGCGCAGATCTGCAGCGTCATTCAACATGCCCCATGCGACCTGATAGTCGGGAATTGCGACCGCGCCCTCAATGTCTATGCCTTCAGGCAGCTTCGTGATCTCGTGGACATCGCAGGCGACATATTCGGCGTAACATCGGCGAGAAAACTTCCATGCGAGAACGGGCTGGCCCGGGGAGAAGCCTTCAACACCATCTCCCACCCGCTCAACATAGCCGGTTACACTGATCCCCGGCACCTCCGGATACTCCACGGGCCACGGGTAGCGTCCAGTCCTGACCAGCGCATCGTATTTCCCGACCCCGATGGTGTCGGTCCGAATGAGGACTTGCCCAGCCGCCGGTGTGGGAATTGGCAGATCGATGTATTTGAGGACCTCGGGTCCTCCCGGCTTTTCGACTTGAACAGCTTTCATCATGGCTGCGGGCATGAACACCTCCGTGCGCTGAATTGGTAAGGTCGTATTGGCGCGCTTAACCGCGGGCCGTTGTTGAAAGCAGATTGTTGGGTCCGCCTATCGGGAAGGTTTTAAGCGGCCGCTTTCGGGCGAGCTTTCACGTCGGTTCGTCGATCACCGCGTTTTCCAAAATTCCGACGCCTGAGATCTCCACCTCGACCCGGTCGCCAGCGCGCAGCCAACGCGGCGGAACGCGACGCGACCCAACTCCTGCTGGAGTACCGGTCGCGATGATATCGCCTGGCAGGAGCCTGAGAACACTGGACAGATAGCTTATAAGCCGCGGTAACCCATAGATCAGCTGGCTCGTCGATGCCTGTTGAACCACCTCGCCGTTTAAGCGCGTGGAAAGCGCGAGGCGGTCCGGATGCGGGACGTCAGTCGCCGCCACGATCCAGGGTCCTATGGATCCGCTCGAATCGAAATTCTTGCCCGTCATGCCAGTGGCAGAGTGTTTTTGGTAATCTCGGACACTGCCCTCGTTTAGACAGGTGTCCCCGCCGACGTAGTCGAGCGCCCTTCCCTCCTCCACTCTGTGGCACGTCCGGCCGATGATGAGAGCAAGCTCCCCCTCGTAATCGAGGCGCTCAGACACTTTAGGCCGAAGCAGCAGCTGGCGATTCCCAACGAAGCTCTCGTGCGTTCGCTGGAAAAAAGTCGGGTAAGCAGGCGCCTCGTTTCCGGTCTCGTCTACGTGAGCTTTATAGTTGAAGCCAACGCAGAACACCCTGGCCCTAGCAGACAGGGGAGGAAGAAACTCAACGTCACCAATCTTCAGGTCAGGCTCGCGTGTCATAAGCTTTTCTGCGCGAGCCCAGCCTTCCGCAGCCACTACTTCATCGATATCAGATAGGCCTTTATCAAACGGCGACAGGGAGATGATGCCGTCGCCCTTCACAAGGCCGATGCTGACCGAGCCATTCCGAGCAAATCGAGCTACTTTCATTGAGATACCTTCTTTTTTTGAGGCGCTGATGAAGGCTGACTCAGCCGCTCTTTTCGCCGTTTTGGCTTAACGAGGCGGATGGGATCAAAGCAAAGATGACTGACGCCGCCAGCATCAGGGCGCTACTGGCGATGAGCGCGATGTCGTAGTTTCCCCGCAAGGCTTGAACCGCGGAAAACATCAGCGGGCCAATGGCTACGCCAATGGCGAACACGACGATAAACAGCCCGATCTTTTGCCCCAGCTGGGCAACGCCGAATTGCCGTGCGACAGTGTATGGGATGAGATCCGACTCTGCTCCCGCTCCAAGCGCAAGAAGAGCTGCGGCCAAATAAACCATAGAAGTCTGCCGTGTCGAGACCAACAGCAGTCCGGCAGCCACAGGACCGAGGCAACCAACGACCGCTACCAACCGTGGAGACCATCGATCAAGCATGGACCCGAGCAAGAAGCGGGCTACCAGCATCGTCATGCCGTATGTCGCCATCACAGCCGCCGCATCGACGGGCCGAAAGCCGCGATCGATCAACAACGGTGTCATGTGGACAATCATACCTTGAATGGCGAGCGTCATCAGTAGGAATGCCAACGCAAGCATCCAAAAAATTGGAGCAGACAAAAGCTCACCGAAGACAAGCTTGGAGGATTGCGCGGAAGCGGCGGACTTCTGAAAGCGCTCCTTGCCGGGAATGAGCCAGATGACGGCTACTGCGCCAAGGATTGCGACCCCAGCGCCGATCGCTGCGTAGCTGTTGCGCCAGCCGTATTCTGCAATGGAAAAGGTGGCGATCGCGGGCATTAACATGATGCCGGCGGCCGAGGCTGCATTAATGATGCCGAGCGCAAACCCACGAAAGGTCGAAAAAGTCCGAGTGACTATGTAGGTGAAAGCCGTGATCCCTTGCCCCGCGCCAAGGAGTCCGAGCAGGCCCATAAAGATTGCAAAACTTAAGGGATCACGTGGAAGTTGACCGAGTGCAATCAGGCCGAGCGCAAACAAAGCGAAAGAAAAGCCTGCAAAGACGCGCGGCCCATATCGGTCGACCAGCCACCCGACGATTGGCTGCGAGAAGCCGGAGCAGAGAGCAGCTGGCGCAAGAGCGGCAGCCACGCTGGCCCTCGACCAGCCCGTATCGTTGACAATTGGCAGCAGGAATGTTCCGAAAGTATAGATTACGATCGGCCCGAAATTGGTCAACATGCCAATTCCGGAACCGAGCACGACCTTTGTTGCCTCTATTCCACGTAGCTGAACCTGCGGCGACAGGTCGCCAACGGCCGGCAGCGCAGGCGTATTAACGCTCGTCATCATCTTCCTCCCCTTTTCAGCTCATGTTTTATTTTTTCTTGAGTTCGGTCACCGTTTTCTTTCTTGCGATCAACCAGCGCCCGTCGCTCCGATGCAGCTCGTCTTCGTAACGGCCAAATCCTGCTACGCCATCAAATGGCAGAGGAAACTGTTGAGGAGTGGTCTCACTGCGCTGGCTGAGCAGAGTTACGTACGCGTGAATAAGAATGCGATCTTCGTTCAGCCATTCCGATCTGATGTTGGAGATCAGGTGTCGGACGACCAGGTTGCGATCGCGGCGATTGATAAGATCAACAAGCATGCCCTTGCCGCGTACAAGGCCATCGCCGCGGTGCCAGACACCATCTTCTGTGAAGAGCCCTGCAGCGGCCTCGGCATTGCCATAGTCAAAATGCTCCATGAAGCTCAAGACCGTCGCTTGAGCCTCGAGGATATCCGCCGCTCGTTCTAGCCTATCCCGCTGCATGGGCCCTCAGATCTTAAGCAGCTGGTCTAATGGCTCGCCGGCGCGGAAGCGCGCCAAGAAATCCTTCGGGTCGACATCAATGCCAGAGGGATTGTTCTTGAAAGCGTCAGAGTCGATGAAGGCCTTGAGTTTCTCGGCGTCGTCAAAATTGTTGCAGCAAAGCTCAACGACGTTCTGGTCTGGATCTGAGAAATAATAGCTTGTCACTGGACCGTGGTTGGAAGCGCGGTGGGCTTGCAGACCAGCGCCGAGCAACAATTCCACGCGATCCAGCAGCGCCGCCAGATTTGCGTGACGAAATTGAAAGTGATTCAAGCCGGGATCGCGGCTGGGCGAGTCGGATAGCTCTGGCAGCTCGAATAGCGCCAGGACCTGCCCATGAACCGGCGAGCGGTCCAAGAACATGAAACAGGATCGCACGTCGCTAGCTCGGGTCTGTTTGGGCGAGCCGGCGAAACGGCGCCGGTTTTCCGGGGCACCGCCAGGATTTGTGATGCTCCAGCTCAATCCCAGCACAGATGAGTACCAGTCGCGCATCAGCTCGTACTGTGCAGTTTGCAGAACGATCTCCGAAACGCGCGGCGAAGGCAGCGCGGAGGTTGCCTTGTGCAGGTCGGCGGGTAGCGATTGGACGCTCATGGGGACAGATTCCTCATATGACACTTTTGACTTATAGTTCTAGGTTATCAGGGCTCGACGATATGTCAACTATTACATATGGCGCCATGCAGCATTTGTCTGGAGTTGAGCGCGGGCGCTTGTTCGTGAATGATCAAACGCCCGTCATGCTGAAGCGGCAACATGCAAGGCCGTCCAAGATCGCCGTCCCTGGCGCGACGGTCGCCTCACGAGCGAAATCAGCCACAGGCAGGTCACCACAAGAGATGTTACATCCTCTTGTGGTTGCCTGTGGCTGAGGTCAGCTGGTTGCTGTCCGTAGTGGAGCCGTGTCAGTTTGGTGCAGTGAGCTCGCTTGAAGGCACCGAGTTGCCGTGCAAGCCGTTGCGTAGCCGCAGCGGTAAGTGAGCGACTGCGACCGGGCCATCTGCAAAATGTTGAGTGTCCAAGATGACGAGGCCGCTCCGCCTTTCGTCGAGCCTGTTGACGAGCGCAATGACGTAGCCGTCTCCCTCCGGCGCATTAGGGGATCGGGGAGCAAACACCGGTTCTTGGACAGACGAGGTGGGACCGGGTAGCCAGCGCTCGCTCTTTCCGGTCGCTATATCCAGGTGAGCGAGGCCGTTGAGGAAAGCGTTGACCGAGGGCGGGCCACAGCGATCCGCGTCATACGGAGCGAAGGGGTCGATAAGGGCGAGAAAGGCATGACGATAGGGCCGCGTGGCGTAACGCTCGTCCACATGGGGGAACTCGCCCATCGTTTGGGTAAAGATCTCGGCCTGAGGAACGGGGCTGTTGCTAGATAGATCAAATGTCCATCTCGTCATGGCTTGACGCAGGGACCGGGGATCAGGCACGTGCCCACTATATTCTGGGAAGAACCAGAACACGTTGTCATTGACGACGGGCAGGTCGAGATAGACTTTGTGTCCTTCGTCCCATGCATTGATGGTGTGGCCCTGGAAGCCGTTCGTCGGCACTGTAAACCAACGAATATCTTTTCCGCTGCCGCGGCGGGGCAGAACCCCATAGATTTGGTCCACATTCGGCTGCCAGGCAAAGGCCGGTTCGCCCTGCTTCAGGCGTTCGATGTCCGACGTCAGCGAGCTCACGGGAAAGACGACATAGTTTTCCGTCACGGCGAAGTCGTGTATCATCGCTGCCCGCGGCGCATTAAACCAAGCTTCATGCACCACGTGTCCGCCGCGATCGATGACGTAATAGGCGATATCGGTGGTCGTCACACCCTTGGCGGCATAACCAAAGCCAATCAGCTCGCCATTGGTCGGATCGATCTTGGGGTGAGCCGTAAATGTCTGACTGGTCATCTTTCCGTCAAAACGGTAGTTACCGATCGTTTCAAGCGTATCTGGCCGCATCGCGACCGGCGGTCCGTCCTCCTTCAGCGCGAGCAACAGCCCATGGTGAACGACGACGTTGGTATTGGCCGTGCTTCGGATAGTACCGGCAACCGATGGATCGTCAGTGAACGGATTGCGGTAGGCGCCGTAGAGGGCGCGGCGCGCCGCCCGCTCCGCAACGAACTTGTCGGTCAGGACATATTTCGACGTAAAGTCGACATGACCATCCTTGAAACGGAAGGCGCCAACCATGCCATCGCCGTTAAAAAAGATGTCACGGCCAAGCTCGGCGGCCATTGTGGTTCGGGAGCTACACGAAAAAGGTGCCGTCGAGATCGGTTGGAATGCGTCCTTCAACGTCAAGATCGAACACGTGTGCCTCTACACGGCCAGGAGCGTCGAAGCCATGATAAATCGGATCGTCAGGGAAACG
The DNA here is from genome assembly GCF_004114915.1 of Bradyrhizobium guangxiense. Lineage (NCBI taxonomy): Bacteria > Pseudomonadati > Pseudomonadota > Alphaproteobacteria > Hyphomicrobiales > Nitrobacteraceae > Bradyrhizobium > Bradyrhizobium guangxiense. The sequence continues at coordinate 825,091 of NZ_CP022220.1, read as the reverse complement.
CTTCGTCATTTGTCACCTCGGTTTTCATGCCTTTAGCGTAGTGCGCGCGCTAGCGTCCAAGTGAGGCGCCGCATTTTCGTAACCTGCGAGCGCCTCCCCAAGGCGCCGCCGGAACAATTCGATCGCCTTTTGCTTCACGTGGCCGAAGCCACGCACCTCGAGCGGTAGCTCAGCAATGGCGACAGCCTGTGGAAGCGATGCCGCTGACAATCGACGGGGTAAGCGGTTCAAGGCATCGATGAATTCGGCGATCAGAGCACGCTCGGTGCGGCGCTCGGCGCTCCTTCCGAAGACGTCGAAGGGTGTTCCGCGCAAGATCTTCAAGGCCGCCAAGATTCTGAAGACGGGCAAGATCCAAGCTCCGAACCGGATCTTGCGCGGCTCTCCCGTTGTCTTGTCGCGGCGAGACAGAAAAGGCGGTGCAAGATAGATTGACAGCTTTGCGAAGCTATCAAACTGAGATCGGACTGCCCGCTCGAACTCTCCGCTCGTATAGAGTCTGGCAACCTCGTACTCATCCTTGTAGGCCATCAGCTTGAACAGGGATCGCGCAGCAGCCAGCGTTAGCGAATGGCCAGTATGAACCTTAGTCTCCGCCTCACGGATGTGGTTGATGACATCAAGGAAACGCTGGCTGTAGTCATTGCTCTGATAGTTGCGAAGAAATGTCGTAAGATCTTGGATCTCCGCCTCAGGGGTGCGCTGCTCAGTCTTTTCGGCCAGGCCTGCTGCAACAAAGACGAATTGAGGGTCGGAAGCTAACCGACGCCCCCACTCAAGCGCAGCGAGATTTGCCTCCTTGGCGGCGCCATTGAGTTCGATCGCCTGGTGGAGGTCCTCAAGGTTAAGGCCAAGCCAGCCTTTCTGATAAGCGCACCCGATCATCATGAAATTGGCGGCGATCGAATCGCCGAACAAAGATTGTGCCAAAGCCGTGAAGGGAAACACCGCGAAATGTTCCGGTTCAACTTGTGTGCTCAGCCGTCTCGTCAGCAAACTCGAATTCACGACGGCCTGACGATTAGTGACGAAATCTCCAGTGATGGACACGTCAGCATTGGCGAGGACGCGGCTCCGCCCTCGGTTGAGAGATGCCATCACGTCCGATGCATTGCCGACGATCTGGTCGCAAGCCAGGAGAAGGTCACAGTGCTCCGCTGGAATCCGCAAAGCATGAATGGGGCCGCCAAGATGAACGTGACTTGTAACCGCCCCGCCCTTCTGAGCCATTCCGATCTGGTCCAGCACCGCGGCCCCTCGACCTGCCAGGTGTCCGGCCATTGCCAGCACCGCGCTCGTCGTCACGATTCCGGTCCCACCTACGCCGGCAAGAAGAATGCGGCTGTGTTGCGGCGGCGCAGCGCTCACCAGGGGCAGCAATGGTTGGTCGATCGTAAGCTGCGGTTTTGGCCCGCGGTTCACACGGGCACCCTCGACAGTTACGAAACTGGGACAGAAGCCTCGAATGCAACTGAGATCGGTGTTGCAGCTCGATTGATTGATTCTTCGCTTCGTACCTAGTGGAGTGTCGACCGGCTCCACGGATAGGCAGTTTGACTTGATCGAGCAATCGCCGCAGCCTTCGCAGACCAGCTGATTGATGAAGACGCGGCGGCTGGTTTCCTTCAGTTGGCCACGTTTGCGTTTCCGCCGGCGCTCGGTAGCACACATCTGGTCATATACGATGATGCTTACACCCGGTTGGGCTCGCAATTTGAGCTGTACGGCATCAAGTTCGTCGCGATCCACCACCTCTCCCGCCAGGGAGTGGACCTCGGCATGCTCACGATAGGACGCCAGATCATCGGTGACCAAAATTATTGTGCTGACGCCCTCGGCCCGGAGCTGGCGCAGAAGCCGCTCGAGGGAAAGGTCGCCATCGACTGCTTGACCGCCTGTCATCGCGACAGCACTGTTGTAGAGCAGCTTGTAGGTGATGTTCAGCTTAGCAGAGACCGCCTGGCGGATTGCGAGCAGGCCTGAATGGAAATACGTGCCATCGCCCATATTCGAAAACACATGCGATTCGTCGGTGAACGGAGCGAGGCCGAGCCAGTGGATTCCCTCGCCGCCCATCTGGGAATAGCTGAACGTGTCAGGGCGATTGCGCGCGGCTAAACCGTGGCAGCCAATCCCAGCGAGAGCTCGACTGCCATCTGGCACGGCTGTCGACCGGTTATGCGGACACCCGGAACAGAAGAATGGACGCCGGGATGCGGGCACATCTGCAAATCCGCGTTGGTTCGTGTGCCGGCGCAAGCGTTCGCCTCGTGCTGCTACGACCTGATCACCGGATATCCTTGCGATGACCGCCGCGATCTGGACAGCAATCTGCTCGGGCGTTAGATCGCCCGTTGCAGAAAACATCGGGTGTTGCTCCGGTCCACATTTGCCCCAAACCGAGGGAGCCTGTGACCGGCCGTAGAGTATAGACTTTACTTGGCGCTCGATCAGCGGCGCCTTCTCCTCCACGATGACGAGCTCCTGCAGGCCTTCGGCAAAGGCTGTGAGGCCCTGAGGCTCTAGCGGCCAGATCATCGCCGGCTTGTAGAGAGCCAGCCCGAGCTCGATCAGCCGTGAATCGTGAAGGCCCAGCAGGTCGAGTGCTTCGCGCAAATCATTCCAAGATTTGCCGGCCGCGACGAAACCGACCCGCGCGTCCTTAGGCCTCACCGCGACGCGATCGAGACCGTTTGCCCGGACATAAGCAAGCGCAGCCGGCAAACGGAATTCATGCTGCCGCCGTTCCTGATCGAGCGGCAAGTCAGGCCAGCGGTTATGCAGGCCAATGTCCGGCACAGTGACGTCGGGCCGAACGGGCAAATTACCTAATTCTGCGGCCGGCACGGTGCGTGTACTGTCGGCCACTTCCGTCAGCACTTTTAGCGCAACCCAAGATCCCGTCAGCCGCGACATGGCAAAGCCGTGGAGTCCATAGCTGACGATCTCGCCGGGATCAGCCGGGTAGAGCAGCGGGAGGAGGAGACTGGCGACAGTCTCGTCGCTGTAGCAGGCGACCGTTGAGGATTTTGCCAGATGATCGTCACCCACGGCGACGACCCCCCCGCCGTTCGGCGAAGAACCTTGCGAGTTGCCGTGCCTAATCGCGTCCGCCGCGCGATCCAGTCCAGGGCCCTTGCCGTACCACAACGCAAAAACACCATCGACCCGGGCGCCGGGTGATTGATGGATCTGCTGCGTACCGGCCACGGCGGTGGCCGCGAGTTCTTCATTGACCGCCGGCTGCACCACAATCTTTTGGTCGCTCGTTAGCCGCTTCGCAGAGGCAAACGCGGCATCGAGCGTACCAAGGGGTGAACCCCGATAACCGCTGACGAAACCCGCGCTCGACAAGCCATTCATCCGATCTCGCTCGGCCTGTAATAGCATCAGGCGGACGAGCGCCTGCACTCCGCCGAGGAGAACTGTTCCGCCGCGCTTGGAATAACGATCATCGAGCGAGATAGAGGAATTACTCATTCGCAACTCCATTGGATGCGCTGGCGCAAAAGACTTTCCGGCACGCCGGCATTAGCTCCGTGCGGTATCGATAGCGGAGCTGATCTGCACGCCGGGTGGGGCCGGCAAGTCGCCCGGAACGAACATGTCTCCCATCAAAGGCAGCGCCGGATCCACGCTATAATGCGTAAACTCGCGCACCCCCTCGTCATAGAGCACCGTGTCGTCAATCAGAAAGTTGCCCGTGAAGGCGCGCGCAGGCTTTGAGAGGATGGCATGGGCTGCGTCGGCCATGCTCTCCGGCTTGCGGCAATGACGCATTCCGTTCTCTCCGAGCAATGCAAATTGGATGGCAGCCGTCGCAATGGCGGTTCGGGGCCAGAGAGCATTGACAGCAATACCGCGATCGGCAAATTCCGCGCTCATGCCGAGCACGCACATGCTCATGCCGAACTTCGCCATGGTGTAGGCGGTGTGCGGCGCGAACCACTTGGGCGTCATGTCAAGCGGCGGAGATATCATCAAGACATGCGGATTAGCTGCCTTCATCAGGTGCGGAAGGCATGCCTTGGTAGTGATGAAGGTCCCGCGTGCGTTGACTTGAGCCATCAAGTCGAAGCGCCGGATATCCGTTTGTAGGGTGCCGGCCAGATGGATCGCTGATGCATTATTGATGCAAATGTCGATGCCGCCGAACGTCTTTGCCGCTTGGGCAACGCCGGCCTCGACGGAGGATTCATCACGGACGTCGACGGCCAGCGGCAACGCCCTGCCCCCAGCTCGCTCGATGGCTTCGGCGGCAGAATAGATCGTGCCGGGAAGATGCCGGTGCGCCTCGACAGTCTTGGCTGCAATTGCAACGTTGGCGCCGTCTTGCGCGGCTCGCAGCGCAATGGCGAGCCCAATGCCTCGGCTTGCGCCGGTAATGAACAGGGTTTTGCCGGTCAGACTCATGAGGCCACGCTGCCCATGCTCAAGGGAAGCGTTCTTAATGCCGACGTGCCCTGCACGCCGCCCGCGCCGCGGATGCGATCAATGAGCCGCGCCGGCTCTTCAGGAATAGCGTCCCCAATCCAGCTGATGTGTCCGTCCGGGCGGACCAAAGCGTAGCGGCGCCCGTAGACGGCGATGGTGTTTGGCTCCGGGATGAGCTGATGACGGATTGGCAGCCCAACCGCGTGCGCCGCACGGGTCAGACCGCCCACAGCAGCACCCACCTCCGATGCGAACTCCAGCAGCACGAACCCACGACCGAATAAGTCTAACGTGGAGTGGCCCGGCGAGAGCCAAACATGAGGTGCGCGGCCGCCGGCCTCGGCTACTTGCACGAAGTTCGCGACATCGGGCTCGGCTCGTTCGAACGATTCAGCGACGACGATCGGCGAATTGCGATAGACCGCCCCAAGATGAATTCCGAACGACCTCCATTCCCGCTGCATGGCCTGCTGGGTATAGGCTCCTGTTGCGCGCCGCGCCGTCTCGCCCGCAGGGCCTTGGTCGAGCAGCATCGGCTCTGGAGGAACCGAGCGCATCGCGGCTAGGTTCGCGGACGCCTGCGACACGTTGCGCATGGCGATCGGGCGCCGCTCTGTGTCGTAGCTTTCCAGGAGTGTGGGGCCGCCCCACCCCTCCAACACAGCTGCGATCTTCCATGACAGATCAACCGCCTCGGCAATGCCCGTATTCATGCCGTATCCGCCGGTCGGAGAGAGCTGATGGGCCGAATCGCCGACGAGGAAGCAGCGCCCGGAGCTGAACTTCGGCGCAGTGATCTCACGACGGGACCACGGCAACCAAGAGAGCACCTCGTAGTCAACATCGGCTCCGATTCCTCGTCGCACAAAAGTGTTGATCTGCGCCTCGCTCCAATTGGGCCAGGTCTCGTCGCCGAGCAGTTGAAGCCGCCAGGTATCGCGCCCGTCTATATTGACGAAGCTTCCCCAAACCCCCTCAGGCCCGACTAACACGTACCGATACGCCCGTTGGGCGAGCGTCTTCTGCGCCAGAGCCGGACACCGAACGAAGATGTTCGTGCTACAACTCAATACCTTGCTGTTTGTCGGACCAAGCGAGAGTCGCTGTGCGACTGTGCTGCTTGCCCCATCGCAGGCGGCAAGGTACTGCGCACGCACGCATAGTGGTTCGCCACCAAGCAGCGGGCGCACGTGAGCGATGACGTGGTCGCCCTTGTCCTCGAATTCCTCTAGGCGGTGCTGATACAGCAACTGGTTGGTCGAGTAGCTCGAAGCTGCGTTCTGGAGTACGGGGTCGAAAAAATTTTGAGGGCATAGCTCGTGCTTTTGCGGGCTAAACGGTGGCGGGACCGCGTGCGCTTTATCAGGGTAGACATCGCGCGCCAGTTCGTGGCCGAGGACCCCCGTCGCATAGACGATGCTGACCGGCAGATCGCGAGGAAACCCGGCCATTTCGATGGCCTCGACAATTCCCCAGCGTCGGCAGAATTCCATAGTGCGAATGCCGACATTGTCCATGCGAGGATGAACCATCCGGGCCGTCGGCCGCTCCTGCTCTATGAGCAGCGCTTCGACACCGCGCCAACCGAGATCGATTGCAAGCGACAAGCCGACCGGCCCTCCGCCGACTATCAAGACGGGCGTATCGATCGTTTCCACGGACATTCCTCCTGAATTGAACTGCTCGCCGGAGACCGTCTGGCCGCACCGGTCAATGGGCTGCGGCGCTAGAGGTGGTGTTTCGGCAGCGACCGAGGCTTTCCAAGAGGCATGCCCCTGCCCTGCATTTTTGAGAATTGGCCGGGCGCGCTGCTCTCCGGAACGTCCCTCTGCGGGCATGCCACTCATTCTTCAGAGGCCCTCGCAATAACCCGAACGCCGGCTGCGCAACGGGGCTTAGTGGGCATTCGACGCCGGGAAGCATCGATTTCCTCCATATGTCATATATTACATATGTGAGTAACAGGCGAATGTGCATATGTCAAATGTTGCCGATGGTAAAAGCTCGCCCTCCAGACTATGCAGGGTCAGGGCAAGGTCACTGAATGCTCCGTAAGAGCGTGATTGTGCTTGGAGATTAGGCGAGCTTGGAACTAGCGATGGCGAAGAAGAAGACGACCGTAAAACGGAAGGCCCCTGCGGCAACTCCTCCAGCAATTCCGACGCTTGGTTATGTCATTCTGACGAGCTTGGCCCACCATCCTCATACCGGTTATGAGCTGACTCAATTGATGGGCCCCCCGCGCAATTACATGTGGGAGGCCAAGCACAGCCAAGTCTATCCGACGCTGCAGCTGCTAGCGGAACACGGCTATGTCACGTTCGAGGACATTGCGCAGGAAAGCAAACCGGACAAGAAGGTCTACGAGGTTACGGAGCGCGGCCTCGAAGCTCTCAAGGAGTGGGCGAGAAAAGGTCCGACCCATGTGCCTGTCCGGGACGAGTTCAGCGTAAAGATGGCGGCATTGCGGTTGCTTCCGCCCAGTGAAGCTGTGGCCGTGCTCAACCGGCAAATCGAGCTCGTTGAAGGAGAGATAGCGGCCATCAACCTACACTTGGTCGATTTTGTTGATCGTTTCCGTTTGCCGGAGCCGGCACAGAGCAATCATCGCCAATTCTGCCTGCTATCTGCCATTCGACTCTCGCGCGACCTGAAGCTGACGGCTATGGAAGCCTATCGAAAATTGGCCGGCGAATTGTCGCGCGCCACTGAGCCAGCCAAGGCATCTAGAGCACAGTCAAAATGAAGACCCTCGGCAGTTTACAGCCATCTGCCGCTGGCCCTTGTTCCAGGGTCTCGTCCCGACGTTGAATTGCCACCATTACCCTGTATAGGGACGCATGGGTGTTCGCTGCATTGGGGCGGCGTCAGGTAACGCGATGGTCGGGCCGCCACGCGGACGATCTGCGCCTATGAACCACGATCCTAAATTCGGCGATCTTCCGACAGCTCAGCGATTGGCAGAACAGGCTGCGAACACACTTAACCGATTTCTGCATATTGAGGCAGTAAGCGGCGCGGTGCTTCTCGTTGCAGCAGCCGCGGCCTTGATCTGGGCGAATTCGACCGCGGCCCCGAGTTACCACCTCTTTTGGACTCTCCCTGTCACCATTGGCCTTGGTGAGTACGTCTTTTCCCAGTCGCTGCATTTCTGGGTGAATGACGCATTGATGACCGTCTTCTTCCTTGTTGTGGGCATGGAGATTCGGCGGGAGGTTCATGAGGGCGCACTGAGCCGCTTTGACCAGGCCGTTCTGCCGCTGATTGCTTCGGCCGGTGGCGTCCTCGTTCCCGCGCTTATCTATCTAAGCCTCAACAATGATGCTGCTCGGGGACACGGCTGGGCCGTGCCGACCGCGACGGACATCGCCTTTGCTGTTGGCGTCCTCGCCCTGCTTGGACGAAGAATCCCGGTCAATGTGCGAGTGTTCCTACTCGCTCTAGCGATCATCGACGACATCATTGCGATTTTGATCATCGCCGTCTTTTACACCGAAACTCTGCAATTAGGCGGCCTTGCTATCGCAGCCGTTGGCGTTCTCGGGGTCTTGGGATTCCAGCGGATGGGGATCGGTGCGGCATCGCCATATGTGGTGCCAGGTTTGTTGGTTTGGGTCGGATTGTTCGTTGCCGGGGTCCACCCAACACTTGCTGGAGTGGTGCTCGGGTTGATGACTCCGGCTCGCCCCATAGCGATGCGAGAACCTCCGCTGGAGGTGGCGTCGCAAGCGCTCGGACAGTTGAAAACTGGCGATGCGATGAAAACAGGAGATCTGCATTTGTTGCAGCAGCCGTTGCGCGACCTTCGCATAGCTCACCGTGAGATTTTGCCGCCCGCGTCGCGCGTGCAGATGGTACTTCATCCGTGGGTAGCTTACGGAGTGATGCCAATGTTTGCGCTGGCGAATTCGGGGGTCAGCATAAAGGGCGCGGATCTACCCGCTGCCGGCCTGCTGGTGACGATGGGCACCGCACTTGCTTTGATAGTGGGAAAGCCGCTTGGCATTTTCGGAGCGGCCTGGATCGCCGTACGATCGGGGTTCTGCTGCCTTGCTCCCGGGGTTTCTTGGGGCGGCGTCTTTCTCGTCGGACTGCTAGCGGGCATCGGCTTCACCATGTCCATCTTCATCTCGATGCTGGCCTTCTCCAGTGAAGGTTTTTTAAGGGCAGCAAAATTGGGCGTGTTGTTGGGCTCGGCCATAGCCGTGACGCTCGGCCTTGGCTGGGGCGCCTTCTACGTGCGACGTTCGTGACGTCGGTTCGTGTCCTTCCAGGCTCGGCACGGCCCGCGATATCGTCGCTGTCACGATCATCGGTCCGGTTTGTTGATCCGACGTAGCCTAGCAAAACCTGCCACCGCGCAGGGCGACATCGGCTCTTTTGCGCTTCCAGATCGGCTACTCCAGCAGAGGAGCTACCAAAGTTTGCGCTCTCACACGGCCATTCAGCCGGCAGTAATCTTGATAGGCTGCCCAGTTGTGCCTGGCGCTTGAAACAGCCCAGCGGCCGGTTAGTTTCTCTCGGGCTTTTAGCCACTCGCTCCCCAAGTCTCAACCGACCGCCGCTTGAAGCACGGCACGGAACCGAATAACGATCTTGATCCGAACCACGGCGCAGCCACCGCTATCAAAGACATGGCCCGAAAAAAGAACCTCCGCTCGGATCCGAAAAAAGCTAAGGGCCTTCCAGCTGGCGGCAGGCTCCGGTCAAAGGGAATGCCGCTGCGTGAACGGGAGGACGGGGAAGAGGCCGGCAACGGCATCCGTGCCATGCTCGTTGGTCTATCAATGCTACAGGCGATCGCGAAGGAGCGCCGGCCGCTTCCGCTTAAGGATGTTGCCACCGTCAGCGGACTCAGCCCGAGCCGGGCTCATAGGTATTTGTCAAGCCTGCTCGCGGCGGGCTTTATGGAGCAGGACGTCAGATCAGGCCATTACGCTTTGGGGCAAGCCGTTGTCGAATTAGGATTGGTTGCCCTCGGTCAATTGGATCACATTCGGATCGGCGTGGATGCGCTCGTCGCCTTCAGTGAGGAGACCGGCTTTGACGGACATCTCTCCGTTTGGGGCTCATTTGGTCCGACGGTGGTGCGTTGGCAATCCGGACGCTTGGGCTATCATTTCCGGATCGACGAAGGCCGCGTGCTCCCGCTCTTATGGTCGGCAACCGGGCGCGTGCTCATGGCCTATCGCGAGGGAGGGGAAATTGCCCCGCTGGTGAAGCAAGAGCTTGCCGTGTGGAATCGCGAGAACCCCGAACAGCAGATTCGGCGCCAGGACGTGACGCGCATGTGTGCGGCGGTTCGCGAGTTCGGTCTCTCAGCATCGGTTCCATCGCAGCAACGCAATGGTCTGCTCGACCCCGTATTTCCCACAGTCATCAGACTAGGATTGGAAACCACAGCAGCGCCGATTTTCGATCATCGCGGCCGTGTGCCAATGGCCCTCACGTTTTTTGGGTCAGTCCATGGTTCGTCCATCAATAGCGAACCTGCACTTCAAAAGAAGCTCCGCGCCGCCGCGCAAGCAGCTTCGCGGCGCCTGGGCGGCCTAGCCGAGCCGCCAACTTAGGAGCATTGGTCTCGCAAGAGCCAGCAGTTGGACGAATGTTGTGGAAGTCCAATCATTGGCTTGCCGCTCGACACGCCGCGCCGCAGCGTCCACATTCGGTCATGGAAGCCAATGGCCGCAGACGAGGTGAAGCCGAGCGCAGGTGGCGGGCTCGCTCCTTCACTCCCCTCCCGTCAGAGACTTGGCCGCGAGCTACGGTCCGGTCGCCTTTCCGAGGCCGCTCTCCTTACCGTCATGCAAGCCCCGACCTGCCATGCTTTACATCAGAGTATTCGGTGCTTCGCTGTGCAATTCGAGTAAAAAATTGCGCTGTTCCAGCGCTTGCAAAATTCCATACTATTTTGATTGGTGGGTTTGACGCCTAGTGACATTGCGTCGGTCGCGACGTGCAGCGTCGGATGCGCCTTGGTTTATGCACCTTAGGCGGCGGCTTTCAGCGGGATGCGAGGAGTACTTCGATGAAACTAGCTTTGTTCAACGAGTTCATACCCGGGGCAATCAAAGAGAATGAAATTGTCGACATCACAAAGCCGGTTTCCGCGCTCGCGAAATGCGGGCCTCAATACCTGATGGAAGGTCTGATGACTAACTGGGCGACCTACCGGCCGCTCTTGGAGGATTACGTGTCGCGCACGAAGGGCCGCCCAGTCTCCGAAGTGCGGCTGAGAGCGCCGCTGCCGCGACCATCTAAAATTCTGTGCGCCGCAGCGAACTATAAAGAGGGGATCGAAGGCAATATCAGCGATCTTGAGTTCTTTCACAAATCGCCATCTGCGATCATTGGCGATGGCGACACAATGATTCTTCCTAAGGTCGAAGTGACCATCGTCCATCACGAATTGGAACTAGGCGTGGTCATAGGCAAGACCTGCAAGGACGTCTCGGAGAGCGAAGCGTTGGATTATGTTTTTGGATACACGATCGTTCAAGACGGGTCCGCACGCGGCATATTGTCGAACGGTCAGATGTCATTTTTCACGCAAAAGAATTGGGATACGTTTGCGCCTCTTGGTCCCTTGGTCGTGACAAAGGATGAAGTGCGGGACCCTCACGATCTGCAGGTCCGGCTTTGGGCCAACGGCGAGCTACGGCAGGACTACCACACAAGTGACATGGCCCATCGAATCCCGGCGCTCATTCACAAGGCCTCGATGTTCAATACGTTCTTCCCAGGCGATATAATCGCGACAGGCTGCAACCGTCAGGGTTTAGGTCCGATGCAGCATGGCGATACCATCGTTCAGGAAATAACGGGGCTCGGTCGGCTGACGACGTTAGTGGAGGACCCTCTCAAGCGCAGCTGGCCATACGGCGTCGATGCCGAGTTTGCAGACTTCGTGAAGAAGCCGCGCACCCAGCGTGGCGCTCTGGGGCCGCCGCGGATCGTCCCCGCGAATTCGCGGCTGCCGACCTAGTTCAAGCGGTCCGACCCGCGGTTCGCACTGTCAGATCTTTCAAAAGGGCTGAGCGGGCTTGGCAGCGCGCCATGCCTGCTCTGTCGACACCGAGCCATCGCGGGCCTGTCTAGGCCCGATCTCATCTGCAAATTAGGCTGGTCGCCTTATCCAAGCGTGCCAGCCTTAGCCTAGCCGTCATGATCCAGTGTCGACTGGACAGGTGACAAGTTCCGTTCGGTAGGACCTCCCTATCACTGATAGGCCCGACCTCCGTCGCAGACATAGTTGCTGCCTGTGATGTACTGAGCCTCCGAACTGACCAGGAACAGCAAGAGATTTGCTATTTCTAGGGGAATTGCCAGCCGCCTCAGCGCGTACCTCGCCAGAAAAGCGTCTTGTTGCGAGGCTGACTTTCCGGCCAAAAATCGGTCCATCATCTCAGTATCGACGGCCCCCGGGCAGACGCAGTTCACTCGTATATCGGGCGCCAACTGGGCAGCAAGTGTCTTGGTAAATTGGATGACGCCGGCCTTTGCGGCTCCGTACGCCGCGCTGCTTACACCGGGTCGTATCCCTGCCAGTGCCGACACGTTGACGATGGCTGCTGCTCGAGTCTTTCGAAGATGTGGCAATGCTGCTCTGCAGACCAGGTAGTGAGACGTAAGGTTGGTGCGAAGACTCGCGTCCCAACGAGCTAAGTCGATATCTTCTAGAACAGCGGCCTCGGCATTGCCGACGCAATTGATGATACCATCGAGACAGCCCATAAGGGCCGCGGCGTCGTTCACCGCGGCAAATGCTTGCGCCTCGTCGGTAAGATCCGCCGCAATAGCGTGTCCTCGCGTCAACCTGGCGACCTCTTTCAAGCAATCGAGCCGCCGTCCGACAACAGTCACCACCGCTCCTTCCTCGGCGCATCGCATGGCGGTGGCATGGCCGATTCCGCTTCCGCCGCCCGAGATCAAAATGTGACGTCCAGCCAGACGGCCAGCCATTATTGTTTAACCTCGCTCGCAGCAGGGTCGCATCGATTGGTGCACGTCGCACTGCTATGTGGCGGCGGTGCGCTTTGAACGGCCCCGCATAGTGGAAAGCTGCACCGAACAGGAGAGATCAGCTGTTTCATAGGTCAGCAAAAGTTGTGTAGCGGCGGGCGTATGCATGCCGCAGGGCTTGAGGGTATCGCCGGAACTTACAATCGGTGCGACTAGCGGAATAGGACAATACTGCGCCGCATACTTGTGCGACGGAAAGAGTTTGGCTTGGGGTTTGCCGCCAGGACTGGGCGCTGCTTGACAAACGACAGAATAGGAAACACGTTTACCAAAATGACAAGGCGGCAGCGCGACGTAGGTCGATGATTGACCGGGCAGTGAGTAGCCCGGAAAGCTCGCCTTAACCCGCAGCGCTCTGGTCGGTTCGACGACTGGTGAGCTTAACCTGCGAATAAAGGATATCGGTCACAGATGTCCAACTACGGGAGGATGGCTATGCGTGCCCTGATTGTCGGAGCCGGAGTGGCCGGACTGGCTACGGCGGTTGCTTTGCGTCGTAACGGCATCGACGTGACCGTCATCGAGCGAGCGGCGGAGTTAAGCGAGGTTGGAGCAGGTGTTGTCCTTGGACCTCATGCTATGCGCGTTCTTGAATCGCTGGGCATTGCGGCGGAGATAAAGCGCTCGGATGAGCCGCCCGAGACGATTACATTTTATGATATGGTGAGCGGTGAGGTACGCAATCGCACCCAACTGGGCGAAGCGGGAGCCAAGCTGTATGGCGCCCCGCTTTACAAGACGCATCGCCGCGATTTGATCGACGCTCTTGCAAGACATTTGGACGGAACGGAGATCCGGCTCAACTGCTCTGTTGTCGATGTGAAGCAAGATGATCGAAGTGTTACCGTCATTCTCGAGAGGGGTGAGGCTGTTCTTGGCGATCTCCTAATCGGAGCCGATGGCCTGCGTTCCAAGGTGCGAAGCGCAATTTTTGGAGAAAGCGAGTCGATATCTACGGGCCTCCTCGCCTGGCGGACCGTTCTACCAACGACGCTTCTCAGCAAAGCGCTAACATTGGATACCAATGTGTGGAGCGGTGCGGGTCGCCACGTGGTTTGCTATCCGATTCGTCGCGGCAAACAGTTTTATGCAGCCTTCTACGTACCTGCCGATGAGATCCATCGTGAGGACTGGGCCACAGCTGGGGATGTCGCGGATTTGCGCGCCTCATTTAAGGACGCCTGCAAAGACGTCCGAGAGATCACTGAGGCTGTAACCGAAGCTTTCATCACGGCGATCAATTATCGTTATCCCCTGCCAGAATGGCATCGCGGGCGAATAGTTCTGATTGGCGACGCGGCCCACCCGGTGCTGCCGACATCCGGCTCCGGTGCGGCGATGGCGCTCGAAGATTCGGTGGCGTTGGCGGCTTGTTTGCACCGGAGCGGGAGCAACTTGGAAGCCGCTTTTTCCGAGTTTCAAGCGCGGCGGAAGCCGCGGACCACTCGGTTGCTTCACCAAAGTCGCGGCGATCTTACGGCATTTCATGAAAAGGCACCCGAGCGTCAGGCGGCTTACGGACGGATGGGGCGGGGCATGCTGAAGCTCGACCAAGCTGGGTATGAGCGGTTTGCGTGGCTCTATGGCTATGATGAAGTCGCCGAATCAAACAAGCCATTCGACCTGTTTAACGCCAGTCCATTGGTGCGGCCGTCGCGGCCGGCCGCCGCCCGCGCGTTCGATCTTTGGTCGAATGCTCTCAAGTTCGAAGATGAAGACTGGATGAGCGAACGGGCTGCTTACGAGCGGTTCATGTCGAGTCTATGTGCGTTGCCAGAGGATGTGTCGGTAGAAACCGTCGACTGCGACGGGGTGCCTGCGTTATGCGTCATTCCCCCCGGCGGGAAAAGTGGTCCTGCCGTTCTTCATCTTCATGGGGGAGGATATGTGTTTGGTTCGGCTAAGAGCTCGGTTTTGCTTGCAGCTGGTCTAGCGCGCGCGATCGGTGGCTGGGCGTTGGTACCCGAGTTCCGACTTGTCCCGGAACATACGCCAATGCAAATGCAGGAGGATGTGCGAGCGGCCTTTGCGTGGCTTTCGCGGCGCGCAGACCCAGTTGCAGTCAGTGGCGAATGCTCGGGCGGTGGTCTTGCTTTAAGTCTCGCCGCAAAGCTCCGTCACGAGAATGTCACTCGGCCCGCCGCCCTTTATCTCCTGTCGCCCTTTGCCGATCTCACGCTGACGGCGGCCAGTATCGACGGCAATAGACGAACCGAGCCCTGGATGACCCGGCGGCGACTACTGACTTTGGCTGGTGCGTTCATCCAAGACCGAGAGCCCGATGATCCCGCCATTTCGCCGCTTCGCGGAAATCTTGCCGGGCTACCACCGATGCGCGTCTTTGCGGCGCGTGGAGAAGCCCTCGCTGACGACGCTCGTGCATTGGTCGCTGCTGCTAAATCGGCGGGCGGAGATGCCGAACTGCACTTGTTCGACGATAGCATTCATAGTTTTGCGCTGTTCGAGTTTCTGCCGGAGACGGACGAGTTCTTTCGCGCGATTCGGCGCCACGCCCACTCCAACACTTACGTCGGGGCGACGCCATAGGGTTAGGGCATAAGCCGGCGGCTTGGCTGCCCTAACCGCTCTATCTGGATAGGAGAGAATAATATGCGGCTCTGTCGTTTCGATGGAAATCAGCTTGGTATCGTGCGAGATGGCGAAATTCTCGTCGTTACCGAGGCGCTGGACGTGCTGCCCAGCCTCAAGTGGCCGTTTCCGCAGCACGACATCATGATCGAGCATTTGGACCGCGTCATCGCCAAGGCACAGGAGCTGGCCGGGCGCGCTCGACGCATTCCCGTGAGCTCGGTTCGGCTTGATAGCCCCGTCGCTAATCCGTCTAAGATCATCGCTGCCCCTGTCAACTATCAGCTCCATCTCGACGAGGGGACGAACAATCAAGAATTGCGGCAGGGCCGATCGGAGGTTCAGACGATCGACAGAGCCGGTCTTTTTTTGAAGGCCAATAGTTCGCTAGTGGGCCCGGGATCGCTGATCAGACTGGGCGATCCGACGCGAAGGCACGACCCCGAAGCCGAGTTGGGTGTTGTTATAGGTCGACGGGGTCGCAACATCCCGCAGGCAGACGCCTTGCAGTATGTCGCTGGGTACGCCGTTGCTGTCGACGCGGTTGTCCGTGGTCCCGAAGAGCGGAGCCTGCGGAAATCAATCGACACCTATTCCGTCTTGGGACCCTGGTTGGTTACGCGAGATGAGATTCCCGATCCCGGGGTTCTTGACCTTTATCTGAGCATAAACGGCAAGGAGAAGCAGCGATCGAATACGCGACACCTCATATGGTCGGTTCCCAAGCTGATCGCGTTCGCGTCCGCCTATTATACACTTCATCCCGGCGACATCATCATGAGCGGCACTCCCGAAGGAGTATCCGAAATTGTACCGGGCGACCGCGTCGTCGTTGGCGTACAGGATATTGGCGAAATGACGCTCCTGATCGAGGCCGGCGATTGGTCGGCGGACGAAATGCTCCGATCACCGCGCATAGCCAAAAATTAGAGGAGGCGCAGTCCTCGTCCTGCAATTTCATGCTAGCCGGCAGGTCTAATCAACCGCAGCGTGGCGGCAAGCTCGAACTAAAGTTGAGGAACCAAAATGTCGAACAGCACGGCTCAGCCAGATCCGAAACATGCCGATCCCACAGCCGAGCGGGCCGATCGTATGAAGCGGCTGAGTATCATTCCCATCTGGAATACCAGCGGGGTCGCCGAAGAGATGGGCTACAAGGCGCGCGGCCATGTATGGCGGTGGCGCGACTTGCACGCTGAGTTCGAGGAAGCTGTTAAGACATCATTGGCCGGGCCGGGCACTGAGCGCCGAATTCTTCTGTTTGAGAATCCCGGGATGCCACGGTCCGCAGCAGCAACGCCTACGCTCAATGGCGCGTTGCAGATGATCCTACCTGGCGAAGTCGCACCGGCGCACCGGCACACCTATTCAGCGCTGCGCTTCATCTTGTCGGGAAGTGGTGCGTTCACGGTCGTCGATGGCACGCGCGCGGATATGCACGAGCTTGATCTTTTGCTCACGCCTGGAGGGTGCTGGCATAGTCACGCGCACAATGGCGGGACGGAGCCAATGGTTTGGTTCGATGCGCTCGATACCCCATTCGTTTCATACATGCGAGCCGATTGTTTCGAGATGCATCCTAGCAAATCCTTAGAACCCTATACCAATACTGTGGGCTCTTACGAAGATATTGGCGCGCTCGGAATGCTACAAGGTCGGACGCGCGCGCAACCGCCGGCCTCGCCCCAGTTGGTGTACAAATGGGCTGCCGCCGAAGCAATGATACAAGCCGGACTGGACCGCGACGATGATGACCCGTACGAGGGTGTCGTTTACGAATACGTAAATCCTATCACGGGTGGGCATGTCATGCCGACAATCGCCTGTCACGTGAACGGATTCCGTAAAGGCTTCCACTCGAAGGCACGACGACGCACATCGAGTAGTCTTTGTGTTGTTGCGAAGGGAAGCGGTGCCACCATTATCGATGGCGTCAAGCACGAATGGTCAGAGCGCGATGTGATCGCAGAGCCGGCTTGGTCGTGGTGCGAATATATTGCGTATGAGAAATCGATTCTGTTCCGGACAAGCGATCAGCCTATATTGGAACCTTTCGGTTTGGCTCGCCAAGAAGATCATCCGAACGGACGTCAATAGGCAGCTTTCGCCTCTTGCAATCGTTGTGCCCGGCGTAGTTGTTTGCGCAGGCAATACCCGTTGGCTCGCTCCGCGTTTCCAGAAAGTTGCTCTTGTAGATAGCGCAGGCCTGATGCAGGCCGATCGTTCTATTTTGCGTGGACCGCGAGTACTTAAGCGCATCTGACGCACAGCATCGATTTGCTAGCCGGGCAAAAGGGGTGTTTGCAATTTTCTCCTATTGGGCAATGTCCGAGGTTCTTAACTTCCCAAAGCTCGTGTACGGCTCGCTCACCTCGTGAGAATTCAAGCCCCTTGGGACAAGTCGATTAGCGCCATGGCAAACAGCGAAACTCTGTTCGACAAGATCTGGCTGTCGCATGTTATCCGGGAGATTGAAGATGGCGTGTTTCTTCTTCATGTGGACCGGCACATGGTTCATGAATGCACATCGGCTGCCGCCTTCGAGGGCTTGAAGCGTGCTGGCCGCAAGACCCGTAATCCCGAACTGACCTATGCTGTTGTCGATCACATCCTTTCCACGGCGAAAGGTCGTACGGGAGAGACGTTCGCTGGTGGTCGGGAATTCGTGCAGCTGTTACGTGAAAATTGTCAGGCTCATAAGATTGAACTCATTGATGTTGACGATCCTCGGCAAGGCATTGTCCATGTAATCGCACCTGAGCTCGGCATCGTCTTGCCCGGCACAACACTGGTATGCGGCGACAGCCATACGGCAACGTGTGGAGGACTTGGTTGTTGGGCTTGGGGCATTGGCACCAGCGAGGTGGAGCATGTGCTCGCGACCCAGACAATCGTCCAGCGGCGGCCGAAACGCATGCGTATCAATTTCGAAGGCAAGCTCAACCGAGGGGTATACGCCAAGGATCTCATTTTGAGATTGATTGGTCAGATCGGCGTTGCGGCGGGACGTGGCTACGCTGTGGAATATGCCGGCAGCGTCATACGGTCTTTGTCGATAGAAGAACGCCAAACCATCTGCAATATGTCGATCGAGTTCGGTGCGAGAGCTGGACTTATAGCTGCCGATGACGTCACATTCGAATATCTCCACGATCTGCCTTATTCGCCCAAGGGAGAAATGTGGGAACAGTCATTGGCTTACTGGCGTTCGCTCCCGACCGACCCAGAAGCGGTTTTCGATCGAGAGGTCGATGTTGATTGCACGAGCATCGGCCCGCAGGTCACCTGGGGGACGACCCCCGAGGATGTTGGCAGCGTCAGCGATCCGATTCCTGATCCCGCGGCGGTTAACGACCTTGCGCGTCGCGCCGCAATGGACCGTTCGCTGACTTATCTCGGTCTTGAGGCCGGTCAGTCTCTCGAAGGGCTCACCGTCGACGTGGCGTTTATCGGTTCATGCACCAACAGCCGCCTTTCCGATATAGAGGCTGCCGCCGAAGTCGTGCGGGGGCGCAAGGTCGCTTCGCATGTACGCGCGCTTGTGGTACCCGGCTCAGCGCAGGTTAAACATGCCGCTGAATCTCTGGGGCTCGACAAAGTCTTCCTGGAAGCTGGGTTTGAGTGGCGGGAGGCCGGATGTTCCATGTGCGTCGCCATCAATGATGACTTTGTAGGACCCGGTAAGCGTTGCATCTCTACGTCGAACCGCAATTTCGAGGGGCGCCAAGGCCAAAAGAGTCGCACCCACCTAGCCAGTCCCGCCTCGGTGGCCGCCGCTGCGATTGCCGGGGCGGTAACGGACGTCAGAAGGTACTTAACCTAGGCCGCCGGAGAATTCGTATGGAGAAATACACACGTGTCGAGGGTGTCGCGGCCAGTTTCCCGCGCCCTAACATCGATACAGACGCGATCATTTCGGTCGCTTGGCAACGCAGCTTGAAGAGCAATCCGGGGGAAGGCCTGTTTGCGATCTGGCGGTATGATCTGCAAGGCCAAGAGGTGCCGGACTTTATCTTGAACCGCGCCCCCTTTCGCAAGAGCAAAGTTATTGTTGCGGGAGCCAATTTTGGTTGTGGCAGCTCCCGCGAGTTCGCGGTTTGGGCCCTGGTACGGTTCGGTATTCGCTGCGTGATTGCACCCACCTTTGGCGACATTTTTTACGAAAACTCGTTCAAGAACGGGCTGCTACTCGTCACGTTACCGCAGGCAGAGGTTGATGAGATCCATCACCACCTGGCGACCACGAACGATCCGACGATGTCGGTGGATCTCGAAAGCTGCACCATCGAATTACCGAACGACAGGACAATCGCTTTTAACATTCCAACTGCCCGTCGCGCAACGCTGCTAGAGGGCCTCGACGAGATTGGTCAAACGCTAAGATTCGTCGCCGACATTGAGGACTTCCAGCAGAAGAGCCGAGCGTGCCAGCCCTGGTTATACGCGCGACCTGAACCTCGGCATTCTCCCTGAGTGGGGCCGACGAACCAGAGTTGCGCGGTTAGGCGAATCTAAAGCGTTTTTGTCAGACCTGCATCCGCATCGATAGCAGCCCCTTGCAGGAGACGACCGCGATCTGACAAGACAAATCTAACCAGCGCCGCGATATCCTCAGGCTCGCCGATTCGCGCAATGCGCAACTCGCGGCTGAGCTGATATTCCATTTCGGCAGGGTCGATGCGTCGTTCGCGGCTCTCCAGCGTCAGGCGCTTTGTCAATCTGTCTGTCCTCACCAAGCCGGGATTGATACAATTGACCCTCACGCCGTCCCTAATGCCAAGCTCGGCGAGGAATTTGCTGAAACTATTGAGTGCGGCATTCACTGGCGAACCGATAGCGAAATAGATGTCGGGTGTTCGGCCGCCTGCACCGGCGATATTCACGACGGATCCACTCGTCTGAACAAGTGTAGGCCAGGCCGCCCGACAGAGGCGCATTGCACCAAAGAATTTTAGGCCGAAACCATCCTCCCAATCACTATCGGGCAGCTCCAGGAAGTGCCCCCGCGTGGTCGCACCGGCGTTGTTGACAAGAATATCAATCTTCTGAAAAGCGGCCAAGGCCCGGTCGATCGTCCAGGAAACGGTTTCCACGTTTCGCAGGTCGCCAGCAACGACCTCTACCCTTGTTCCAAATGATCGTGCGCGTTCGGCAACGCTGTTGAGCATGGCCTCATCCCGGGCGACGATAACGGAATCGACGCCTGCTTGCGCGAGCTCGAGCGCAATGGCAGCACCGATGCCTCGGCTTGCGCCCGTTACGATCGCAACCTTGCCCCGGAGGGACGCATCTTCGCCTCCCGCCAGGCGAGGCTCCTGTTTGGTGTGTCCTGTCATCGTGGAAGTCTCCGTGTCTGGTCGATTGAATGGGATTGTTGACAGAACCGGCCACACGCATCGGGACGCAACATTAGTCTGAGCTGCCCAGATGTGTGCCTTGCGAGCTCGGTTGAGTAAAAGGCCAGGCTCGACCGGCCTTGGCGCCTGTCGAGATCTACTCCATGTCGTCACGTCGGACACTGACCCAGCGAACCAAGAGACCACGCGCTTGGCTGAGTGCACTATGGCATGGCGCACCCTTTGGCTAGCTAAGGTGGCCACTCGTCATGCGACCTCGTCCATGAAAGAAGAGTGCGACGTTCTCCTCTGGCTTGAGCAGTACTAGCCCTGAGGCCCGCCGTGTCGCCACAGGATTTTGCGCGAGTACAGGGTTTTAGGCGCTGATCCGCTAGCAAGAAATTGCAATGCTATCGGGGCAGCCCATCGTGCAATTTTCTCCTAGTGATGCCGGCGCCTGTCGGTTGATAGTACACGTGCTTTATGAAACGTGCTGAGTCCAACGATGGTCTTCTGCACTGGAGCGACCTTCACTAACCGCTTTCACGGTTGTCGGACTCGCGTCGTTGCCGTACTCGCATCATTGGGTGTCTTTTGAAAGCTCGTATTCCTCTGCGCAAGGTCATGGAAGCCGGACGACCGCTCGTCCTTCCGGTTGCTCAAGATGCTTTTGCCGCCCGGCTGATAGGGCGGGCTGGGTTCAAAGCGTTTGCAATTGGTGGGTCGGCAATGCTTGCTGCCCGTTACGGGTTGCCGGACCTAGGCATTGCGGCGCTTGGCGAGATGGTCGCCGGTATTCAGGATATTGCGGCGGCCTCCGATCTACCCTTCATCACCGATGGCGATGACGGCTACGGTGACATCAAGAGCGTTGTTCGCATGATCCGCGCGTACGAGGCGCTTGGTGTTGGCGCCGTGATCCTGGAGGACCAGGCTCGCCCGAGCAAGCAACCCGGCGATAATCCTGCTCCTGCTGTTGTCGCGATGGCAGAATTCGAAACAAAGCTTCGGGCAGCTGTTGATGCCCGCAGTTCAGGCGACATGTTGATTATCGCCCGCACGGACTCCTTAACAACGCTTGGCCTAGATGGCGCCCTAAAGCGAGCGGAGCGCAGCTTAGCCGCGGGCGCGGATGGTGTATTTATTCCAGGATTGAAAGCACATGACGATCTCGTGACGGTTGGGAGTGCCTTCCGGGGGAAACACCAGCTGCTTGCCCTAACTGAAGATGGGAAAGCGCAACTGCCGCGGGCACAAGATCTCTTTGTGATGGGCTACGATCTTATCGCTTATCCGAGTTATTTGATGCTGCGGACCACAGAAGCGATGGCGAGCGCGCTCGCAGGGTTGTTGTTGTCCACGGCCGACGGGTCCCCTCTCCCGGCACTGGCCGATTTTCCGGCGGCTCGCGCGGCCTTTGCTGAGGCGGTCGGACTTCGAGACTGGCAGGCGCTCGACAAAGTTGCCCGGTCCCAGGCCTCTGCGCCCGCCACGTAACTCGTCCGCGGTTCCGCATTTTCGGACTGCTGCGATGGAAATCTCGGTGCTAGAGCAAGCAAGGATAGTTTAGTGCAGATTTCGCTGAAAAGCCGAACCGCAATCGTAACGGGCGGAAGCCGAGGCATTGGCCGAGCGATAGCTCTGGCGTTCGCCGAGGCCGGCGCTTCTGTTGCAATTCTCGCCCGAGATAAACAACAAGTGAGTGATACCGCCGACCAGATAAGTAGCACAACCGGTCAGCGCGTGATTGGAATCTCATGTGATCTCGGAAACAAATTGCAGATTGACCAGGCCTGGTCGAGGCTCTCCCCCGACTTCAGTCATGTTGACGTCCTCGTTAACAACGCAGGCAACGCTGCCCAGGAGCCAATATCGGGAGTTGAGTGGGACGCACTCCAGTCCGATTTCATGCTGAAAGTCGGAGGGGCACTTTACTTAACTCAGCGTTGCCTCTCTGGAATGCGAGCAAGACGCTGGGGACGAGTTGTCAATATTCTCAGCATTGCGGCAAAGGCCGGTACCGGCGCCGCTCCGTCGGCGCTGAGCCGGGCGGCCGGCCTATCCATGACGAAGCTGCTGGCTAACGAATGCGCGCCGGATAACGTCCTTATCAACGCCATCTGCCTTGGATCGATCGAAACCGACCAGTGGAAACGAATGCACCGGTCCACCGCACCGCAAGCGAGCTACGAAGACTTCGTTTTGCAGAAAGGAAAGAGCGTGCGTCTCGGTCGGCTTGGAACTGTGACCGAGGTTGCGAATGTGGCCTGCTTTCTAGCCTCGGACCTAGCCTCGTTCGTAACGGGAACAGCCATTAATGTCGATGGAGGCAATTGTCCCGTACCGTAACCTCGGCACTGGTATCGTTGCCGGTAGGTATGTAATCGGAGGTCGTCTACCTCCCTAGCTGATGCCAACGAGGCTCGATAGAACGGACTTATTGCCCGCCAGATCGTTGCTTTTGCCGTTCCAAACCACTTGGCCTCGATCCAGAATTAGGGCCTGGACCGTTAGTGACAGCGCTAGATCAACATGGTGTTCTACGAGGATAAACGTCATATCGCTTTCTTTTCTGATGCGTTTGAGCGCTTCCACAAGCTGGTCAACAATGACCGGAGCCAATCCTTCGAACGGCTCGTCGAGAATAAGCAAAGCGGGATTGCTGACGAGCGCTCGGCCGACAGCCAGCATCTGCTGCTCTCCACCCGACAAATGATTTCCGAAGTTCTGCCGTCGCTCAGCAAGCCGGGGGAATAGCTCAAACACGGATTCAATGTTCCACTTTCCCCGATCAACCCTTGCAACGGAAAGGTTTTCCTCTACCGTCAGGGAAGGAAAGATCTCTCGTTCCTGAGGCACGTAACCGAGGCCCAGGCGAGCCCGCTCGTAGGTATCGATGCCTCCGATCTCGCCGCCGTCAAATGTGATCTTGCCGGAGGCCATTTGCGTTAGGCCCATAATGGTCGCAAGCAGGGACGTCTTGCCGACACCATTGCGTCCCAACACGGCCAATGACGACCCTCTCGGGAGCGAAAGAGCCACGTTTTCAATAGCCGCGGCGCCATAGCCATATCCTGCGGTGACAGCTTCCAGTCTCAGCAAATCAGTCATTGCGCGCCTGTCCGAGGTAAACCTCTCGTACCTTAGCATCTGCTCGAATCTCGGACGGGGTTCCCTGCGTCAGCACGCTTCCCTCTGCCAACACCGTGATACGGTCAGCGAAACCAAAAACGATCTGCATGTCGTGCTCGATGACGATGACTGCGAGGTCGGCGGGCAACCGCCGCAGCAATTCCGAAAGTTTTCCGCTGTCTTCTTTCGGCAAGCCAGCAGCAGGTTCGTCGAGAATGAGCACCTTTGGCTTGAGAGCCAGCGCCAGCGCGAGCTCAACGAGCCGCCGTTGACCATATGCGAGATTGGAAATCAATTGGCATGCCGAACCACTGAGGTTAAAAACGTCTAGGAGCCGCTCGAGTTCGATCAGAACCTGCTTGCGCCTATTGAGCGCGCCCCACAGTTTTGCGTCGATATGCATATTTGCAACGACCGCGAGGGCAATATTTTCGACCACCGTCATGGACGGGAATAGCGAGTTTATTTGAAACGTTCGCGCGAGCCCCAGAGAGACTCGGCGTTGCGGCGAATACCGTGTGATGTCACGTCCTTCAAGTCGGATCGACCCAGAGGATGGAGCCAACGCTCCCGTGATGAGATTTACAAGGGTGGTCTTTCCTGCGCCATTCGGACCAATCAGAGCGTGTCTTGCACCAATCTCAAGGCGGAAGTTGATATTACGCGTGACGGCGAGAGCACCGAAGCTTTTGTGCAGACCGACGATTTCGAGGACCGTATCATTCATGGTTTCCGCCTGCGATCGAGGAGATAGCCACCCATACGATCAATCCAGGGACCAACGCCTTGAGGTGTAAACCTGACGGCGAGAATGAGGAGTCCACCCAGCATAAACAACCAATTGAAGGGGTCTATCGCCGCGGCCCGATCAGAAAAAATGACGAAAATAATGCCCCCAATGAATGCGCCGGTCAGGCGCCCCATCCCGCCGATTAGCAACATGATGAGGACGTTTCCGGATAGCAGGAATGAGAGTGAGTCGGTTGCGACAAGCCCGGTGACTTGTGCGGAAATTGCACCGGCCACACCCGCTATTGCTGCCGAAATCGAATAGATGAGAAGCAACCGTGCGGCGACCGGTACGCCTAGCATGCGCATGCGTTGGTCGTTGTCGCGTATCCCACGCAGAACATATCCAAATGGCGAGTTTACCAAGATCCGGGCAAGGGCAAACACGAAGGCCAGCACGCAAAGCGAATAGAGATAGGCAGTATGGCCATAGAGGTCGAACGAGTAACGTCCCAAGATGGGTGCGACCTGATACCCCGCAAGGCCATCATCTCCGCCCGTTACTGATTTCCAGGTTGTCGCAACTTGGAGGACGACGGCACCAATGGCGATCGTGAGGATGACTTGAGTCAAGCCGCGAACACGAAGAACCAGCAAACCCGTGACGAAGCCGAACGCGCCGGCAGCTAGCCCTCCTACCACAAGGCCGGTCAAGGGTTCAGATAAAACATTGAGCGCAAAAAGGGCGGCGGCGTAGGCTCCGATACCAAAAAAGACGGCATGACCTAAACTTTCGATTCCAGAGTAACCGATGGCGAGATCGAGCGACAGAGCCAAGATGATCATGATGATGACTTGGGTGCCGAGCTGGTGATAGGCGCCCAAGAAGAAATAAGCGAAAATTGCAAGCGCCCACACCAGCGCATCGCTAAGTCCCAAGCGGTGGGATCCAAAGGACGCGGCGATGTCCCGTTTAGGTGTGTCCTTTGAGGGAGTTACCTTAAGCACGGCCATAAAGCCCAAAAGGTCGAATGGACAGAATGAGGGCCAGAAGAATGTAGATGCCGAAAGCGCCGGCCGCCGGAAAGAGATAGCGAAAATAGGTATCGAAGATGCTATAGCCGAGCGCGGCGATAAGCGATCCTTTGAGACTGCCAAAGCCGCCAACCGCAACGACGATCAAAACCATGACCATATAGTTCGTGGCATAGTATGGCTGCAGCGGCAGCATCTGCGTTCCAAGTACGCCGGCTATGGCCGCTAACGCGCACCCAGCAACGAAGGTCTGAGCGAACCCCCGCCGCACATTGATCCCGACACAGCGAGCCATGCGCGGATTATCGACGGAGGCGCGCAAGCGGGCGCCAAAATCGGTCTGTTCGATGACGTACCAAATCAGGCCTGCGATTGTCAGGCTGACGATTGAAAGAAAGCTACGGTAAGCAGAAATCGATATCTCTTCAAAATGCCATGCTCCCGCCAGGAATTCAGGCGTTGGTAATGTATGCGTCAGCGAGCCATAACCGGCGTTGATCGAGGCGATCATTATGAATGTGAGGCCAATTGTCATCAGGATTTGACCGAGAGCACTCGTCTCATAGATCCATCGATATACGGTCCGTTCAAGAATGGCCCCGAGTATCGCCGTGATTGCAACAGCAATCGGAAGCGCGGCGAGCAAACCCAGGCCAAAATGATTGACGAGCGAGAGTGCAGTGTAACCGCCGATCATGGCGAAACCACAATGTGCAATGTTTAGAAGACGCATCACGCCGAGCGTGATCGTCAGGCCAGAGGAGATCAGAAAGAGGATCATCCCGAAGGACAGGCCGTCGATCAAAAGCGATATACCCGTCGTCCAGTAGCTATTCACTTGATCCCTCAAACACCGCCTGCATCACAAGCATGCTGCCAATGGCCATTACGTCCCGCCGCATTGGCCTGGAGTCATGCGGCCTGATTCTACTCCCCTATTTTCGCGCGCCTAAACGTCGTCAGCGCGAGGCAGGATTGGCCTCCTTCCAGGGATCTTTGAGATTCGGAATTACGGCGACCTGTTTATTTACGAGGACGCCGTCGATCTTCTCGACCTTTCGGATATAGACGTTTTGGATCAGGTCCCGTTCGACCGGATCGATCCGCGCGGGCTCTCCCAGGAGTACCCTTTGGCGGCCGCCAAGGCTTTTTCACCATCAAGTTTCCCGTCGGTTGCTTCGGTCATATGGGCGATCAGGTGTATGCCGTCCCACGCCTCAACGGTCCCGATATTAGGTATGGCGCCCTTCCCGTATTTTGCTTCCAGCGCATTGACGAACTCCTTATTCGCGGTGCTTTCTGGCGAATGAGGACCATAAAAGAGAGAGGAATATACACCGATGGCCAGTTCGCCGGTTTGTCCCAATGCCGCGAGGGGTGCCTCCTCGGTTTCACCGAGGCCAAAGTACTGCAAGCCCCGTTGTGCCAAGCCGCGCTCGAAATACCCTTTGAACAGTGCAACGGAGATGGGCCCGTTCGGGACGAACGTAAATAGAACGTCAGCGTTCGCGTCCTGCAGCCGCTGGAAGTAGCTGGAGAAGTCAGTTGTATCCAAAGGCACCTTTACGACATCGACGATCTTGCCGCCGAGCTTGCCGTAATTGGCATCATAAGCTGCAATTGCGTCGTGACCGGGGGCGTAGTCGACGGCAAAGACAACAGCTTTCTTCTTGCCCTGATCAATAGCATAGCGCGTGATGCCATACGCCAATTGCCAGATGGTGCAGCCCACTCTTAAAAAATATGGCGATTTACGTGTGGTATCTGCGGTATTTGCGTTGAAAATGACGAAGGGAATTTTCGCTTGCGTCACAACATCGGCAACGGCTACCGCGTTAGGCGTGAAGTCCATACCGCCGAGAAATTGTACCCCCTCTCGGGTGATCAGCTCTTGAGCGAGTTGTTTCGCTCGAGCGGGATTTGGGCCGCCAGAATCACGATAGAGGACCTCAACGGTGTGGCCTCCAAGCTTTCCTCCGTGCTTCTCGACATAGAGGTCAACGGCTCGTTTGAATTGGACGCCCCACTCGGCATAGGGGCCGCTAAAAGAGCCGATGATGCCGATCTTGACCTCGGCAGAATGCGCATCTGTAGAAATGGACAGTGAGGCAAGAACCGCCGCGAAGGCCAGCAAGCTGAAGCGCTTCATTGTTTCCGTCCCCCTATTTGTGCACCGCCATGCGCCGCAAGCAAGGCGACGACTGCGCCCATCGTTCGGCCCAGATAGAGGGCATTAGAGGAGTGCATTCTTGTATAATCTTGCGGGACGCCGGGACTGTTAGTCGCAGGTCGCGGAGGGCAGACCAGTTAAGGGCTGCTCACGCTATATTACGCGGATGTCACAAGGTCCATGTCCGGGGCTGAGAGTCGCTTCTTTCCCGTCCATTTCAGATCGATGGATCTGACGGTTGCCGCCGCCTCACCGAGCAGCCATTGCGCGGAACGCGACAAGTGCCGGCAAATCGCTCTTTTCGGTTGGATAAGCGAGATAGAATGCCATCTGGTTGCGGACAATGAGATTGAACGGTGCGATCAGTCGGCCGGTTTCGAGATCCCTTTCAATCAAGGGAAGATGCACAATTGCAATACCAAGGCCGTCGATAGCTGCTTGGCACGCGAGCCCCGAGTTTTCAAATCGTAGGCCCGTGTTGGCCGGGACCTGCGGCGCGCCTGCAGTCTGGAGCCATTGCCGCCAAAAATCCGGGCGCTGCAAGGAATGGAGAAGAACGTGATGATCGAGTTCGTGCGGATAGCGCGGGACCGGCATTCCATTCGCAAGCTTGGGGCCGCATACGACGATGAGCAGTTCGTCGAACAGATGTTTGGCCTCGAGCCCAGGCCACTGGCCCAATCCGTACTCGATCGAGGCATCGATGCCTTGCGCTTCAAAATTGGCAGGGGATTGTTGTGAGGTTGAGACCTGAATTTCCACCTGCGGATATTGCTCGCGAAACCTCGCGAGGCGAGGGATCAACCAGCGCATGGCAAAGGTGGGTAAACACCTAAGCTTTAGGACATTGTGTTTTGACGACGCGCAGATCTCGGACGTCGCGGACCTTATCTCGTCAAACGCAACCTGAAGCCGCTTATGATATCGTCGAGCCTCTTCCGTCAGTTCGATGCGACGATGCTTACGAACAAATAACTTTATTCCGAGGTGGGTCTCAAGTACCGCGATATGCCTGCTGACGGCCCCTTGGGTAATGCAAAGCTCTTCCGCCGCTCGACTGAAATTGCCATGACGCGCCGCAGCATCGAAGGCTCGTAGCGCATTCATGGGC
Source organism: Bradyrhizobium guangxiense (assembly GCF_004114915.1). Lineage (NCBI taxonomy): Bacteria > Pseudomonadati > Pseudomonadota > Alphaproteobacteria > Hyphomicrobiales > Nitrobacteraceae > Bradyrhizobium > Bradyrhizobium guangxiense. The sequence goes on along the minus strand of NZ_CP022220.1, from coordinate 796,533 downwards.
AAGTATTGGCCCATAACCCATTATTCTCCCTAGGTTTTCGCTTATATCGCAAAAACTCATGCAAGTCATCAGTTAACTTGCTTTGCGCGGCATGCTGATCGCCTTCATCCTCAGCCCCGCGATGAAACTCGTCCACTGCAGCAAGAGTTGGACATGACTTGTGGGATGGAAACGGCAGTCGTATCGGCAGACGCATTCTCTGCTCCGCCCGGCGACCCTGACGGAAGCATTACAGAAGTTGCGCTCGCGTTTATTAAGAAGAGCCCTGAGATCAGGATTACGCTTCGCGATCTTGAGCGTCAGACGGGCGCAAGTATCTTTCAACTGATTAGGGCATTCCGAAGAGATTTGGGAGTAACGCCCCATGCCTATCTGATAAAACGGCGCGTCGCGCGCGGCGCTGATCTTCTTCTTCAGGGAGAGCCAGCGGCACAAGTAGCTTACGAGGTCGGTTTCGTTGACCAAAGTCACTTCACGAAGCACTTCAAGCGTGTCCACGGCGTGACGCCAAAGCGCTATGTTGCGGTAGCCACCAGCTAGCTGGCAAATCGAGCGCATGAGAAGTTCGCCACTGGCGACAGACCTTTTGCAAAAGCTTGTCTAGAGTTCTTGAGGGTCTAATCCGCTCCGGCGCACAACAAGGCGCGGTTGCCGGCGCAATCGGAGCAGTCAAGTGATCACGCGGTCAGTGGTGTACTTGTTGCGCGCGGCGTCGACGACATTCCGATGCCAGCAGCCGTCAACAGGATATCGAGGCCAGTCGTCATATTCACAGCAAAGAAAGCTTCCTTATGGCCCCCTTTCGAGGACTAAATCGCCGCATGGCCGAAAATGGCCATTTACTGAACGGCTATTGCGCGATCCCCGATGCGTTTTCGGCAGAACTTTATGCTCGACAAGGCTTCGACGTAATCACGCTTGACCTGCAGCATGGTCTCATCGGGTACGATGCCGCCGTCGCGATGCTACAAGCCATTACGGCCGTGGACGTGCTCCCGTTGGTACGCATCCCCTGGCTCGACCCGGCAATCATCATGAAAGCGCTTGATGCAGGTGCTCTTGGTGTGACATGCCCTATGGTCAACACGGCAGCGGACGCTGAGCGCCTCGTCCAATATTGCAAATATCCACCGATGGGCCAGCGCAGCTTAGGCCCCGTCCGTGCGGCGACGGCCTATGGCGAGGACTATGCTGCGCATGCGAACCGGGAGCTCAGCGTCATCGCTATGATTGAAACCGCTGAAGCCGTCGCCAACATCGAGAGTATTCTTGATGTGCCAGGTCTGGATGGTGTCTATATCGGACCAGGCGATCTCTCGCTGTCCCTGAACAGGAAGCCGCAGCTGGAGGAGTTTGATACCGAGGTGGACGCTGCCATCGATCGCGTTTTGAAGGGGTGCATTAAGAAGGGTCTGATTGCAGGCATTTTCGCACCTGGTCCCGAACAAGCGTGGCGCATGGTCACGCGTGGCTTTCGATTCGTCACGCTTTCCACTGACGCTCGCGCATTGGCGTTCCAGGCCAAGTCTTGGGTTGAGAAGTTTCGACTGCTCAGTCGAGAGCCGTCCCGTGTTACCGGTGCATCGGGCCTGAAGGGGTAAGGACTAAATATCAAAAAGTGGGCGACCGGACCATAAGCCCTCATCCGCTCGAAATTGCAATTTCTTACTAGTCGACGAGCTCCTCCTGCATCAAGACCGGTGTCGCCGATCACGCAATTGGCGTGAAGCCTACCCGCTCTTAGCGTGGGAGCAACTCGGCCATGGTGTAACATGATCCAACCGCGGTCTATCTTTGAAAAGATCTGGAACAGTCATGTCATCCGGGAAATGGGTGACGGCGTCTTCTTGCTCTATGTCGATCGCCACATCATCCAGGAATCGGCGAGCGGACAAGCATTTGATGGGCTACGGCGCGCCTCGCGATCTGTGCGTCGACCTGATCTCACTTTCGGTGTCACGGATCACATCGTTTCGACACGTCCTGGGCGCACGGTCGATTCGAACCCCGAGGGGCGCGAGCTAATCACCTTGATGGAACGGAACTGCAGCGAACACGGAATTGAGCTGTTTGACTTGGCTGATGCCAGGCAGGGTATCGAACACGTCGTGGCGCCGGAGCTCGGGCTTATCACGCCAGGGATGACTGTTGTTTGCGCAGACAGCCATACACCAACAAATGGCGCGCTCGGTGCCTATGCGTGGGGTTTTGGCACAAGCGATGTCGAGCACGTTCTAGCAACCCAAACCGTACTTCAGCGCAAGCCAAAGGCGCTACGGGTGACGTTCGCCGGACGTCTGGGAAAGGATGTCTGTGCCAAGGACCTCATACTTTACTTGATCGGCAAAGAGGGAACACAGGCGGCGCGCGGATATGCCATCGAATATTGCGGACCCGTCATTCGTGCGATGTCCATGGAAGGCAGGATGACGATCTGCAACATGTCCATTGAATTTGGTGGACGTGCTGGCATGATCGGGCCGGACGATACCACGTATGAATATATCGCTGGCCGCGACTATGCTCCCAAAGGTGCGCATTGGCAGGCCGCATTAGATCAGTGGCGCACTCTTAACACAGACGAGCAAGCTCTCTTCGACAAGGAAATCAGGGTTAACTGTAGCGAGATTGCCCCCCAGGTGACGTGGGGGACAACACCTGGCGATGTCGTAGGTATCGACGAAAACATCCCAGATCCCGTGTTGATTGGCGATCCTGTCCGTCGCGCCATGGCGGAGCAGGCGCTGCACTATATCGGCCTCAAACCTAATCAGCCTCTTGAAGGCATTCCGATCAACGTCGCCTTCATTGGATCCTGCACCAACAGCCGCCTATCGGACCTTCAGGCGGCAGCGGCCATCGTCAAGGGGCGCAAGGTCGCCAAAGGCGTGCGGGCGCTGGTTGTGCCTGGATCGACGTCGGTCAAGCGCGCGGCTGAGGCCCTCGGTCTAAACAAAGTATTTCTCGATGCAGGCTTCGACTGGAGAGAGGCCGGGTGTTCAATGTGTCTGGGGATCAACGACGACCAAGTCGCGCCAGGTGAGCGCTGCATGGCGACCTCTAATCGCAACTTCGAGCATCGCCAAGGACCAAATAGCCGCACGCATCTTGCAAGTCCGGCATCGGTGGCGGCGGCCGCCGTGACGGGTGTCATCACCGACGTTCGCAAGCTCGCGCACGCATAGAGGCGGCAAATGGAAAAGTTTGTGACGTTGGAAGGTGTCGCCGCAGTGCTGGCGGACCCGAATATTGATACAGATGCAATTATCCCTGCCCGCTTCATGCGTTCTGCGAACGCTAATTTGGGTAAGGCCCTGTTCGCCAACAGCCGATTTCAGGACGACGGATCCGAACGCGCCGACTTTGTGCTGAATATTCCGCCATTTCGGAGCAGCTCGATCCTCGTGGCAGGCGATAACTTTGGCTGCGGCAGCTCGCGAGAAGCAGCAGTCTGGGCGCTGAAGCAATTTGGTATTCGCTGCGTTATCGCGAGAGCTTCGGGGAAATATTCTTCGAGAACTGCTTCAAGAATGGCGTTCTTCCGATCACATTGCCCAAAGCCGACTATGAGCAAATCCTAGGCGCGCTTGCGAAAGACCCCGGGCGTGAAATTAAGGTCGATCTTGAGCGATGTGAGATCAGGATGTCGTGTTCGCTATCGATACCGTTTGTCGTGTCGCCTTCGCGTCGGACAGCATTGCTTGAAGGGCTCGACGATATCCAGCTGACGCTGCGTTATGTCAGCGATATCGACGCATTCGAGGCCTTCGACGGGGTCGCGCGGCCATGGATGCGTCGCCCCACGTCATCTTTTGGCCGATCGCCGTAGAGCTGATGACGTCAGTTTCGTGGTGGGAGCCTTGGCAATTCAAGGCTCTGTCGTCCGGTGAACGCTAGCGGAAACGAAAAGACGCAAATGGTTACGCATTCCACGACATTTGATGATACGAATCTCTTGGAGCGAGCTTGGGTTTAACGCGCATCCAGCCCGGGCTCGGCTTCTCTCCTATGCGAAAAGCCTCGCGACTTTCGCTGGGGATATGGAGCGCTGTCTTTGTTTGTGAACCCCACGGCTCAAGATTATGACATTGTCCTCCTGGGTACGAGGTCAGTTCTTCAGTTCAAGACATTCGTCCTCCAGTCAAGTTTGAACGAAGATCTTGCAGCAACGCCACGGGGAAGCCGACCGGCCGAAGATGTTCGAAGGCGACCAAGGTGGATGAAAAGAGGCCAAGATCTCGCAGAATTGCACTTCGACGCAACCTCTTGCCGCTGTTTTTTGCGATCAGCGTCGCTCCTTTGGTCGGCCAAGGGCTCGCCCGGCACACCGGCAGTGTCATCTTGAAATAGACCAGCGTACCGGATTTGCGCCTCCTCAAAACTCCAGAGCATTACGGACCGTTTGCGAACACGCCAAAGAGATTCCTCACGAATGGCCATTCGGAAGAATCTATTCGGTTCGAGACGCGCTCATCATCAATGTGGCCCGGCAGATTTCTCATCTTCGCGAGAGGCCGTTGTCGCCCCAGCAGCGATCGGAATAAAGCCGATTTGGAAACCGAATGCGCGACCTATTTTGTCTAGCGTTTGCGCAGTAGGATTGGCCGCTCCTCTTTCAATGTCGGCGACTTGGCGCGGTGTCAGCTTAAACAGTCGGGCGAACTCAATCTGGGTGAGCCCGAGGGCTTGACGCATCTCGGCGACAGCCTCCGGCAAGCGGAGAGTACCCGCGCGCGCTTTGGCTGCAATTGCGGCGCGACGATCTCGGATCTCCTCTTTCGTAGGTTTACGCCATCTGGCCATGAGGCTCGCCTAATCTGTCACATTGCGCAGTTTGGCAACACCGTTCGCCATATCTTCGTTGCGAATGATTGCATTCGTCACGACGGAGACCGGCACGCCGCACTTTCTTGCAATCTCTGGAAGGGCCCGGAGAAGATCTTCCTTAGCTGCCAAAGCGGACATCAATTTGTGGGCGGGCACCTTGGGGCTAGAAACTGTCTCACAGACGAGCCTCCAATCAGGATTGGTGTCCTGTCCTCCACCATCGAGCATGCACCCCCACCTTGTGGAACGGACGATGCCCGCTGTCGCGATCTTCATTGGTGCGAAATCGAACAAGGGGGCGAGACGTATGCTTCCATCCGGGAATTTTCTAAGCGCGGCGTTTCGACCATGATTATCGGGATTGCCCATAGCCAGGTTCAAGACATCTCGCAGCAGATACTCCGTCGTGTCCTCCAGCGGACACGACGAGACCTGTTGGATTGTTTTCAGATAAGTTTCGTGCCTGCTCTGAAATGCAAACTCCGCAACGCCAATCGCAGAGACCAGACTCTCTTGTCCGTAGCGGATTAGACCACCCGACGTCACCCTGCGGTCAAACCGTGGAATGACAAGCACACCATTGCCGTAGGTGCTCGTGCGTTCGACGTTGACGCCAAACTCTTTTGCGACCACCGAATAGCCCGATTCAGACTCCAGGATCCGCTGATCCACCGGCTCATCACTACGCAGAAGCTTTACGATGATAAATTCGAGGGCGTCCGCGTCCGGGACCATCGAATTCGGATACCAAAGTCCGTCTCGGGAGCGAGTCAGTGACACCTTGGGCCAGTCACCTTGCAGCCCACTCGAACCCGAGGCAAGCAAGGAAAAGCGATCAGCAACTTCGAGAAACGCATCGCTCCGATCGAGAATTTCTTCCATAGTGATTCCCGCGACCGATATGTCCTGAAGACGTTCGACCTCCTGATCATATGCTTCTTTGATGCGAATATTGCCGACGGGAGAACTCGCAGCTCTCATGAGAAGATGGACTTGGGTAGAAGGCGCCTCGACCGGAAGGTTCAGAAATCGCGCGATCCTCTCGGCGTGGTGACCTTGAGGAATTAGGTCCAGTAGAAAAGCTGGCCAGGTGCTTGCTGCGCGATCCACCAGATCGACTGGGGCGTTGATCGAGTAAGCATGTACGCCTTTAAGGGGACGGTCTTCCGCAAATGGAATGGCGCCGAACTTGGCAAAATAGCCCATTTCGTAGCTAGTTCTGGAAGGCGTCGTGTAGCCCTTTTCGGGGGCTTCCAAGTTGACAATGGCCGCCTCGTGCCACGTGCCTTCTATGAAAGTTTCTACAGTCAGGTCCATTTACAAATCCCTTTAGGGATGTATATGGCAGGTGAGCTCAAGAATCAACCCATTATAATGGAAGTATTAATAGCGGAGGATCCGTTCGGACACTGCAGTCGTTGCCCATCATGCTTTTGGCCTGCCGGATCTTTGCGCCGCCACCACGGACTGAGCGGCCCCTCAGAGATGCTCGCCCCGCGATCAAGTGCGGTGACGGCGCAGCCCTGTATTCAGCTCTCATTCTGATGGGCTTCATGCTGAAGAGCGGACCCGGCCAGAGGACCCAGAGGGCGCCTCCTTCGGCAAGACCTAAAAAGCGCAAAGGCTGGCTGTTATGATGGAGCGTCGCACGCTCAAACATCAAAAGCCCGAACGGACTTTTACCATCAACTGAGTAAGCGGCACTCGTACGACGAGATGCGCGCTATCCCGATCCAAACTGTGGTCTTCCCGGGCGCATGCATGTACGGTCCCCGATCTCACCACGGCCCGCTTCTCACTATCGTGCAAGACTGCTCGATTCCGCGAAAGCTGCGCGACATTTGCTGCCGTTACATAAAGGCTTCGAAATAGGAACGAGCCGCACATCAACGAGGATTAATGCGCACGCCCCCCTAGTCACGTGAATCTAAAGTTCGCCGCATAAAGTCTGCTGGGCTTTGTGGCAGAAGCGTTTGACGGAAGCCAAGATCTGGTCTGCAGACTTGGTCCATTTGAAGGGCCTCGGGTTATTGTTGTGCAGTTCGATGAAGGTACGGATGTCGGCCTCGAGCTGTCTGACGGAGGTGTGAACACCTCGCTGGATCTGCTTTCTGGTGAGTTCAGCGAACCAGCGCTCGTTCTGATTGATCCATGACGCGGAAGTCGGCGTAAAGTGGACATGGTTGTGCGGCCGGCGAGCGAGCCACGCCTTGATCTTAGGTGTCTTGTGGGTGGCGTAGTTGTCCATGACGATGTGGACCGCAAGCCCCTCGGGGATTTGAGCGTCGATTTCCTTGAGGAACTTCAAGAACTCGACCGCCCGATGACGCTTGTAGCATTTGCCAATGACAAAGCCGGAAGCGACATCGAGCGCGGCAAACAGTGTGGTCGTGCCATGTCGCACATAACTGTGCGTGCGACGTTCTGGCATCCCAGGCATCATCGGCAAGACCGGCTGCTCGCGATCGAGTGCCAGGATCTGGCTTTCTCATCAACGCTGAGGACAACGGCTCGGTTCGGTGGGGATAGATAAAGGCCGACAATGTACCTTGTCGACGAACAGTGGATCGCTCGACAACTTGAATGTCTGGCTACGGTGCGGTTGCAAGCTGAACGCCGACCACATTCGGCGGATCGTGGTGTGGGAAAAGCCAGTTTCCGCAGCCATCGAGCGGATCAACCAGTGCGTCGCGTCGGCCGGCGTCGTACGCAATGTCCGCTCGATTACCTCAGCAACCTGATCGTCGTCGATGGTGCGAGGGCGGCTCGGGCGGGCTTCATCAAGCAGGCCATCACAGCGATCCTTCTAAAAAAACCGACGGCGCCACTTGCCAACGGTGTGTTCATGGATGCCGAGTTCAGCAGCCACAGACTTGCTTGGCAGGCCATCCGCACATCGCAGGATCGCGCGGCATCGCTCAGATAGCACCGCGCGACACGATGACGACGAACTTGCCTCTCTAGGTACGTGCGCTCCTGCGGACTGAGCACTAACGGCGCGATCGGCCGGCCTCTCACACCTGCATTCCCCACAAGCGCTCTCCTCTACAAAGATTCGAGCCATCAACTAATGTGATGAACTTGCGTTCCAGATGACTAGTAAGGATACATCCAATAGGTCGCGTTGAGCTCGTTAGGCATCGAGCGCAAAGTTGGGGTCCGCTGCGGTGGCTTGAGGTGGCTAGATGAGGAGATGATCCGGCCGATATCGTCGAGGACCGCCCGGCTCGTTGAATAGGTACTATGATTGAGCGCGAACATTTCGCTTCCGACCGCAGAGACATCGATCGTCTCGATGCCCGAGACGAGAGTTGGACCGCTCTTAGTCACATAGCCCATTCGCGATTTCGACTGCGCCTTCTTCATCGAGGCGAGCAGAGCCAGATCAGTTGACGAGGCGTACACGGTCACCGCACCCGCGGCCGCTTTGATCTGGTTAGCCCGCTCCAGATAGAGGTCACGGTCGACGTCGGGTGCTGCGAAAATCAGCTCGGTAATGCCAAGCGCTGTTTGGCTCAGCGCTGCCTGCTGCAAGGCGCCCAATACCACTTCGCTGCCAAGGCTGTGTGCGATCAGGATGATCCGCGAAACGTTCCCCTCCGTCTTGATGAGCTTGAGAAGATCGAACAATCCATCGGTGGCATGCAAAGCACTTTCGCGGTCGTAATCGTAATCCGCCAACCCGCCTTTCGAGGGCCAGGAATAAATCATGACGCGGCCCTTGTAATTTGCATCGAAGGCAATCTGAGCGGCCTTGAACGCTGCATCCGAGAAAGGAACATTGTAGCCATGGACGAACAGCATCAGGCTGTCGGCAGGATTGGCGATCGCGGAGGCAAACTCCTCTCGTGAGAGCTTCGATAGAGTCTGGATTCGAAAGTGCTTTCCGTCCTGCTCGGCCTCTGTCCAAATGCCGTACAGATATGTCTTTGGCGTTTCGACTTCGCCCATCTTGTGAACGATCGGTATGCTCACAGTCACGCAGCCATAGGTATTCGTGGCCGAACGATCATAGGTGATCTGTTTCAGCTGCAGATTCGGGCCTCCCATCACCTCGCGGTTGGTCGCAAAATAAACGGGCACCAAGCCCTTGATGGCGGGCTTGTTGGGAGCCTCGGCGCCAGTTGGCGTCGGTTTCTCGGGAGGTGCTTCCTCACTTGCCTCACCCGTTGTGGGGCGATGATAGCCATAATCATGGCGTCTCGGACCATAATACCTCGGGCCGTAATACCTTGCGGCATGATGGTGATATCCTGTCAATGCACGCCCGTGGTGCTGATGCGTGTTTTGGGCTTGGGGCTTTGACGGTCTCGAGATAGGTGCTTGATGAGCGCAGCCGACGACAAACATGCAGACCAGAGCAATTAAAGCCGCGCGGAGCTGCCGGAACGACGAGAGCCAGTGCAGCGCATTTGAAGAATCGGCTCGCAATGTCGAGACGACCATGGCCCCTCCTCCTTACTTCGCAAGAACTTGAGATAGATTGACGGTAGCACCGAGCCATCCACGGTACCGATCGACGGCGGGTCCACTGGTCAGCTTGTAGGTGAAGCGCGCCTCTGCACCGCCATCGTTGATGGCGCAAGCAATGTTGCCGGCTCCGTTTGCCGTCTCGACATGCCAGGAGCAGCCGGTGATACGGTAGCCCGGCTCGGCTGGGAACGTCTCGGCGTAGTCGGCCGAATGCTCGGCAAACACGACGGGATGATCATCCTTGGTCTTGTCGACGGTGTATGAGCGCTCGATCTGCTTGAGCTCGACGAGTTGCGATAGCGGAACATTGACGATGAGCCGCCGGTCTTCTGGAAGCAACGTGTGAAGCGCGCCGGCCAGGATCTCGGGAATTTTCACGCCCTGATTGGCTTGCGTCTGCACATGGGTCGAGTTGAGCTTGCTCCAGTTCTCGAATGAGATTGTAGTGTCGACCCATTTGGTCCAGCAGACGGATGGTTGGGGGATAGCCGCAATCAGCTTGTAGAGCGGACTCGCGGCTATGACCGTGGCAGGAATGATGAAATTCACTCCGTTGACCTGGGCATCGTTCCATTTGACGATGCCGCCGACAGCGATACCGAGGAGCGCGCCGAACTCGTTGAACGCGGGACCTCCGCTGTTGCCGACGTTCATGACAGTATCGGTTTGCCAGCGCCCATTTGGGCTGGTTTGATTGCTGATCAGGCCGCTCGATATGCTCAGATCCAGGTCGAGGGGATAGCCGAGCAGATAGAGTTGGGTTCCCATTGGGGCCTGCTGGCTTTCATTGATGACCGGCATTGGGCAGCGCGATGCTCCGCCGCTGTTGCTGGCCGGCTGGGCCAACTCGAGAAGGGCAAGATCGTTGGCGTCGTCGCGGTGAATCGCGCTGACTTTGATTGGGTTTGCGTTGCGCGAGCCAAGGCGAGCATCGACCTCAAAGCTCTTGTAGTTTTCCTCGCGTCCGACCACATGGCTGTTGGTGAGCACGAGGTTGTCGCCGATCAGAAGGCCGGAGCCGCCTCCGACTTCCTGCTTGCCGTTGTACATAACGCCGACAAACTGGACATGAACAGTCCTGACGTTATAGCGCGCGGCGATCTGCACCGCGGCGCGATCGGCTAGCGCCTGCCCGGAGATGACAAAGAGCAAGGCGAGGGTCAGGACGGATAAAACGTTCTGACGGCTGCGATATCGAGTGGGCTGAGTTGTCCGCTTCCGTTCCATGCTGGATTACAATAGTTCATGATGGAATTGGGGTCGTATTTAGTGACTTTGTAGTCGCCGACCGATCCTGAAAATTTCTCGTTGCGGCACTGTTCCGGAGCATCGTCGCGGTTCTGCTCGTGAGTAAAGCCGAGCGCGTGCCCGAATTCGTGGACAGCGACCGCACGAATGCAGAATTCGCGCTTATTGATGCATCCTTTACTCCAATGATTGGAGCTGAAATTCAAGGTCATGCCCGAAGACTTGCCATCGAGATACTTGCCGACGACGTCGGTGTGCGCGCCCTCGTCGGCGATGCGCACATGGACGCCGGCTGCGCCCTCTTTACAGGCAGGCCAGGTCTTGGCGAACCAAACGCCTCCTTGTGCTGCGCTTTCCCAGGTCTCGGCCACGGCTTTTCGGACGAGTTCTGCATATTTCTGGTCATGAGGATTGAGGTTTTCCCAGCAGACCGGGATTTCCTTCACGTCCCATTTGGAGCTGCGGATCACAGTTCCGAAGAGCTCCATCTCCGACACCCCTGAGGGAAGCGCAGGCTGAGCCTTCGCGCTGCTGCAGGGGAGGAGCACGAGAAGAACCAGCAATCCGAGCAGGCAGTAACGAGTCATGTTTTATTGAGTAGGCGTTGGAGATGGCGGGAAGACTGGCACCGGCGCGAAGATAAAGCCGTTCGTCCGCGGGCCACCACCAGCCCTTGGCCGGCGGGCTGCGGCCCCCCCGCTCTCCGGCAACTCCTGCGACTTTTCCCCTCCCGGGATTGGTGTCGTGTAAATCGGATTGTCCTTTGATCCGAGCGCCGGCTGTTTGGCTGCATAGCTGGCCGAGCCAGACTTTGCTCCGTTGGCCAAGACGGCATTCGGCCCATTGATGTAGATACCGAGATTGCTGAATTGCTGCGCAGATGCGGAGGCTTGGATGGCGGCCGGTGTCCAGCGCGCCGATGTAAGGGAGTATTTGGCCTCGATGCCTCCGGTCACTTGGATCGAAAAAGTATAGGTCATCTGCGCTGGCTCAGCTATTTCCGATGGCATAGCCGGCGTCAGGTTGTTGGCGGCGATCAAAATTGCATTGTCGCGCAGCCAGGCCGCCAATGGCTTGGAGGCATCGACGGTGATGCGCTTGAAAGCGGCCCGTTCCGGATATTTGTTTTCGGCGAGAGCTTCGAGCTCGAGGAGCTCGGTCGGCGTTCCCCGGTAGCAGCCGCGCTCATATGTTGCCGGGCTAGATGCCAGCGGCAAGGTATCAGACGCAAGCTCGGCATTCTGTTTCAAGAGAAATGACCAGATCAGGTCGTAGGTGTCCTGCGCCGAAGCCGTGGGGCCGACATGGGTCACTTCGGCGGTGGTGGCACTTAGAACGCGCTTATAGTCGAAGGCGGTGCCGGACCCGACACCGCCGGTATCGGTTACTTTCAGTTCCAGGAAGAAGGTGCCGTATAGGAACGGGTCGATGTCGAAATGGGCGAAGCGGTCGAACGCCTCTTCCGGCCTGGTCTTGTAGATCTTGAGGTAGTGCTTCCGCCTTTCGCGCTCGATCTGATAAAAGGTGACGACCTCGCACCGGATCGATTTGAGAAAATATGGCAGTTCGCCGGCTGTGATCACGCCAGTCTGCGGATCGTGCACATAGTACAGGCTGGGGCATCCGCCCATCGCAAAGCAGGCGCCAAGGCAAGCCGCGGCCCGGCTGATCTTCCACATCGATTGTGCCCCCTGTCCGCTTCGCGTCGCTCGCGCGCGGATCTCCCGCCCAGATTGAAATGCTTTGCTCGTGCTTCGTCAAGAGTATCGGAAGCCATATGCAGCTTTTCGTTGCCATCGTATAATTCGATGCAGAGTTTCTGCGCGTTCTGACATTCAGAGCAACTGCGCCCGCAGCTAGATGATGAGACGCGCGTAAGTCACAGTCGGGCCGATTGCAAATAGCGAACCGTACGCCTATCAATGGCACATATTGGCGAAGTCGTTTGGACGAGTCGTTTGCCTGGGCCTGCGGACAGCCGCCTGAAGACAACGGAGTTCGGCAAGTGGAAGAAGGCAGCTGGTGAGCTTGCTCAATCACAGGCCTCGATGACGCATGCCAGAAGGGACGAACTGAGGAAGGCTCTGATCGAGCTCGACAAGTTGTTCCGCAAGGCGCCGCCGAGCGTGTACAAGGCTTACCGCAATCTTTCGGAGCGGCGTCTTGAAGAATCTGCCCGGAGTTTCGGTGACAGCGTCGGAGAAGGCCGCCTCCTTTGGTCCGTTTCCGAGGAGACCCCCGAGCAGGTTGCTGTGTCGCTTGGAGGTCTCATCCGGGCCATCGACCGCGTGCTGCTCGAGCGGCGGTCGCAATGGCCGATTGCATCGGGCGAGTGGCGCCTGGAGGCGCTCGGATGCTGGTTCATTCCGCGACAGGGCGTGAGCGCCGGCCGCCCTGCCCGGCGGAGCCAAGCCTATTCAAAGCGAGGCCTGCTATTTCATCGGATCCTGCCCACCTTCATTGACGGCTATGCCGTCGAGGTGGTCGATAGCCGTACCTTGCATAGTGCCGCTCAAGACCCCACGAATTGGAAAATGGGCGCCTGCCTTTTCGAGGCGCTCAAGCTTGAGGCGGAGTTCGCAACGGTAGACGGGGACAAGCGTTTCATCGTCAGCGGCGTCGATGCGCCGGCGGCGGGGAACGCGGTCTTGCTTCAGATGGCGAACGCGTTGCAGGAGAACTGCATCGCAATCGTCTGGCCCGAGCTCACGGTACCACCAGGACTGCGAGAAAAGATCGTCAAGTTCATCCGCGAGCGAGATGTGGCCGACCCGCTGGAGCCTCCGGAGATCGTCATTCCGGGAACGTGGCACGAGGTGGCAGGCAAGGAGATTGTGAATCGGGCCCGGATTTATGACGGTTATGGCGAGGAGCGGCTCGTCTACGACAAGATCGCCCCTTACGCCGATGACGACTGGGGGATCGAAAACATAACTGCTGGCGAGCGGATGTGCGTGCTTGCGACTGAAGGCGCCCTGATTGGCGTCGCAATTTGCCTCGACTTCTGTGACGTCTGCGACACGCCCTTCAGGGACCTGGATGTCGATGTGATGCTGGTCCCCTCGATGGGGAACGACCGCACCATGCAGGGCCACCAGACGACTGCGAGCCAGGTGGAAGTGAAGTTCGGCACGCGAAGTTTTGTCGTGCAACATCCCACCCACAACCGCTACGGGGATGGCCGGCTTGGTACTATATTACCCCTCCTCAAAGAGCCGAACGCTGTTTCCGCCCGGGAACTCGGTCAAAAGACCGTTTGGACTGCCTACAAATGGGGCCGGTGACACCCTAGATTCAGAGACTAAAATCAGAGTAAAGCGTTGTAAAATGATCTTAAGGGTTGTGACGTAGGGTATGGCCATGTCGGACGTAGCATTGGAAAAGATAGAGAGCGGCGAGGCCACCGCGACTGAGGCGCGGAGCGTCATTTCGGAATTCCTTAAAGAGGGATCCGAAAGCAGCCTGGAGCGTATTTACGCAACACTTGGGGCTTGGCTCTGGAATTCTCTGGAGAGCCGGCGCCGCGATCCGGAGCTGCGGGAATGGTTTGATATTCTGCGTCGGGTGAGCGCCTCGCTCGCGCCGAAGAATGCCGCCTATGCCGAGCGCTTCAGAGCGTTTTACGATCTTCTGCAGATGTCGATCAACACCGCCAAGGTTGCTCGTCCAAGCGAGGTCATGCACCGTCAGCATGTCGTCGAGATACTTCGGTTGTTGCGGGATGCACCGTCGCGTCAGCTGGAGAAGACGGTCATTGCTAAGAAACTGGATCTGAAGGATGCCAATCTCAGCCGCATTCTTCGCCTGATGACCAATGCGCGTTTTGTGGAACGAACGGCGGCTGGAAAGTTTGCTCATTTCGCGCTGACGCGCGATGGCCTTATGGCGCTTGAAAGGCACGAAGGGCCCACAGCAAGGGGCGCTGGCCAATTGGCGCAGCTTATGCGCAGGAAAATGGGTCTCAGAACCCACCCTGCCCTCACGGCTGAAGAAAATGTCGTTCTTCGCAGCCTGTTTGATTTGCCGAGCCCGATGCATCCTACGTTGCATGCGGCGGGACTAGTGATGCGTGACCCGCTTGGCGTCCGTCAGGTGATGGAGGACTACCTGCTTCATCCGCCGGCACCGACAGCTCCCGGCTATATGAAGGCGCGAACGAAGAGCTCGTATCATGGCTCGTCGGGGACGGTCGTGCAGGTGAAGAAAGCCGAAGGTCACGGCGCCTCCACATCGATTGAGGCGGTGAACAGTCCAAAGCCCGTCTCGTTCCCTTCGGGTATGCTGCACTTGAGCGCAGGAGAGGACTCCGAGCATGTCGAATGAGGATCTCGGGGCTTCGACAACGGAGCAGGCGCAAGGCGAATCGGAATCGCTAGTATTGTATGGAAACACCCTGCTCGATCGGTTGACCTTTGTTTCGACGACGTTCAGCTCGCTCATCATGAGCATGGGAAGGGTCGGGCGCGACAACCGCGAGGTGTTGGTGCCACTGGTCGAAGTCAGATTCGAAGGTCCCTCTGGCCAGGACGAAAGCGCCTTGAAGTCTTTCTTTTCGGAGCTCGTGCCGCTGGAAAACCTCGCCTTCGTCCTCGAAGACATCTCGGGTGATCTTGCAACTGTTTGCCACCAGCTGAGCGCTGTGAGCGAGGGACCGGTCAAGCCTGATCTCAGGCGGCTTGCCGAAACGAGCAGGTTCCTGCAGGACGCCAAAAGCAACCTGGACAAGTGTCTCGCCGATCTGGAGCGAATTGGTCAGCCGCCCAATCTTCCCTAGCGGAAGTCTTGAGAGCATCTGCGGCGAGACGATTCTTTTGCTTCTAACGCACAAAATTGTCCAGTCGCAATTGACCGCGTCATTCTGAGTTCGAAATGCGATTTTGATTTATCAACCGCGGGGCGTGCCTAGAAGCGTTCGCGGCGGGCTTCGGCTTCGCCGCGAAAGTGCGAGCCGATCGGATCGTGAATTAGCCCCGAGTGGCAAGACTATCTTACTGTCGGCGGGCGGCATGCGTTTCCCAAAAATGGAAATTCCCCTCTTCCATTTTTGGGAAATCGACGGTAGTATCCCTTCATGCTGGTGGTCGGCACGGACCTTGGTGAGCGCTATTTTGCCGAACGCTCTGGTCATCGGGGCATCGATGCAGCGCGCGCTCAATACAGGGCATGGCTGGCAATTGCTGAGGCTTCGGACTGGCGGACGCCGCAACAGGTGAAGCGATCGCATCCCAAGGCAAGCATCCTGAAAGGCGGACGCGTGGTGTTCAACATCAAGGCCAATGACTACCGCCTGATCGCCATGGTTCAATATCGTGATGGCGTGTTGATGATCCGCTTTTTCGGCAGTCATGAAGACTGTGACAAGGTGGACGCGGAGACGGTGTGATGAAGGCAACATTGATAATTATCCAGAACCAGGCCGATCATGAGGCGGCCAAGGCGCTTGTCGGCAAGCTGATGCAATCTAACGAGGCTGCCGATCGAGCGCGTATGGTAGCTCAGGCTCGCCTTATCGAGGCTTATGAACGCGCACGCTGGCCGCGCAAAGCGCCGCCGTTGCCCGATTTGCTAACCTATCTGGTGGAACAACATGGTTTGACGCGCGCTGATCTTGTGCCGCTTCTGGGCACTGCTAGTCGCGTCAGTGAGGTCATGTCCGGCAAGCGCGAATTGAGCATGACGATGGTGAAGCGTCTGCGCGAACGTTTCCATATTCCAGCGGATTTGCTGATCTCCGCGAGCGGAAGTGTTGCGGCTTAGGTCAATCGGGACCATGACTTTCGATAGGGGGCTACTTTGCTCGGCGGCCGTGAATATTTGCATCGACGCGAGAAAGTTCAGCGCATGCGATTCCAACGCCTTTTAGGGATTAGGGTCATCCATTGCTTGCAGCAGCTCGACTATGCACGGATACGAGCATCGGCGCCCCCGGTGGGCTTGATCCATTTGCTCACGATTCTCGCTCCGGAACAGGTCGAACGCCGGTATTGGACTGCGACTTGACGGCATTGAACAAAAAGTGAACAATCCCCTGACGACCCCTCTCGGATGGGCATAAAGCGCCAAAGCGCGCGAGGCGAGTGCTCGAAGGCTCTGCCGGACTTTCGGTCGGCGCTAGCTATGAAGGCTGGCTAGTTTTGTCAGAGGCAGGCAGTCAACAGGATGACGGGGAATGCTTGAGCAGGCAGAACAGACTCGACCAGTCATGACGGCGGACGAGAAGTCTTATTTGTTGCAGCTTTTCAATATGTTAATCCCCGCCGGATAGGCTCGCCGAGCGACCCCGGCAAGGAACCTTGGTTATCGGCGAGTTGTTCACAAGCTGGGACCATTTCTAGCAGCGTGGGCGCGCAATCCTGTAATAGGCTGTCTGTCATGGCCAAGAGCGACTTACTCATATCTCTCGTGCGCGCCGGTGTGACCGGCGATCGGCCAATGATGCGCTCGGCGGTCGAAGCGATTGTGGCTGATGAGCGCGCAAAGAGTCATCACGCGCTGGCCGATCGGCTTGAGCGAGCGCTGCAGACGATAGCTGTGACGCCGCCAAGTCTGGTTGCCTCTCAGCGGTCTCCGCAAGCTGCTGGGCGCGACACGATTTTAGAAGTTACGCCACGCATATCTCTCGATGAGCTGGTTTTACCCTTGCCTGCGCGCGCCGAAGGGATGCAGCTGATCGAGGAGCATGTGCGGGCAGACGTGCTGCGGGCAAGCGGATATGAGCCGCGGCATCGGGTTCTCCTGTCTGGTCCTCCAGGCAACGGCAAAACTTCCTTTGCAGAAGCGATTGCAGAGGGCCTTTCTCTGCCGTTTTTCGTGGTGCGGTACGACGCGCTCGTAGGAAGCTATCTAGGCGAAACAAACGCGCGTCTTCGCGCGCTATTCGACTATGCGCGAACCCAACCTTGCGTTTTGTTTTTCGACGAGTTCGATGCGATTGGAAAAGAGCGTGGAGATGATCACGAAACGGGCGAAATCAAGCGCGTTGTTTCGTTTCTCTTGATGCAGATCGATAAACTTCCCAGTTACGTGGTAACAATAGCGGCTACGAATCATGCTGAATTGCTTGATCGAGCCGTATGGAGACGTTTTCAGATAAAGATTGCATTTCCCGCTCCGCAAGTTGCGGAAATCGCACATTTCATAGAACGAATTTATATGGGCTGGCCCGAGCGCCCTTCGCTGTCGGCTTTTGAACTCGCGCAAAAGATTGACGCAACCTCCTATGCTGAAGTGCTTGATTTCTGTCAGAACGTTCGACGGCGACAAATTCTTGGTCTTGGTGAGATCTCGATCGATTCTGCGGTCAAGACTGAACTCGAATTTTGGTCATCGAGAGTAAAGCCAGAGAACCTGCATGGCGGCCGATCCAACGAAGCCTCTGCTGCGACTGACGCCAGGCAATCAGGCGGCAAGACCAAAAGGCAGGCCGCAACCGATCCCCAGGCCGGCTAAATTCACGGCTGCTGCACAGAATGCAGCATTTGGCCCCCGCTTCCGTCGCCTCGAACAAGTCTTGGGTCGAGACCCAAGCGGCTTAACTTTGCGATCAGACCCGTCCGCGCTGGCGCCAGAGCGGCTGCTGGTTTTTGAGGTTCGGGGGGCAGTTGCGAATTTTGCGAATGCGATCCGAAGAGTGCCTGGTCTGGAGCTCATCGATGAAGAGGAGCTGGAGGGCGATGAGAAGGACAAGTCGCCTGAGGCCTATCTTCTTGTGCCAGATGTCACGGCTTTGCAGAACATCCTGTCGCTCTGGAAGAGATGGGTATCCGGGCAAGCAATTGGGGAGGGGTTCGCACCCTGGCGGGATGTCTTTGCGACGCTCCGTGACATCAGAGTATGGGGGCCGGGAGATCGTGTTCAAGATGGTGATCGAGAGATCCTTGCGCACGAGATCGAGCTCATGGGAGATGAGGAAATTCTCCCCGTTGAGATCGAGCTTGTGTTTCGATCGTCGGAGGACATGGCGGCTTCGAACCAACAAGGAGTCATCAGCGAGATTAGGGCGGTCGGTGGCACTCTTGTGACGCAGTGCCGGATCCCGGACATCGCCTATCATGCCCTTTTGGCTAACCTGCCAGTTGCCGCGATCCGGCAAATTACCGAGCGCTCCGCGACCGGGTTGAGCGGCATGGACCCGGTCATGCACATTCGGCCACAGAGTATTGTTGCGCCGGTGCAAGTCGAAGACGCCAGTCAGCTCCAAGGCGGACTGGGACCGCTTCCTTCTGAAGGCCAACCAATTTTGGCCTTATTGGATGGCGTGCCCGTTTCCCAGCACCCTCTGCTTCGTGATCGAATGAATGTCGACGATCAATTCGATTTAGAGGGCGCAGCCGTCGTGGCTGAAAGGGCTCACGGCACAGCTATGGCTTCTCTGATCGTGCATGGCGACCGAAACACCAATGAGCCGCCGCTGGCGCGCCGCATCCATTGCATACCGCTCTTGGGGGCTGCTGATCAATTTCCTGAGGACCGGCTGATTGTCGACCTGGTTTATCAAGCTGTGGTCTCGATGCGGCGCAACGACGATCCGAGCGCTCCGTCAGTTGTGATCGTCAATCTTTCGCTCGGCAATGTCCGAAAGCCATTTCATGGGCGGCTGTCGCCCTGGGCGAGGTTGGTCGACAGATTGGCCCATCGATATGGAATTCTGTTCTGCGTGAGTGCCGGCAATCACGCCGGCTCATTCGAGATAGCATCCATCCCCACCATGGCTGCTTATGAAGCGACGGACCAGCCCGATCGGGCCAGACATACGTTGTCCGCGCTGTCGCGATTGATCACTTCTCGCCGGCTGCTTTCACCGTCGGAAACAGTGAACGGGATCACGGTAGGCTCCGCCAATATCGACGCCGTTAGCGCAGCCGATCGCCGTAGCGCTAGAGGCAGGGTCGATCCGTATCATCCGATGATCATCACCAATCCATCCAGCGGATTGGGTCCAGGATTTGCAAACGGCGTCAAACCGGATATTTTGATGCCTGGCTCTCGTGAGCATTTAACCATGGTGGCCAGTGGAACGGCGCTTGCTGTAAGGCCAAGTGGACCTGCTCGACCGCATGGGCTCAAGGTTGCAGCTCCGCCGCGCGAGGGCAGCAGCAATTGGGAGCATTACACTTCCGGCACAAGTGCTGCGGCAGCTCTGGCCTCCAGGACGGCTCACAGAATTCATGACGCTTTGGAAGACACGTACGGGCAGGACTTTCTGTCCCTGCCCCACCATCAGCGCGCCGCGCTTCTCAAGGCGCTGTTAGTGCATACAGCCTCGTGGCCGCAAGATAGCGCCGAGCTCATCAAGAGCGTGCTAGGTCCAGCTGATGCAAAGCAATTCGTCAGGCAGAAGGATAATATCCGGCGCTTCTTAGGCTACGGCGTTGTTAGTCCGGACGATGCAATTTATTGCGCTTCCGACAGGGCGACGTTTTGGGCCGTCGGAACGCTGGCGCAGGAGACAAGACGTTCGGTTGTTGTTCCGTTACCGGCTTGCATGAGCGGCCAATCTCTCCCCCACTCGGTGACCGCAACGCTTGCATGGTTCACGCCCGTGCATCCCGGTCGACAATCGTATCGCTCAGTGAAGCTTTCGCTTTTGGCGAGTTCAGATGAGATCGATCAGTTCCGCGTGCAGCCATCCAAGACGCAGCCTGATGTCAATCAGGCAAGCAAGGGGACCGTTTTCTCTCGGCGCTGGCTGGGCGACAAGGCGCCGGCTCTGACAGTCGATTCTGAAATCGAGCTGATCATTCAACGCGAGCCTGACAGAGGCAGCAAGATAGACGAGCAAGTTCCGTTCGGCGTTGCTGTAACCGTAGCCATGCCAGGCATCATTGAGGTCTACAATGAGGCTCGAGCGCGGATTGCGCCGCCCATTGCCGTTCCGGTCCGCTAGCTCGATTGTGCTCGACCTTTGAAAGACGGATCTCACCAGCGATGGGCCTGCCTAAGGTGCCCGGAGGTGCCGCATCAATCCAAGAGGTTGAAATCCCGGGCCAAACGGCGCAGCTTTTGCACCTTTGAAATTCTCAGGTTCTCAGGCAATGAAGCCCAAGGTCTCTGGTTGCTCGCCTTCGATTCCCGCAGCGTGGACGGTTTCGTGTTCGGCGCGAGCTATCCGGCCTTGAAGAATCTCATCTCGTAAGATCGGCGACGTCCGCCTCCTCTAATGCCGCTGAACTTTCGGGAATATGTCGTTGAGCGCACAGTTTTCAGGAGCAGGGACGATTTTTCATGACCGGCGTTTGCCCGAAGCCGGTGCTCCGGCCGGCTATGCCGCCCTCATCGACGCTTATCACCTCTCCGCTCCAATTCCACGGACGCTCTCGGCGATCGGGACCAAGCATCGTATCCTAGAGCAGGATGGCTGGCGCCTTTACACACCTCGGCACGCCCCAGAAGCTTCCCTTGAGGCGCAT
The DNA here is from genome assembly GCF_004114915.1 of Bradyrhizobium guangxiense. Taxonomy (NCBI): domain Bacteria; kingdom Pseudomonadati; phylum Pseudomonadota; class Alphaproteobacteria; order Hyphomicrobiales; family Nitrobacteraceae; genus Bradyrhizobium; species Bradyrhizobium guangxiense. Next base: position 775,576 of record NZ_CP022220.1, on the reverse strand, counting down.
CTAACATTGCGCTGAAATACGAGGGCGTGGATCTTGCCGTCCTGAAGCGGCTTTTTCTTGCTGTGGCCGAAGGCGAAATCGTCGAGCTGGTCAAACAGAAGCTGACCGGTCTTTACAGGCGTCGCATCTGGTTCCTGTATGAGTGGCTGCTCGGTCGAGAGCTGAACTGAGAAAGATCTTCCGAATGAAGCCAGAGTTCTTCAAGGGTTCGACACGTTCTGCGCCGGCGTCGAGCGTTTAGTCGATATGCCCGAGAGGACGCTGAATAACCTCTTCGGCTTTCTTCGGCAAAATCAAGGTAAGCTATCAAACCGCGCACGAGCCAATGAGTTCGCGGCGCTGACCCAAGAGGAAGTCGAGAGGATTGAACAGTTATACGCAGGTTCATTTGGCAAAGCAGAGCCGTAGCCAAGTCTCTGCCGTGCAGCGAGCGAGTATCGCTTTTTCAGATCCTGGAATCTGAATATGACTGCTCAAGTGGATCAGACTCGACGCGAGATCGGCTACCCCAGCCCGGATCGGGGGAGGCACGGAAGCAATCGAGAGCTTAGCGTATGTCCCTGGCTTACGCAGCTTCCCACGGGTTTGCCCAAGCAGGAAAATCAAACCCCTCGTGCTGCTTCTGAGGACGACGCCATAAACGTCAATGGTTCAGTCAACGAGCGAACGGTGGCGTCGGCCACAAGTGGAGGCCAGACCTGATTACGTCCTTTGCCTTTGGCGGCATACAGGGCGTGATCGGCCGCAGCAATTAATTCCAGAGGAGACAAATCCGACGGCGAACAAGCTGCGACGCCAAAACTGGCGGTGACGATGCCTAAGAGGCTCCGGCCTTCATTGGGGATCGCAGCAATTTCGATCGATCGGCGAATGCGTTCGGCCAGCCGCACGGCATCCATCATCGCCATATCCGGCAGGATTATCAGGAATTCTTCGCCTCCATATCGGGCGACGAGGTCACCCGTCCTTCGTATCTCTGCCTGAAGTATGGCGGCGACTCGTTTCAGGCAGAGGTCGCCTGCAGCATGTCCGTAGCGATCGTTCAAGTGCTTGAAATGGTCGATATCGATCATGACAGCTGAAACGGGCGATGCTCGGCACTCGGGGCGAGACCAAACTCGCGACAGTTCATCATCAAGATGCAGCCGGTTTGCTAACCCCGTCAATGGATCGCGGCGTGAAGCGGCGTCCGCATCGGCGTGCCTGAGCCGATCTCTCAGCGAATAGAGGTAGGCTCTACGGAGATCGCGCTCCATTGTATAGTTTGCGATCAGAGTGATGTAACCGCAGATGAGGAGCTGAACGATGATGGTCACCGCTATCGGGGCGGAGATGTAGCTTGCGGATATGACGAACGCGGTGTGAAGCAACAGGATCGCGGCAGTCACGACACGAGCGAAGCGGAATTCGAGTCTGTGCAGTGAGACATTGGTGTAGAGCAAAGTTGGAATCACCACGTACTGGTAGTGCGCAGCGCTCTCGCTCGCCGTCAGGGCAAAACCGAGGTCGATCTGCAAGATGATGAGTAGCGGAACACTGGCTGCTAGGAGCTCCCGTACGAAGGGCCTCGGTTTGCGCGATACGAGCCAGGCGACCAATAGCATCCACGGAGTCACTATTGAGAAATGTACCCACATGGCCAGCCGCACGACGTCCGGGACCAGCAGCCAATCTCCGAGCAGAAAAAGGTTATAGAGGGGAGCCGAAACGAGCAGTCCGATCGTCAAGCGCTTACACCGCTTGTCGTGCATGTCGGCTTCAAATTGCCGTTCGATGTCCGGGGGGAATCTGATCGATCGCGTCCGTCGCCCGTTCACGCAGGCGTCGACGGAAGCTAATGTTACTGCGATCTCGTTCATTCCAACCTGCCACTCGGACAAGCGGCAGTATAGTTTCTATGCGTTACCGGACCACTTCGGCGAAGCGTAAATATTCCGTTTGATTTCCGGTTTGATCTTACCCTCTCCAGAATCTTGGCCATTTCAGCAGGAGATGAATGCCGTCGGTCCCGTATTTTCCCGGTGAAAGATCAGCAGACCAGTGGCGACTATTCGGCTGCTCCTCACCGTGGCTCGCCGAGCCGACCGCCCCTTCAGGCGTGTGCGTCCGCGGAGGGTTGTATTTGGGGCGCGGTGAGACGCGCCCGCGGGTCGGGCGGCATTAAGAATGGCAGCCCAGGCCAGAAGTCCATAGACGCAACCCAAGCTCCGAGGACGGGTGCAGCCGAACCAGATGGTTGACATCCTCAAGTCCGCTTTCCTGGAACGACAGCTCGGGATCTGGCACTTTCTTGGCGATCTTGCCGCAGCAATACCCTTCCGGGAAATAGCTGACGCTGCTCGCAAAAAATTAGGTTACGTTGAGGGGTGCCATGAGCGCAGCCGGAAGTACCGCATCAGAGGACATCGAACTGGAACGCCGGCTGTTCTATCTGCCGACGCTTCATCTCGATCCATGGACGAAGGCTTGTGTTGACGGTCGCGCAATCTACCTCGATGGGCTTGAGGCGTTCAAGATTAGGAGGGCTATGCCAGCATCTCGCGCATAAGATTGTTACCGAGTTTGTCGATGCATCTACGTAGAAAGGAGGACGCGAACCAGGAGTACGCCGGATCGAAGTGCGCCTCGACGAGATTGAGCGCGAAATCAGACGCGTCCATCCGAAAGCCGCAACTGGCTTCGCCAAACTTCGCGTTGCGCCTCCTTAAGTTGGAAGGCGGCGGACTTGGAGCCTTGCCACAGCGGCAATGTTCGCATCCTTAGTACAATAGCTCCAAGTTGACTTCGCTCTTGGCCACGAGTTACATCCACATGCTGGCAAACGGGAAAGAAAGACCTTTGAATCGAGATGCTCGGCCGTTGTCGCCCATCTCACGACGGCCCAAGAAAAAGAGCCCGCTCGGTCGTGCCGAGCACTTGGCTGGGCTCATTTTGTCCGTTGTCCGTCGCGATGGGATGAAGACCGGCGATCGCCTCATCGAGCAAAAGCTTGCCGATGCGCTTGGCCTGTCGCGCGCGCCAATTCGCCTAGGCTTAAAGGCTCTAGAAGAGGCGGGGTTCGCGCGCGGTGAATTGCACCGCGGCTTTGTCTTGACAAGAGACCCTACGAGCGTAGCCGCACAATCCACACTGGCGGCGGTAAGCCGCGCGGAAGAGGCCTACGCGACGATTGCAACGGACGTGGTCGCAAAGCGCCTTCCCGCCGATGTCACGGAAGCCGAATTGCTGCGCCGTTACGATCTAACACGCACCGAATTACAACGACTGCTGGATCGGATCGCAGCGGAAGGGTGGATCGCGCGCTCACCGGGCTACGGGTGGCGTTTTGCTGAAACTGTATCAAGTCCCGAAGCGCAGACACAAGTTATGGCGTTCCGCGCGGTGATCGAACCAGCAGCAATTGCTCAACCTGGTTACGCTCTGGCGCCAGAGGTCATCGAGCGACTTCGCGAGCGCCAGCTGCGCATTTTTGATGGCGAGCTGGAAAAATTCACGATAGGTGAAGTGTTTCAATGGGGATGTGATTTCCATGAGGAGATCGCGCGCGGTGCCAAGAATCCCTTCTTCGTCGAGTCACTTAAGCGCGTAAATTCGATTCGTCGCTTGTTTGCATACCGAAGCTTCGCTGATCGCGACGGCATGCGCCGGCACGTGAAGGAACACCTGAGGCTGCTCGACGTCCTGGAGGCCCGCCGGTATGCTGATGCATCGGCTCTGATGATGCGTCATATTCGACGCCCGCTTAAGGTGTACGTCTTCAGATAGGTGCCACAGGCGGATCCGTTTCCGAGTTGCATTTCGACAGCTTAAACTGCTCGCCGGACACTGTCGACAAAGCGTGGCACGTCGTCAGTTGTAAGGCCGGCCAGATTGATCCTGCCGTTTCCAACGATATAGATCGCATCATCCTTGCGGAGACGGTCGATCGTGGCAGAATGCAAGGGTAAGGTGGAGAACATTCCCTTTTGCGCCCCGAGCTGAGAAAATTCGGGCATACCCCGTCCGACGGCCGCACGAATTTTTAAAATTCTTTCCCGCATCGTCGTGAGCTCGCGAAGCCAATCCTGACGAAGGGCGGTGTTCGACAGGATAGTGCCGACGACCGCAGCACCATGGTCGGGCGGCATGGACCAGTTAACTCTCGCTAGGGCAGCCATGGCTTGAACAGTCCGCCCTACTGAGACCGGGTTCGTGCCATAGACGAAGAGCGCTCCGGTCCGCTCCCGATACAGTCCGAAGTTTTTGCTACAAGAATAAGCGACGAACGCTTCGCTCACGCTGGACAGCACTATTTCTAGTCCTTCTCTATCCTGCTCTAAACCATCACCGAATCCCTGATAGGCAAAGTCGATGAGAGGAATGAGGCCTCTCTCCTCCACAAGTTGCGCGATCGCCCGCCATTGATCAAGGCTAAGATCCGTGCCCGATGGATTGTGGCAAGTCGCGTGAAGCAGCACGATATCCCCTCTCCTTGCGCTCTTGAGCGATGAGAGCATTTCGTCGAAGCGAAGCGTTTGAGAAATGACGTCGTAATAGGTGTACGTACCTATTTCCAATCCCACGGCCTCAAAGATTGGAATGTGGTTGCCCCATGTCGGCAGGCCCACAAATATCCGGCTAAAGGGTGCCGCCAGCTTTATGACCTCGCAAGCTAACCGGACCGCACCGCCGCCGCCAGGTGTCTGAACGCCACCTAGTCGATCCACCTCGATGTTTCCGATCGCGAGCTCGCGGATAAGGCTGACGAACTTTGTGTCACCGAGTGGGCTTACGTATGATTTGGTGTCCTGTCCCTCGACCAAGAGATGTTCGGCGGCCTTCACCGCGGACAGGACGGGCGTAACGCCGTTATCGTTTCGATAGACCCCCACACTCAGGTCGATCTTGTCCCGCCGAGGATCGTTGCGGCATGCCTCGGCTAACGCCAACACGGCGTCGGCCGGCAGATCAGGCAGGGCTTGAAACATAGCTTCTCCTTACTGAACGATCGTTTGTGCGGCTCATTGGCTCTATGCAATGAGGGCTGGAGTTGGCGCGCCTCTTCAATCGGGCACGGGCGTGGCTTCGTGGACGAAAGGCATTCTTGGTGCGGCGCTTCCGTTTCACCAAGAACGCTATTTGGCTTACGCCAGAACCGCAGGGCGAAAGGATTCCGTCGGGATGCACCCCTGAAGCGGACGCCCGATGAATATCGCCGCGCGGCGCGCGAACAGGCAGCGCCAGGCAGTTCAGCCAACAGGATAATCCATGCAAACCTCACCCGAAAATAGAATTCCGCGGAATGCGAGCGGATCATGTCCTGGCCGCCCACCGGCAGAGCCTCGTTCCGGGGCCCCCGAAGCGGTTCGGAATCTTCATTGACAGATGATGTCACATATTGTTCTTTAATGCAAGAATATACAATAGGGCGCCAATGGACAATTCACCGGATGTGCACATCTGCGAAGTTGCACCGCGCGATGGCCTTCAAAACTTGGATGTCATTGTGCCAACAGGCGCAAAATGCGAGCTGATCAGTGCGATCGTCGCCGCGGGGGTGAGCGAGGTCGATGCGGGCTCATTTGTACCGGCTACGGTCGTGCCGCAATTCGGCGACGTTGGAGCAGTTGTTGCGCACGCGTTGACCCATAAGTCTACGACCATCGGCGCGGTCGTACCGAACGTTAAAGGTGCTGAGCGCGCGCTCGCGGCCGGAGTCAACAGCATGTATTTCGTGATCTCGGCGAGCGAAACGCACAACCGGGCGAATGTGCGCCGCACGATTGAGGAACAGCTCGAAGCATTCCGTGTAGTTCGTGCGAGGATCAACGCGCAAAAAGCTCCTGAGCGGCCGCATCTTGTGGGCGCTGTAGCGACAGCTTTTGGCTGCTCAATGGAAGGCGACGTCAGTGAGGCCGCGGTGTGTCGCCTTGTGCAGGGTTTCGCCGAGGCGGGTGCGGACGAGATCGGACTAGCAGATACCGTCGGCTACGGCACCCCAACGCAGGTTAAGCGGATCGTACGCGCGGTTCGCAACGAGACCGGCCCAAAAATGATGCTCAGGCTACATCTGCATGACACGCTTGGCGCCGGTCTTGCCAACGTCGTCGCGGGGCTCGAAGCGGATGTCCGGCGCTTCGATGCTGCTGTTTCGGGGCTTGGCGGCTGTCCCTTCGCACCGGGCGCACGGGGCAATATTGTGACTGAGGATCTCGTGTTCATGCTCGAACGGATGGGCCTCTCCACTGGGATCGATCTGGATCGGTTGATGGCGACACGCGAAATTCTCGCCCGGCACGTTGAGCAGAAGCACCTGACAGGTCATCTGCACGAGGCTGGAATTCCAAGGGTGTTGCGGAGGGTGGCATGATGGGCGGCAATCCCACATCAGGGCCGACAATTCCCCGCCCCCTCGAAGGCGTGCGCGTCGTTGAATTCAGTCAGATGGTCATGGGCCCTACCTGTGGGCTCATCCTCGCCGACCTGGGCGCCGATGTGGTCAAAGTCGAGCCGCTCAAGGGCGATCGCACTCGCTATTTCAAGGGGCCTGCCGCGGGTTTTTTTGCGACATACAGCAGGAACAAACGCAGCATCGCGCTCGACACGTCGAGCCCGGGAGGCAAACAGGTGGCGCGCCGGCTCACTGAGCGCAGCGATGTTTTGATCGAAAACTTCCGACCGGGTTTGATGAAGAGGGTCGGTCTCGACTACAATTCAGTGGCCGCATTCGCGCCGCGGCTGATTTATTGCTCACTCAAGGGATATCTCCCCGGACCCTACGAGAACCGTCTTGCGCTCGATGAAGTCGTTCAGATGATGGGCGGGCTCGCCTACATGACCGGCCTGCCGGGCCAGCCAATGCGCGCGGGCGCCTCAGTGAATGACGTCATGGGTGGCATGTTTGGGGTGATCGCGATCCAAGCCGCGCTCGCCGAACGACAGCGCACCGGCCGCGGTCGTTACATCCAAAGCGCCCTCTTCGAGAACAACGTCTTTCTAATGGCACAGGCGATGATGTGCGAGGTCGTCACCGGACGCCCTTCAATTCCGTACTCGGTGAAGGACAGTCCTTGGCCGATCTATGACCTGTTCGATACAAAGGACGGATCAAAGCTTTTCGTCACTGTCGTTGGGGAGGAGCAATGGCAGGCGTTCTGCCTCGCGTTTGATCGGGCTGCCTGGCTGAGCGATCCGCGTTTCATCACGGCTCAAGGTCGAGTTGATCATCGCGACTGGCTGATCCCGGAAGTCGCCAAGATATTTGGCGGCTGGAACAAGGCCGAACTTGCCGCGAAGCTGGAAGAACTTGAGCTGCCCTATGCGCCCGTGAACAAACCGGGTGATTTGTTCAGCGATCCCCACCTCAATAAATCGGGTGGTTTGACCGAGATCCGCTTGCCCGATGGCCGTAACACCAAACCCCCCTTGCTGCCGATATCGCTCGACGGCCGCCGCCTCGCAAATGGCAATGACCCGCCTCAGGTCGGCGAACATACACACGACATCCTCGGCGATATCGGGTTTTCGACAAACGAAATCGCTGCGTTAGAAAAAGCGGGGACAATCGCCTCGTCGGCCGTATGACGGATCTTAAGCGCCTGGTTCGCAACAAGCAGCAGGGGAGTAATGCATGACCATCACACGGCGCCGAGTCCTTGTTTCGGGCTCCGCATTTGCGGGCACCTCGTTGCTGCCGAGCCAGTCGCGCGCTCAAGGCAAGCCGGTCACCCTCGCCTTCGGCCCCACAACGCCAATCTATGCCATCGGCATGATCGCCGAGCTCAAGAACTATTTCAGGGATGAAGGACTCAATTCGAAACTGATTACAGGCAACTCGGGCAGTTTCGGTCGCCAGATGCTCGCTTCGGACCAAGCGATGTTCGCCCACGGTGACGCCAGTCACCCCCTTCAACTCACGGCGCGCGGCAAGGCATGCAAAATTCTGCTCGCAACTGAAATGGCGTGCTCGTACGCCAATGTTGTTGTGCGGCAAGACCTCTATGAAAGCGGCATCACGTCGCTCGAGAAGCTAGCGGCCTACAAGCGCCCAGACGGGGCCAAGCCGATCATCGCGGCCACGGCCATCGGATCGGGCAGTTGGGTCTATGGCACTTATCTGTTTGAAGCACGAGGGCTTGGCGGAAAAGTGAATTGGGTCGCTGGCGGCGGGCAGGAGATCATGTTTCCGTCTCTCGAAACCAAGCAGTTTGATGCCATCATGGCACCGCCAAGTTGGATCATCGAAATCAAGAAAAAGGGCTTTGGCACTCTGATCTACGATACCTCCCAACCGGGGATGTTTGAGAAAGATTTCGGGGGCACGGTTCCGGTGCTGGTCGTCTACACGCTGGCGGACACGATCGAGCAGGACAAGCCGACGGTACAGGCCTTCGTGAACGCGATTTATCGGGCGATGAAGTGGGTCAAAACGACGCCGCTCGCCGAAGTCCAGGCACTGGTTGCGCCCAAGTGGTTTTCTGGAATCGATCCCACCGCCGTTAGCGCAGAGCTTGGCTTTGACAAATTGACTTGGGCATATGACGGAAACATCGACAAAGCCGCCTATGATCGGGGCAGCAGAATTTGGTCCCGCAAGGGTACAGAAATTCCGGAGACTGCATACGAGGACGTTGTCGATATGAGCTTTCTCAATGTAGCGAAGGCAAAATACAAGTGATGTCCGCGCCTGGCCCCAGCCTCGCCGTTGCCCGAGAAACGACGAATGCGGACGCTGGTCGCACTCGGATTGCTGTGCAAGGACTAGTTAAGCGCTTCAGCGCCGGTCGAGGCGATTTTGCTGCCGTCGACAATGTATCATTCGAGGTTCGCCAAGGCGAATTCGTTGCCTTGCTCGGCCCCTCCGGCTGCGGAAAGAGCACGATCCTCAACATGGTGGCCGGGCTCTTGCCACATTCAGGCGGCCGAATTCTCGTCGACGGCGACTTAGTTGATACCGGCAAGGTAAATTCCAACGTCGGTTACGTGTTTCAGCGCGACACACTATTTCCTTGGCGAACGGTCGAGCAGAATATCGGCTACGGGCTCGAAATCTCCGGTATCACGAAGACGGAGCGTTCCGCGCGGGTTGCCGATGCGATTGGAAAGGCCGGGTTGACTGGCTTCGGCCAGAGCTTTCCTCGGATGCTTTCGGGCGGGATGCGTCAGCGGGTGGCCTTAATGCGCACCCTCATCCTCGAACCTGAAATTCTCCTGATGGATGAGCCTTTCGGCGCGCTTGATACTCATACCAAGCTGGAAATGCACAAGACATTGCTCGATATCTGGGAGCGCGAACGGCAGACTGTGCTGTTCGTAACTCACGACCTCGGCGAGGCGCTTACACTGGCCAGCCGCATCATCGTCCTGTCCGCAAGGCCCGGACGGCTGAAGGATGACTTCCAGGTGCCCTTTCCTCGTCCGCGAGATCCAGTCGGGTTGCGCGAAACGGCCGAATTCGGCCGCCTGTATTCTCACATCTGGCATTCGCTTGGCGAAGAGTTTCGCCGTACCAAGGCCGATTGATCATGGCTACCCGTCGTCAGGTGATCGTGCTCTGGCAGATCGCAATTTTCGCTTTTCTGCTTGTGATTTGGCAATGGGGCTTTGAATGGAGCAAAGCAGTTCTGCCAAGAGCCTATGTTCCCAAGATTCTCGACCCGTATTTCGTGGCGAAGCCGTCATTGATCTGGCAGAGCTTCTTGCGGCTTAGCTGCCTCAACGACCCATCGGATTTTCTGGTCTGCTTCAGGAATGCCGATAACAATCTTTGGATAGCGACGCTTGTCACGCTGAAGAATACTTGGTGGGGATTTCTGTTCGGCTCGGCCGCCGGCATCGTCGTTGGCCTCCTCCTCGGACGCTCGGACGTTCTTGCGCGCATATTTGGACCGTTCATTCTGGCGTTCAATTCGATCCCACGCATCGCGCTCGTGCCACTGATCATTCTCATGTTTGGCCTTGGCGATGTGTCGAAGGTGGTGACCGCCGCACTCGTCGTGTTCTTCATCGTGTTCTTTAATACGTTCGAAGGCACGCGGGCGGTCGACAGAGATCAAATTGCCGCCGCCCGCCTATTGGGCGCGAGCGAGCTGACCATCTTGCGTACCGTTGTCATTCCGTCTGCGCTGGCCTGGGTGTTCGCGTCTCTGCTCCCTGCAGTGTCGTTTGCACTTGTCGGCGTGATCGTCGGAGAGTTTATCGGCGCTGAACGTGGCCTCGGCAAGCTCATCATTGAGGCAGAGGCACGCGCCAATGCCAGCGAAATGATGGTCGCGATCTTTATAATGATGATCGTCGGAACCATGCTGGCGCTGCTTGTACAATATTTGCAATCATACCTCTTGCGTTGGCAGCCGCAGTTCGAAAGATCTGCATAAATCGTCGACCGGCAGATGATGGAACAGCGACGATGAATGCGCAATTTGGCACGCTCGCAGCGCGGGTGGGCGGCGGTGAACGTCTCAGCTTAAGTTGCCAAGCCGAGCTGATGGGGGATGTCCGGATCAGGCGGGAGGTTCCGAGTCGTCTCGTCGTCGAGCCAAATCGCAACCCCTGCAGGCGCAGTCGTCCCACTAAGAGATCCCTGGTCAGAGCTCACCCCTTGTCTGATCGGTCTGACTAAGGACGCCCGCGATGGCCAACAATGACTACGATCCAACAGCAGAAGGCGCAGAAACGAATTTCGCTGCGCGGATGTCCTATAGCGATTATCTGCGATTGGAGACCATTCTCAGCGCGCAGCATCCGCTGTCGGATGCGCACGATGAGATGCTGTTCATTGTGCAGCATCAGGCCTCGGAGCTCTGGATGCGACTTGCCATTCATGAATTGGGTGCGGCCCGCGACGCGATTGCACGCGACGCCGTCGCGCCGGCAATGAAAATGCTGGCGCGCGTCTCACGTATCTTCGAACAGTTGAACAGCGCATGGGACGTGCTGCGCACGATGACGCCAAGCGAGTATACGCATTTCCGGGCGAAGCTCGGACAGTCGTCCGGCTTCCAATCCCGTCAGTACCGCCTCATCGAATATGTTTTGGGCAATCGCAATCCAGCCATGCTGAAGCCGCACGCGCATGATGCGGAGGCGACACGGCTTCTTGAGAGGGAGCTCACAATCCCAAGCCTGTACGACGAGGTGCTGCGCCTCGGCAACCGCAAGGGGCTTGCGATTCCGCGCTCCGTACTGGAACGTGATGTCCGTGAAACGCATCGCCTCAACGATGCAGTGGTCGAGGCCTGGCGCTGTGTCTATGAGGCGCCGGAAACGCATTGGCTGCTCTACGAGCTTGCTGAGAAGCTCGTCGACTTCGAGGACTATTTCCGCCGTTGGCGCTTTAACCATGTGACCACCGTGGAGCGCATCATCGGCTTCAAACGAGGTACGGGAGGCACCGGCGGCGTCAGCTATCTCAAGCGAATGCTGGAGGTCGAACTATTCCCGGAACTCTGGCGCGTCCGAACGGTCCTATGAGCACTACAGAAAACAGATTGCGCGTTTACGAACAGACAAAGCCGCTGTTCAACATTCCGGACGGTGTGACATATCTGGATGGCAATTCGCTTGGTCCGCTGCCGCTTAGCACGGCTGATCGAATGGGCCGCGTCATCCAGCAGCAGTGGGGCGTCGAGCTGATCCGCGCCTGGAATACTGCCGGCTGGTATGTGCAGCCGCGCAAGCTGGGTGATCGGATTGCACGGCTTATTGGCGCTGAAACTGGGTCTGTCACCGTTGGCGATACGCTGTCGTTGAAGGTCTATCAGGCGCTCTCCGCCGCGCTCGAGATGAATCGTGATCGCAAAATCGTGTTGTCGGATACCGGCAATTTCCCGACCGATCTTTATATGGCCGAAGGCTTGATCGCGACCTTGGGACGCGGGCACCAATTGCGGCTCGTTCGGCCTGAGGAGATAGAGGAATCGCTGTCCGAGGAAATCGCGGTGCTCTATATCACGGAGGTGGACTATCGCACGGGGCGGCGTCATAACATGGCCGAGCTCACCGCAAGAGCCCACGCACTGGGCATCGTCACTGTCTGGGACCTCGCACATTCTACCGGCGCGTTGCCCGTCGATCTCGCACGCGTTGGCGCCGACTTCGCGGCCGGATGCACCTACAAGTATCTCAACGGCGGCCCTGGGGCGCCGGCGTTTCTCTACATTGCGCCGCGCCATGCTGATCACGCGCGGCCTGCTCTGTCGGGCTGGATGGGCCACGCCAAGCCCTTCGCCTTCGATCTCGGCTATGCACCAGCAGTTGGCATTGAGCGCATGAGGATCGGCACTCCGCCCGTGCTCGCTATGGCAGCGCTGGAAGCCTCGCTCGATATCTGGGACCGCATCGACATGCATGAAGTCCGCGCTCGCTCGCTCGAGCTCGCCGATCTGCTGATTGGCGAAGTCGAGCGTCTCTGCCCGCAGCTCAGGCTGGTGACGCCGCGCTCGCATGAAGAGCGAGGCTCACAGGTTTCGTTCGCATTTGAAAGGGGCTACGCAGCGATGCAAGCCCTGATTGCCCATGGCGTGATCGGCGACTTTCGGGCGCCCGACATCATGCGGTTCGGTATCACCCCGCTTTATATCGGCAAGGCCGAAGTGATGAGAGCAATCGAGGTGATCGAGCGGGTATTTACGCGGGAGCTTTGGCGGCGGCCAGAATATGACGTTGTGCATGCCGTGACATGAGCGCTTAGCAATGCGTGCGTCTCCACCAAGTCTGCTCACACACAATACCCTGCTGCGAGATAGCAGGTACTCGTCTGGCGGGTGTCCCTTTCCCCGACACAAAATCGTGTTACAGTCTGTGCATACTAGTGCTCGCTGGGATTTTGCATCACCTTCCCTTGGCTGGCTAAACGCCGCTCGCATCGGTTTTTCAAGCGGGCGGCGTTTTTGCCTTTTTGTGTTTACCGCCTTGAGCCAAACGAAAAAGCCCCGGTTTGCCGCCGGGACCTCCCTTTTCCGATATACGCATTTAAGCTGTGTCGGGTGGGACTGAGGAAGCACCCGACGATCTCCGCCTAACCGCGGTGTCCTAATTCATCGTTACGGAGTCCGAATTAGGATTGAACCTACAGATAGGCATGCATGCCGTTCCCGAGCGCCCCCGGCGAGGAGCTCCGCTCCTCGTTCCGCGACGGATCGAAGCAGGATGGAGTGCGTCGTTTCGGCGTAGAGAAGAAGGGAGTGTTCGAATGAACGGTGCCTTCTGGTTATTGCTCTTACTAGCCCGGCTTATCGGTGTCGGAAACGACTGAAACTCCGAAATTTGAGCGGGATCACCCTAACGTTTTTTGGAACGACTAAAATGCGCGAGCACCTAGTGGTTCAGCTCAGTGATTTTGACTCTTTGCGGTGGCTGGATAGGCGCGGCCGAGTTTGGCGCGTGCTTTGTCAGGTTGCGAACATCCACTTGATGCGAGCTCGAGTTTTGCTTCGCCGGCTTTGCCATGCTGCGATCTCGTTTCGGGACCTTTTGGGGTCGTCGATGCGGCGGCCAAGACACTGGCGCTGAAACACGCTGATCTCGCACTCGACCATGATGAGCCAACTGGCGTGTTTCGGGGTGTAGTGACCTGCCGGCCAAGCCGTCTGGCCCCCTCGCCCGCAACCGTCGAATTTTTTGGTCGCGCGCCTTCCGGCGCCGTCGTCGCAATGCCCACTTCCCGATCGAAATTATTTCGAAAAATGATAAGAAAAGGCGCGTCACGGAAAGCGACCAGAAAGATCTGCTGTCATCGGCAAATCAAGCAGACTTCATGATCTTCACGGTCCCGAACGGTATGCTACAATGTGCATTACACGGAGTGCCCAAGCCCCATCTTTCGTCGACGTGACCTGCCACTCATCATGTGGGACAAAACGGCGTGTGGCAGTTTTAGCCTACCGATCAAATAGCCTTGTGCTGCGTTGCAGCCGAGTTTGGGCAACCACGACCATTGCTGCTCCGTTTCGATACCCTCGGCCAGCAGCGGTATTCCAAGACTCCTGGTCCTGCTCACGATGGCACGCATGATCGCGTCGGAGCGCTGGTTGGTTCCAAGCTCCGCGACGAAGGGGCGATCGACTTTGATGCGATCGAATAGGAAAGCGTGGAGGTAATCGACTGACTTGGCTTCACGAGGAATACCACGCCTATCTGCAGGCTGCTGACGAGCCGCGTCGCGGCGACCTCGATAGCCGAGGCAATCTTACGATGGCAGGGCTTCTTGATTTCTGCAAATTCTTCCTGGCCACCTGTGTTGACCAGGTCAACTTCATGGCCGGGCTTTTGGAGCCGGAAGAATTACTGAGGCGGATGGAGATTTGGACCGAGGAGGAGACGCGTGCAAAGCGCCTTCCAAAGGGTTCATGGCCTTTGCTGCGCGAAGCGGTCATGGCGGGCGAATATGCTCGGGGCCCTGCGCGCGGCCTCACCGGCTACAAAGAGCGCCAGGCGCGGGCGGTGCTCAACTCCCTTATTGAAAAGGGTTACCTCGTCTCGTCCACAACACGCTCGCCGGTGAAGCTCGGCTTCCCAACTGCGGTTGTCGATCGTTGGTTTCCAACACTGTATCAGCCAACCGCTTAGAGCCACACGCCAGCCCGCTGCAGATTCGGTCCTGTTACCGCCGCCTCAGAAATTCCGGTATCGAAGGCGGAACCCTGGGGTCAACATTGGGTGTAACCGGCATGAGCCCCCACCTGGGCATCGCGCGAATGAGCTGCGATACAGCCTGGCATGAACTGTTTTTTGGAGGTGGGCTATGGCAGATGCCATGCATGAAGCCAGGCTTGATGCCAGGCAGGAAAGCGGCTCCTATCGTCGGATCGAGGTGATCACAGGGCAGCGTCGACGACGGCGCTGGACGGCTGAAGAGAAGGCTCGGATCGTGGCCGAGAGCTTCGAGGAAGGGGCCAATATTTCCGAGGTCGCTCGGCGCCATGGCGTTGTCCGTGGGTTGCTGACGGTGTGGCGGCGCAAGTTCGCGACGGCAGTGAGCTTTCAGGCGCCAGGCTTCGTGCCGGTCCGGATCGCTTCCGAGAGCGGTCCGGCGACGGCAGACGAGTCGGACCGGTTAGCGTGCGCGCATAAGGTGCCGCCGCAGATGGCATCGGCTCCAGGCAAGCTTGGCGGAATGATCGAGATCGAGCTGGGCGGGGCACGCATCCGGGTCGAGCCCGGAGTGGAGCTGGCGACGCTTTCGACAGTGCTATCGGCGCTTCGGGGCATCCGTTGATTGCATTACGGTCTGACCTCAAGGTGGTGCTGGCGGCACAGCCAGTCGACTTTCGCAAGTCGGTGCACACGCTGTCGGCGCTGGTGAGCGAAGCGTTGCACGCGAACCTCGTATTGCGGCGACATCTTCGTGTTCCGCAGCAAGCGCGCGGACAGAGTGAAGCTTCTGGCATGGGATGGTAGCGGCATGGTGCTGGTGACGAAGTGGCTGCACCAGGGACACTTCACCTGGCCGCCGGTCCGCGACGGCGTGGTGCATCTGAGTGCGACACAACTCGCGATGCTGCTCGACGGACTTGAGTGGACGCGTGTTTCACACAAGCCTGTGAAGCAGCCGGCCGTTGTCGGCTGAGAGGCGAAGATTTTGCTGGAGCCTGTGATGGGCGGATATATCGTTCGATCATGGCGATTCGTCCCGAAGCTCTTCCGACCGATGCAGCGGCTCTGGCCGAGATGGTGCTCGCGCTTGACGCCGAGAACGAGAAGCTACGTGTGGCGATGCAGACGCTGAAGGAGATGATCTTCGGCAAGCGCTCAGAGCGGCTGGCGGCGATCGTGGCCGAGCAGCTCGCGCTCGAACTGGACGATCTCGCGACTGGCGTCACATCACCTGCGCCAGCCAACGACGATTTGCCTGCGACGAAGCCGGCTGGGAAGCCGCGCAAGAAGGCGAGGCGCAACATCGGCGCGCTACCCAAGCATTTGCCTCGCTGCGAGCAGGTGCTCGAGCCAGACACGACAGCGTGCCCGTGCTGCCAGGGCCTTCTGCACCGGATCGGCGAGGATGTGAGCGAGGTACTGGACGTGATCCCGGCGATCCTGCGGGTACTGCGCACGATTCGTCCCAAATACGCCTGCCGCGGCTGCACCGACGGCGTGGTGCAGGCGAAGGTGCTGCCGCGTCTGATCGACAGCGGCATGGCATCGACGGCACTCGTGGCTCACGTGGTGATCTCGAAGTTCGCCTGGTATCTGCCGCTGTACCGCCAGGTGCAGATCCTGGCCGGTCAGGGCCTTCATCTCGACCGCGCGACGCTCGCCGGCTGGGTGAAGCGTGCGGCATGGTGGCTTAAGAGTCTTTATGAGCTTCAGCTGCGGACGATCCAGGCTTCGCCGCGGCTGTTCTGCGACGAGACGCCGATGCCGGTGCTCGATCCCGGACGACATCGCACTCGTATCTGCCAGTTCTGGGCGCATGCGATGGATGATCGCCCATGGGGTGGCCCATCGCCGCCGGCGGTCGCCTATGTGTTTGCGGATGGCCGCGGCACCGAGGAGATCGCCGGGCAATTGGCCGGCTTCTCCGGCATTCTGCAGGTGGATGGCTATGCCGCCTACAAAGCGCTTGCCCGCGGTCAAGGCGGGGCGATCCAGCTGGCTTTTTGTCTCGCGCATGCCCGACGCAAATTCGTCGAGGTGTACAAGACGATGCAGTCGCCGTTCGCTCACGAAGTGATCGAGCGCCTGCAAGCGGTCTACGCCATCGAGGCCGAGATCCGTGGCTTGAGCGCCGAACAGCGGCTTGCCGCCCGCCGCACCAGGTCCGCACCGCTGATGGAGGTGCTGAAGGCGCGACTGACCTCGATGCTCGACCACCTGTTCTCCCAATCGAAGCTAGTGGAGGCCATCAACTATACGCTCAATCACTGGGACGGACTGACGCTATTTCTCCGCGATGGCCGCGTCGAGGTCGACAGCAACACCGTCGAGCGTTCAATGCGCCCGATTGCGATGGGGCGCCGTAACTCATTGTTCAGCGGCAGCGAGGGCGGCGCCGAGAGCTGGGCAATCCTTGCGTCGCTGGTCAATACGGCAAAGCTCCACGAACTCGATCCGCAGGCCTATCTGGCCGATGTGCTGGAGCGCATCGTCTCCGGTCAGACCAAGAGCCACCAGCTGCACGAACTTCTCCCCTGGAACTGGAAGGCGACCCGCGAGCTCAGCGCACGGGTGGCCGCATGACCCGCCGCCGCCGTTCATCATCTTCATCATCGATGGCGGCAGCCGCGATGCCGCTCGACGAACTTGAGCCTTGGCTACAGGCTCGTGCCGAGCAGCATCCCGTCGCCACCAGTCTTCCCATGCTCGACGGCTATGTCGCCGCGATCGTGGCCGGGCCGGTGTCGATGAGTCCGCTCGACTGGATCTGTCCGCTGCTCGCCATCGACGCCGACGCATTCAACCATGGCGGCACGCCGGAGTTCGCCGCGATTTCGGCCGTCGCGCTGCGCCACAACGACATCAGTAATGTTCTTTCCACCGCACCACATCGGTTCGCACCGGTCCATGGCCGCAAGCCGAATGGCGACGTTGATGCGCGGCCGTGGTGTCAGGGATTCCATGCCGCCATGCGGTTGCGACTATCAGCCTGGGGCCCACTGCTCGACGTCAGCAACATACACCACGGCTTGCTCCTGCCCATCCTGCTGCATTGCGTCGACGATCAAGGGCGTCCACTGCTTGGACCACCAAGGAAAGGCCGCGAGACCGAGGAATTCCTGCGCAACGCCCATGCCGACATTCCGGACGTCGTCGAGGCCATGCGTCAGTACTGGATGCCGACCCGCTACGCTCGCACAGGCTGATCACTGCAGACGTGGGAGCTCATACCGGTTACCATTGGGTTGACAGTCTACACATAGTGTGTATAAATACACACTATGAAAAGCCGGGAAATTATCTCGATCCTTCAAGGGGATGGATGGTTTGAGGTGGGCCGGAAAGGCAGCCATGTGCAGTTCAAACATCCATTCAAGAAGGGTCGCGTAATTGTTCCGCACCCCGAACGGGATGTCCCACTCGGGACACTGAAGAGTATTGAAAAGCAGTCAGGTCTCAAACTGAGGTAAGCGCCATGCGTAACTATATTGGTCTTATCCATAAGGATGCCGACAGCGATTTCGGCGTCTCATTTCCAGACTTCCCCGGAGTGATCACGGCAGGCAAAAGCCTTGATGACGCTCGTGCTATGGCAGAGGAAGCCCTCACCCTTCATATCGAGGGTCTTGCTGAAGATGGAGAAGCCATTCCGGAGCCCTCTACTCTAGAGGATGTTATGGCAGATCCTGATCATCGAACTGGGGTAGCTATTTTGGTGTCGGTCAAACCCGAACAACCAAAGGCTATACGTGTGAATGTCACCCTTCCTGAGGACGTTCTGAATCAGATCGACAAATATGCTGAAGCGCACGGCTTTACGAGATCGGGCCTCCTAACTCAGGCCGCGAAGAGACTCATAGGAGAAGCAGCCTAAATCAAGGCTCTGAGTTCATTCGAAAAAGACCGCAATACGATCAGACGGACGCATTGCGGAATGGGCACCGCTATGTGGGCCGATGCGATGTTGACGCTGTTCAAAGCGACATGCCGAGACGCAGGTTGAATTCTGCCGATCGGCACGAGCGTGGTCCCCGGCACTGTTACGTTGCACCCCCGGACTCCTCGGCACTCCGAGCCTGCGCGCCTTGATCTGCGTCGACAGCACCGTGAGCCACGTTCGATGGAACGAGGCGTGGGATTGCAGTTTGATGGCGAAAGCATTTGGACGAGGTGAATTCCGGCTCCGGCAGCAATTCGGTTGCGGGGGCCGAGTTCGTTGTCAGACGGCCAGCCGTAGGCTCAACGGATAGCCAATACCGAATAAAGGCCGGCGGCGTGGACAGTGGTCGGCCAGTTGCGACGGATGCGAAGAAGGCCGCGGTTGAACATGACGCGAGCATCCATGGCCGTGGACCACCTGGACGATCCGCTTAGCTCTCGCGGCATAGTTTGCCTGCCCATAGTTCCAAATTTGCCAGTTCTAAATTTTTCATCCGCCAATACCGGCATAAGAGAACGGATTTATTTCGATGAAGCAGCCGGAGCGCCTCTTCGATTCTGAGCCGCAGCCATCTTCCGGAATTCGCTCTATGGCCCCTTGGGGCCGACCGAGATCTTGTCAGGACCGACCTCGGGACTGACGTTTGCGAGAACCGGCTCTTCGCCGAACGGGCGGTTGATGATGGCAAGCGCCTCCGAGGCGGCGTACGCGGTTGCGCGCGTAGCCGGTCCGCTCCCGTAGGATGCCCACCTCTTCCAGCTGCGCGATGCCCTGGTTGATCTGGGCGGTAGAGATGTCGAGAAGTTCGCGGAGCCGTTTCGCCGTCACGACCGGATAGTTGTGAAGCTCGTCCAGCGCCCGAAGAGCCGCAGAAACCCTTACGGAATTTCCGGCGACCCCTCCAGCGTTCGGACAACTCCGACAGCGCCTGCCGGGTGCGGATGAGCTCTTCAACGGTGGCGGTCACGGCGTCGGCCATGAACGTGATGATCGGCTCCCAGTCGAGCCGCTGCTGGGCGTTCTTGAGGGATGCGTAGTACGTGCCCTTCTTGCTTTCGATGTAGGGAGAAAGGTACAGCGGTACACGCTTCTCCGCCGCCATCATGAGCGGGAGGAGGAGACGACCCACGCGACCGTTGCCGGCGCGAAAGGGGTGTACCGCTTCGAAATGGGCGTGCGCAATGGCCATGCGCGTGATGAACCCTTGAGTCATCTGCTGCATGCCCTCGTTCCGGAGGTAGTCGACCGCCTGAGCGAGGCAATCTGGCACGTCGGGTGGGGGGGGAGGATTTATACTTGAATATGCGATGTCTTTGTCCCCGCCGATCCAGACTACGCGCGTTCGGAAGTCGCCGGGATCGTCCTGATAATCCGGGTCGTCCTTCATCACGCGCGATGGAGATCCTTGATCGATCAATAGTGAAGACGCCGTAGCCAAGCTCGGTGGCCCGCGGGACAAACCTATCGAGGGCGACGGCGTAGCTGCAGACCTGGCGTGCCTCGTTGCGGGCGCCGTCATCGCCCGTCTCTTCGACGGAAAGCAGTTCGTCGAGAGTGCTCTGGGTGCCTTCGATCGACGAGGAACTGACCGCCTCGCGCCTGGTAAGGATGGCGTTGACCGTCCCGAATGCCGCTTGTGCCGCTTCCAGGGCTTTCGCTGCACCGGGGGCGAATACGCCGTCCTCTGGAGGTGCCGGTGGAACGATCCCGTAGTGGGAATCGTAGGGTGGCGGAAGCCGTTTTAGGGTTTCCCGGATGGTGCGGCTGAGATCGCTACGCTTCATGGAACCCAAACTAAGAGGCTAATTTTGCTAGTTATATTTTGGGTTGTTGCAAAAAACCATAACACACCGCGATCGCTGAGGCTTTATTTTGGTTCGCAAGGAAGCAATTCCCTCGTGTTTATGAGTTCCGGCCTTTGCAAAGCGGGTTGATGGATCTGAGGCTCTCAAAGTCTCTTTCGTTATCGGTCCACGATGGATCCGTTCGCCTCTCGGCTATGGCAGCGATGATCGTCTAGGCAGCTAGGTTTTTCGCAGTTTCTTGCGCGGGCGGGAACGCCGCAGGGCCTGGGCCGGGCGGCCTAGTCAAGAGCCGGCCCGGCGAAGGCCGCGCGCAAGCGAAATTCGTCCGCGCTTCATCGATAATTTTACTTATCATGATGGCTGCTTGATAACAATACTGATCGGTCAGCTTGAGACATGTCGGCGTTTCGATATATAATACAGATCGAATGACTTATTTGATCAGGATAATATATTGTGACTTACCAAAGTGAAGAGCTCATCAAAGCCGCCTCCGCTCAGCGCGCAAAGGCGGGCATGAGCCAACGCGCGCTGGCGGCCCGCGCGGGTATGACCCAGGCGCACATCTCGCAAATCGAGACCAGTCGCCTCGAACCGGGCCTGTCGAGCTTCATGCAGATGGCGCGGGCGCTCGACCTGGAGCTCGTCCTTGTGCCGAAGAAACTTCTTCCCGCGATAGAGGGCTTACTGCGATCAAACGCTGCCGAATTCTCGTCCGAACAAGGATCGTCGGATGTCTTCAGCAAGGCCGAACGCATCGTCTCTGGTCAAAGGAAACGCTATGGCAGTTCAGCCACCCTCGACCGCATCGCCGAATATTTTCGCTTTCTGAAACAGGTCCATCTTTCAAAAACCGACCTGGCACTTGTCTCAGATATCGTCGAGAGCCTGCGTCCCTATAGCGTCGAACCTATACCCAGGGCTCTGCTGGAAGATTCTGCAGGCGCGTTACAGGGTGTACGCAACAGGGTCGCTCATCCCGAAGAAGCCCCTCGCCCCGCCTACGCTCTCGACGATGAGGACGACGATGCCTGACGTATCCGTTCTAAATGTCCACCTGCACGATACCCCGATCGCGACTCTCACACTCGTGCAGGGCGATCGTTCGCTGCTCGCCTTCAATCAGACCTACATCGATGACGCCCACCGTTCCACCTTGAGCCTGTCTTTCAAGGACTCGTTCGGGAATCTGCTCACCTCGTTCAAACCGTATCAACAAGTTCTCGCGCCATTCTTCTCCAATCTTCTGCCGGAAGGGCCGCTTCGTCGCTATCTTGCGGAACGGGCGGGCGTGAAGGAACGGCGCGAGTTCTTCCTCCTGTGGATGCTGGGCCGAGACCTTCCGGGTGCCCTGTCGGTCCACCCGGCCGATGGAGACGCGCTGCCCCCCCAGGTCGAGGAGAATCTTACGCCCGATAAACGGCAGAACATGATGCGCTTCTCGCTTGCGGGCGTGCAGCTGAAGTTCTCCGCGCTCAAGAATGATCCCAAGAAGGGCGGACTCACTATTCCGGTCGAAGGTGTCGGCGGTTCATGGATCGTCAAGCTACCGTCACATCAGTATATCGGCGTGCCTGAGAACGAATACTCCATGATGACCCTGGCGAAGGACATCGGCATGGATGTGCCCGAGCTTCAACTGATCGACGTCGAGGCAATCAAAGGTCTTCCGGACGGAATCGGCGAACTCGAGGGGCGGGCGTTTGCCGTGAAGCGGTTCGACCGCACGGCTGATGCTCCGGTCCACATGGAGGATTTCGCTCAGGTATTCGGCGTCTTTCCGGATGAAAAATACGACAAGGCGAATTACCGAAGCATCGCGCGTGTCCTCGGCATTGAGACTGGTGAGGCCGACCTCGCCGAGTTCGTCCGACGACTCGTATTCAGCACACTGATCGGCAACGCCGACATGCACCTGAAGAACTGGTCATTGATCTACCCTGATGGGCGGACACCCGTCCTGTCGCCCGCCTACGATCTGCTCTCGACTATTGCGTACATCCCGGACGACAAGATGGCGTTGAACTATTCGCGCACGAAGAAGATGGCCGAATTCTCAAAGGACGAGCTGGCGCATCTGGCTGCCAAGGCGAAGATGTCGGAGACGCTTGCGCTCGAAACGGCTGCGGAAACGGTGCAGCGCTTCAAGAAACTTTGGAAGGAGCGCAAGACAGAACTCCCGCTGCAACGACAAGTCATCGAAGTCATCGATGCACATACCGAGACGATCCCGATCTACAAGGAGCTCTAAGGCTTGAATAGCCGGGGTTTCTGACAGAATAGAGTGAGAGACGCTTCCTTCCCACTGGTTATTTGAATTCGATGAAGTCCCTGCGCGCGGACTGTGGGGTCAGGCGAGCCTCGCCCGGCGCTGGATATGAAATTCTTGAGTTGCGAGTAGACCGTCATTGACGGTTTCTATCAGATCTATGCGTCGATCCCAGCGAAGTTGCCTCCATCGCGTTACGCACCTACGCCGCAACGTTAGTCGCATTGATGGCGGAGCGGGAGCGAATGCATGCACTGTCCTCAATGCACAAAGAGGAGGTAGCTGCGATCAGCGTTGCGCCGATTGCTCGTCTCGTCGGTCCAGCCGACGGCACGGCGATAGCTGCCCATCACCCCGGCCTCCTTGACGGTGACAAGATCGACCCGCTCTGTCTCATCGGCAAAAGGGGAGACGTAGAGCGCGTCCTCAGGACAATAGAGCTCGCAGAGGAAGCAGGTCTGGCAATCGCTCTGCCGCGCGATCACCGGAAGCCCGTCCGTTTTGTCGAATACGTTGGTCGGACATACCGCGACACAAATGTCGCAAGAGGTGCAGCGCTCGCTATCGATGACCTCGATCATTCCGCAGCCTCCGCGTAAGCCGCCTCGGCATGGGGCCGGACGGCGGTCCAGACTTCGTCAAGGCCGCCCGATGTCAGGTAGTGGCGCTGCCGATGGTCCTGCTCGGGGAAATCGTCACGACGATGCATGCCGCGGCTTTCCTGACGCGCCAGTGCGCTGCGGTACATCCATCGCGCTGTGGCCAGCATCGCCGCGCTTTCACGCGTGCGGAGCAATTCGGCCGCGCCGGCAGCGCCTGCTTCCGAGACATCGCGCCAGGCGGCATCGAGGCGCGCCAGCGCACCACCGAGCCGTGAGGCCTCGCGGAAATAATTCAGCTCATAGGGGAAGACCTCGTCCTGGACGGCTCGCGCCAGCGCGGCCGGCTCGAATGCGCGCCGCGACCGGCTCCGGAGGCCGACCGTTCCAGCCGAGGACAGCTCTCGACCGTCAGCGGCTTTCCGCGCGTAGTCCGCGGCGCCCTGCCCGGCCAGCGTCCCCGACGTCATCGCCCAGGCGGCGTTGTGGCTGCCGCCGCCGGTGAAGCCACCGCAGATCAATTCGCGCGTCGCCGCATCTCCGGCGGCATAGAGCCCGGGGACGGTGGTTGCGCAGGTCTCGTCGACGATGCGAAGGCCGCCGGTGCCACGCACGGTGCCTTCCAGTCGCAGCGTAACCGGAAAACGATCCTTGAACGGATCGATTCCGGTGCGGTCGAAGGGCAGGAAGAAATTCGGTTGCGAGGCCCGCATGTGCAGCTGGACGTCCGCGTCGGCCTTGTCGAGCCGCGCATAGACCGGCCCCCCGAAGCAGGGCTCGGGCAATCGCGGAACGACCGCCTTTGGATGCAGCACCAGCTGCCGTCTTCATAGGTGAAGTTGGCCCAGCCATAGAACAGCGTCTTGGTGACCGAGCCGAACGCCGGCGAGATCGCGTAGGGATTGGAAAACTCCATGCTGCTGAATTCGGCGCCGGCTTCGGCGGCCATGAGATAGCCGTCACCGGTGAGCACGTTCGAACCTAGCGTCTTGCTCAGAAACGCACAGCCGCCGGTCGCAATCACCACCGCTTTGGCGCGCACGGTCCAGCGATCCTGCTTCTGGCGACGCAGGCCGCTCGCGCCCGCAACCGCCCCGGCCTCGTCGAGCAATAATTCCAGCGCCGGGCTGTGATCGAGGACGGTGACGCCGGCCTGCTTGGTCCGCTTGCGCATCAAGCGCATATATTCGGGGCCTTGCAGCGAGTTGCGCTGCGACTTGCCGTGGTCATCCACGGGATAGGGATAGCCCCATTCGGCGAGGCGATTGCTCTGCTGAAAAGTGAGATCGAGCGTGCGGACCATCCAGCGGCGGTCCTGAAGATATCCGCCGAGCTTCTCGCGGCTCGCCATCGACGCCTCGCGGTCAGTCGGCGTGGGATCGACGTACCAGACGCCGGTTCCCGCCGCCGCGGTCGAGCCCGAGGTGCCGCAAAAGCCCTTATCGGCGAGAACAACACGCGCGCCGCGTTCGGCCGCGCTTACCGCTGCCCAGGTGCCCGCGGGCCCGCCACCCAGCACCAGCACGTCTGCATCATATTCGACCGATCCTGAAGGTGCGGACCTACGCTCGGCGCGATGGATTTGGTTGGTCATTGAACACGTCCCCAAGTTCGAACCATTACAATTGGCGCGCTCACGCCGAAACCGGCGCCTTCCAGCGCATGAAGCGCCGCTCGATCACCTCGAGCACAGCGTTGAACGCCAGCCCGATCACAGTGATGCCCAGGATGCCGAAATACATCTGCGGGATCAGGAAGCTGTACTGGCTGTTGATGATGAGATAGCCGAGCCCCGCCTTCGCCCCGACCATCTCGGAGGCGACCAGCACCAGCATGGCAGAGGCGCTGGCGAGGCGAATGCCGACGAAGATGGTCGGAAGCGCTGCCGGAAGAATGACCTTGCGGAACAATTGCTGCGGGCTCGCGCCCATGGTGCGCGCCGACTTGATCAGGAGCGGATCGACCTGCTTGACGGCGGCGATCGTGTTGAGCAGCAGCGGCCAGGCGCAACTGTAGATTACCATCGTGATCTTCGACATCTCGCCGATGCCGAGCAGCAGGATGAAGACCGGCAGCAGCGCCAGCGGCGCGGTGTTACGGCAGATTTCGATGAACTGGTTCAGGAGATTGCCGAGCCGCGCGTACCAGCCGACGAGAAGGCCAAGCGGAACGATCAAGGCAACCGAGATCAGAAACCCGCTCAAGGCACGCAGCAGGCTTGCTGACACGTCGTCATAGAGCTCGCCGCTCTGTGCGAGCTGCCAGCCGGCGGCAATCACCTCGGAGAACGGCGGCAGGAATACCGGATCGACCACCCCAAGTCGCGGGGCAACCTCCCACACCGACAGCAGCACGATGAGCAGCAGCGAGCGATGCCCCAATGCGCCGAGCGCGCGCAGGGCAGCATGAAGCCGGCCGGCGATCCGTGGGGATGCGCGATCTCCGCCTGACAACGCGTTCGGACGCCCATGCGCGAGCTCCAGCAGCGTCAGCGTTTCAAGGCTAGACATGCGCGATCTCCTTCACGTCACTGTTGCCGCGACGGACATCGGCGGGGCGGCTCGATTGTCCCTGCTGCGCCTTCTGCACCTCTTCCCGGAGCAGGCTCCATATCTCGTGCCTGACCTGACCGAACTCCGGCAGCGAACGCACGTCCTCATCTTCGCTGCGCAGCGAGGCCGGAATGTCGAAGATTTGCTTGATCCGGCCCGGGCGCGAGGTCATCACGGCCACGCGTTGGCCAAGCGCTACGGCCTCGTCTATGCCATGGGTGATAAAGACGATGGTCTTGCCGGTGGCGCGCCAGATCCGCAGCAGCTCGGTCTGGAGCGTCTCGCGCGTCTGGGCATCCAACGCGGCAAACGGCTCGTCCATCAGCAGCACCTCGGGATCGTAAGCAAGACTGCGGGCAATCGCGACGCGCTGCTTCATGCCGCCGGAGAGCTCGTGCGGATAGCGGCTGGCAAATCCGGACAGGCCAACGAGGTCGAGGAAATGCCGCGCGATCTCGCGTCGCTGCGCGGCCTTCAGCCCGGCGATGTCGAGCCCGAACTCGACATTCTCCAGGGCGGTGCGCCAGGGAAACAGCGCGTATTGCTGGAACACGATGCCGCGGTCGCGGCCGGGCCCTTTGATCTGCCGCCCGTCGAGCAGGATGCGGCCGCTGGTCGGCGTCGTCAGCCCACCCAACAGATCGAGCAGGGTCGATTTCCCGCAGCCGCTGGGACCGACCAGGGCCAGGAACTCACCAGTGCGAACATCGAGCGTGATGTCCTCGAGGGCGGTGAAACGGCCCAACGGGCCGCCTCCCTCGCCGCGCGTCACGAATTCCTTGCGGACGTGTTCGAAGCTGATTTTGATCGGGCTCGCTTGGGTCACTGGGCCTCCGCCGTCTTGCCGGGACGGAAATAGTTGAAGGCGTTGGTGTAGGTCTCGGAGGCCTTGACCTGGCCCGGCTTGAACAGACCGTCCTTCTCCAGCCAGTCGATCCACACCTGGATCTCGGCATCCGAGATCACCCCGCCTTTGCTCGCGACGCCCGTGCTCTTCCAGTATTTGATCGGCGTCGCGTCCTCATTACGTTTGCGCTCCGCGATGATGCGCCCGAAGCGCGCGCGCACCTCCTCGGGCGGCGTCGACTGCGCCCAAGCGATGGCGCGCGAAATGCCCTCGATCAGCTTGCGTGAGGCCTCCGGATTGTCCTTGATGAACTTGTCGCGCAGGACGTAGGAGCCGCCGGTGAAATTGCCGAACAGACCGGTGTCGTTGAACAGCGAGTGGATGCCGCCACGCTCCAGTGCCTTGTCGCGCAGCACGCCGCTAAGGGTGCTCACTTCGACCTGGCCCTGGCGTAAGGCCTGTTCACCGCTGACCGGCGGGATCGCGACCAGCGTCACCTGCTTGGCTTCCGCTGATGTCAAGCCGTTGCGGGCGAGATATTCGCGGAGCACAAATTCCAGATGGGCACCGAGCGTATTGACGGCGACCTTCTTGCCGATCAGGTCGCGCGCGGTCTTGATTGGGCTGTCGTCCCTGACGAAGTAGCCGTTATAGGTGTTGGCGTCCGAGCCGTAATAGCCGACCACGGCCTTGATGGGCGCCTTTGCCGCGATCAGCTTGAGGATCGCGCCGTAGAAAGCCCCGCCGATGTCGATATCCCCGGTCACCACGGTCTGGATGTCCTGTGGGCCGCTGATGGTGTTGCCGACCCATTTCAGCTTCAGGGGCGCCAGATAGCCGAGGTCGTCGGCGAGCTCGATGAAGGTCACCTGCCCCGCCCAGCCCTGATACCGGATCTCGCTCTTGTCGAGCGGCGGCTCGGCGAAGGCGGGAGCGGCAAGGCCCAATGCCAGCGCGCTGACAAGCAGCCGCCGTGCGGCGCTCCGTGCAGCACGATGCCGCGCTTGAAAAAATTGAAACAGAGAGTTCATGTGTCAAACCCGGTCAAGTGTTGGAGATCAAGCGGCCTTGGGCGCCTGCGCCTTCGGCGCCTTGACGCGCGTCACGCTGTGACGACCGTCGACGCTGACAGGCACTTCCCCATCGATGGTGGCGCGGCGGACGACGCGGTGCTGATCGCCATAATCGTTGACGGCGTAGTGCTGGGTTGCCCGGTTGTCCCAGATCGCGAGGTCACCGGCCTGCCAGGTCCAGCGTACGGTGTTCTCGGGCGCGGTGATGTGGGACTGGAAAAGCTCGAACAGCTTCTGGCCATCATATTTCGGCAAGCCGACGAAGCGCTGCACGAAGTTGCCGAGCACCAGGGTGCGTTCGCCGGTTTCGGGATGAACCCGCACGACCGGATGCTCCGTCTCATAGATCGTGCCGGTAAAAACCTCGTCGAAATGCTTGCGATCCGCTTCGCTCGCGGGCGTCTTCACCGCGTAGTCGTAAGCGTTGCTGTGGACCGCCCAGAGCTCGTCGGCAAGCTTGCGCAGCGGCGCCGGCAGGTCGAGATAGGCCGCCGCCGTGTTCGACCACACGGTATCGCCGCCGTATGGCGGGATCACAACGCCACGCAGCACCGAGATTTTCGGATAGGCATCGACGAAGGTGACGTCCGTGTGCCACTGGTCTGCACGACCGCCGCCACGACCTGAATCGAGCTCCAGGATCGATGAAGTGCCCTTGGTCGCACCGACCGTCGGATGCGGCACGAGCTTACCGAGCCTGATAGCAAAGCGCTCCTGCTCGGCATCGTCGAGATGCCCCTGGTTGCGGAAGAAGGTGACCTTGTGCTCCAGCAGCACATGATTGATGGCGCGAATGACGTCGTCGGACAAATCGCCTGATAATTTGACGTTCCGGATTTCGGCACCGAGCCGGGCCGCACGTTTGACGATATCGGCGCGCGGAATGACGTTGTCGATGGTGATCGGGTTGCTCATGATCGTATCTCTCATTGAATTCGTGGACAAAGCTCCGCCATACGCCGGTCATGCCGGCGGCGGCGGACAGTGACGGGTGGTTTCCTGGTTGGCCCTAGGGGATCACGTCGGCGGCTAGACAGTCGGCAGCAGGCGGATCCCGGCGGTACAGCTCTCCGCCATCGCCGCAGTGCGAAGCGATGCGCACAGCACCATTAGCCGGGCCACATTGCGAACGATGTTTGGATCGGATTGCCGCATGGTGAACGACCTCGCTTGGACGTTGCCGATGGTAAAAGCGATGGCGCTCCAGTCAATGAAACGAAACCAGCGTTGTTTTCGGCGCCGCGCAATGATCGCTTCGTTGGGACGGCGAGCACGGAAAGATTTGCGATCATGACGGCCCATGCGAGCGCCTCACATGCGCGAAGACGAGCAAAATCGAGCCAACGGACGCACGAAACGACGCGGTTCATTTGCCTTGATCACCAGCACGAACGCACTCATCTCCCGCTAGCGACGCGCTCGTATCGTTCATGCTCGCTTCGCCGACAACAACGCAAATTCATTACATCGACAGCTTTGCGAGCATCGACATAGAGTCAACTGCAACGCGCGCGGTGACGCCGCGATCCGGAGATAACCAACCATTGCGAGCCAGATGATGAGCAAACGCCAGCTTTCCCTCAACTTCTTCATCTATCCGGACGGTCATCACGAGGCCGCGTGGCGGCACAAGGCCTCGACGACGGACCGCATTCTCGACGTCACCTACTATCAGGAACTGGCGCAACGCGCCGAAGCGCACAAGTTCGACGCGGTCTTCTTCGCCGACGGGCCGGTGCTCTCGGATAACGTCCGCTACGCGCAGCGCTTCCGGCTCGAGCCGATCACGCTTCTCGCCGCGATCGCGTCGGCTACCACGCACATCGGCCTGATCGCGACCGCTTCAACCACCTACACCGAACCCTACAATCTCGCTCGGCTGTTCGCGTCGCTCGATCACCTCAGCCGCGGGCGTGCAGGATGGAACATCGTGACGACAAGCTCGCCACAGGCAGCGCAGAACTTCGGCCTGCCTGAGCATCCTCCGCATCACGAGCGGTACGAGCGGGCGCGCGAATATCTCGATGTCGTCACCGCGCTATGGGACAGCTGGGAGGACGATGCGCTCGTCAATGACCCCGTCTCCGGCATTTTCGCTGATACCAGCAAGATCCACGCGATCGACCATATAGGGAAATACTTCCGCGTGCGCGGCCCGCTCAACGTCTCACGGACGCCGCAGGGCCGGCCCGTCTATGTCCAGGCCGGCTCTTCCGAGGACGGACGCGCCTTCGCAGCGCGCTTTGCCGAGGCCATCTTCACGGCGCACCAGACGTTGGCGAGCGCGCAGGAGTTCTATGCCGACATCAAACGGCAGGCGCGTGCGTTCGATCGCAGCCCTGACCAGATCAAGATCCTGCCCGGCATCTCGCCGTTCATCGCCAGCACACAAGCGGAGGCCGACCGGCTTCAGGACGAGTTCAACGCGCTGATCCAGCCGGAGTTCTCGCTCGCCCAGCTCCGCCAGATGACCGGGCTCGACCTCGCCGGCTTTGATCTCGATGGCCCCTTCCCACGTCACCTGATCGATACCGACGGTGCGCATGGCGTTGCCAGCCGCTTCAAGCTGATCGTCGACATCATCGATCGCGAAAAGCCCACGATCCGCCAGCTGGTGCAGCGCCTCGCCGGTGCGCGCGGGCATTGGGTCATCGCCGGCCCCCCGGAAAAGATCGCCGACAACATCCAGACCTGGTTCGAGAACGGCGCAGCCGACGGTTTCAACGTCATGCCTCCGTGGCTGCCGGGCGGGTTCGACCTGTTCGCCGAACAGGTCGTGCCGATCTTGCGCAAGCGCGGCCTCTTCCGCCGTGATTATGCGGGCAGCAGTCTGCGCGATCACTACGGTTTGAGCCGCCCGGCCAGCCTGTTCTCGGGCGCCGTGCGGGCCATTGCGTGAGGGTGGAAAACCAGTCGGGCCGTGCGCACGTCGTCTCTTCAGCAAGGTGCGTTGCCGGTTTTGAACAGAATGTCCGCCTCAGAACCGTCCAGCCTGACCAATTCGCAGCGCCGAAACGCCAAGCCAGTCGTTGAAAGCAGCAAGAAAAAATGCCGTGATCGCAGCACGTCTGGCGATCCGTCGATAAGAACGCGGGCGCCAGTTTCGGACGCCTCGATTAGTATACAGTTGCGCCACCATCGCCCGTCCGCTGCCAGGAGGGTCATCCGATGTTCATGTTCAAAACGGACGAATCGGGTTCCTCTCTTGGTCGGGAGCATCAAGACTCCGCCTGACGGCGCCTTCAAACAAAATCATTGCAATTAGAAGTCGAAGAGCAGAAGGCCAGCGCACGTCTCTGCCCAGACCGAAACATCAAAGTAACTGTGGCTTGATCCGCGCCGGCTCCGATCTAGCGGTTCTCTATAAAAAGGTGAATGCAAACAGGCTTGCGCACAGGAGGACAAATCCCGCTCCAGTCAGGCCCAGGAAGCTTCCTGAGATGAGATCATGTTCGCGCATGAGTGCCTCAGCTGTCTCTGCCAGCTTCGAATCAGAGCAGGTTTGGAGCGGCTGTTGTTAGCCCGCTTGCTCGCACTTTTTCGGCTATTGCGCGTTGAAAATGCATTTTTTGGACACTGCTCGAGACGACTGAGGCGTGTTGCAGCAGCAGGCCTCGTTTAAGGCTTGGCATACGACTTAAGCTGCTTGGACGTTGGCCGTACAAGATGGTCCAGAACCTCCGTCCAGGTAGATGTGAGCGGCTTCATAATTGCGATAAGAGTTCGGGAGTATCCTTTCGACATGCGTGGGTCTCTGATTGTCCTTGCCATCTTTGCAATTATCTTGGCCGTGCGCGGACACCAGCGTGAGAGTGTCGCGTTGCGTCCGACGGAAGCCATGCCGCCTGTCAACGTACCTTAAGGCTTGGCGGGAGCAAGGAATGCGTTGGCAAGATGCTGATCATTTGGGGCGTTTATCTCGTCAGTCAGATTCGAAGAACTATCCGCCGGCGCCGGTCGAGGGCAGAGCGCGGTGAGCAGCGCTATCGGAAGCGTTGAGACAGCCCAATCCGCGGAAACGTTCCGCCGTGCCCGCGAGATGCGGCGAGAGCCGACACAACCATCTGTTTGACATGCGATGCGTTTTTTGGAGGTTGCCGTGACAAAGCTTAGAGTTCTACTTCCCGCCTGCATTACCATCCTGGCGGGCAGCACGTCGACTGCGCTCGCGTGGGGACAGCTCGGGCATTCCGTGATTGCTGAGCTCGCGCAGCGACATCTCACCCCGGCTGCCACGACCAAGCTCAAGGACCTGATCGGAGAGACCTCGTTGGCGTCGATCTCGAACTGGGCTGACGACTACAAGTTCACGGCAGAAGGGAAGAACACGTATCGCTGGCACTTCGTCGACATCGATGTCGCCCGCGCCACTTATGATTCCGCGCTGGACTGCAATGAGGCAAACAATCAGGGCACTTGCATCGTGCGGGGCCTGCCTGAGGCGATTGCGGTGTTAAAGGACACTTCGCGCAGTAAGGACGACAGGCTGCGTGCGCTCAAGCTGGTGGTTCATCTTGCGGGTGATCTTGAGCAACCGCTTCACGCAAGTGAACGGGATGGCGACCAGGGTGGTAACAAGTTGCACGTCATATTGCGTGCCAAACGCTCGGATGGAACGTCATACACGCGCGCATCGACGTTTCACAGCATGTGGGATGATTCTCTGATCGACCTTCAGGCCTATTCGTGGGGAAGCTATGCGGACGCAATCGACGGTGCATCGTTGCCGGCGGTTGAGCCCGCTCCCTATGATGAGGCACGCATCGCTGCTTGGGCCAATGACACCCATGCGCTCGGGATAAGGGCCTATCAGCTTCTGCCTCAAGGTGCGCCGGAGCAGAACGACGCTGGTCATCCCATTGAGCTCGGAGCGGAGTATGCCGCTGCCGTCAAATCAGATCTTGATGGCGAGCTGGCAAAGGGAGCTGCGCGATTGAAAGCCATCCTTGAGGATGCACTTGGAGATTCGTGATGTGAGGCGAGCGTTGACCAACAGACGCGTCCGATCACAACTTTGTTCATCTCTCGAAGGCAACGCGAAACGCCGCCGTTGATTTGATATTTCTGCGCCCTTATTTGCGTCCTAGAGGTGGCGTCGGCTGCTACAGCACCGCCAGCTCGTTTGATGAAACCAAGGCTGGAAATGCAGTCGACGACGAAGCATTTGGACGAGATGAGAGGACCGTCGGCTCCAGCTCTCGGGGACGGTTTCGTTGTTGCGCTATTTGGACGGCGGCCACAGCGGGCTATCCGCCCACTTCCGCGCAGCTGGATCGTGCAGGGGATCGCCTCCGCAGGCGAGGCAGACGTAGCCCGGCCGGCCGGGCGCCTCGTCGTCAGGCACGGCCGTCATCGGCTTGCCGCAGGTCGGGCACAGGGTTTCGGCTTGCGTAGAGCCTTGTGATCGGATTTCCCCCCGTGTCGCGCGGCGATCAGGATGGAAGGCGCTTCCTACCCAGATTGCCGCGCTACACCTCCGCTGTGAGCTTAGTTTCTCTGGCGCCGTGAGCTCAAGCAGATCCTTTAAATCCGTCCGACGCATCAGCAGGCCCTTGACGGAACGCGCATCCGGCAATGATATTCGGGTTATCAGTGATGTTGCGGGGGGGCGTCGTGGAAGAGTTCTATAGTGGCTTTGCGCAGCGGGCGCGCGATCTAGCAGAGAAAGCCGACCCATTCACCAAGCGGCGGCTTCTCGACCTCGCCCAGCGTTACGATCTGAAGAGCAGACCGGGATCGCCAGGCGTTCGGTCCCTCCCGCCGCCCCGCGCAACGCCGCCGACGGTGCTCTTCTCCGGCGCTGGCGAAGTGTGATCCAACCCTTCGAAGCGATTACCGCCCGCCCGAGACGGTTATCTTCTCCGGACTCTCATTACGCAGGTCCCCGAATTCTCTTGCTGAGATTATGGCAATTTTCTCATCATTTGTTGCAGAGAATAGCTTGTCAGCGCAATGATTAGCTTGCATAATCTCTGCAAGAGATGATGAGATTATGGCCTACATTCATGAACTGCCTGCTTGGCCCACATTCACTTGGGATATGCAGCGGATTGCAGACCGATTGGCGGCGGTCCGTCATAAGCAGGGCCGCCTGCTCGGCCGGATGGAGCGGCTCGGATTCCCCCTCAAAACTGAGGCTACTCTTCAGACCCTCACTGAAGAAGTGGTGAAGTCGAGTGAGATCGAGGGTGAGATCCTCGATCATGCGCAGGTTCGGTCCTCCATCGCTCGTCATCTTGGTATGGACATTGGGGGCCTTATCCCTGCCGACCGGTACGTCGAAGGCGTGGTCGAGATGATCCTCGACGCCACCGAACACTATGCCGAGGAGCTAACTGCCGAACGCCTCTTCGGCTGGCATGCCGCGCTCTTCCCCACTGGGCGCAGCGGTATGACCAAGATAGTCGTCGGCGCGTGGCGGACGGTCGAGACTGGACCCATGCAAGTTGTCTCGGGCCCGATGGGTCGCGAGCGCGTACACTATGAAGCTCCATCGGCCGAGCGTCTCGATGCGCAGATGCAGACCTTCTTGGAGTGGTTTAACCGTAATATCGTTAGCATCGATCCCGTGTTGAAGGCCGCTCTCGCTCATCTTTGGTTCGTGACCATCCATCCATTTGAAGACGGCAACGGTCGTATTGCGCGTGCGATCGCTGACCTTGCGCTGGCAAGATCAGAGCGGAGCCCGCAAAGGTTTTACAGTATGTCCGCGCAGATTCGGCGCGAGCGGAACGACTACTACTCAATTCTCGAGCGGATCCAGAAAGGAAACCTCGACATCACCGATTGGATGGCGTGGTTCCTGGATTGCTTAGATCGCGCCTTTGACAACGCGGATGCCATTCTCGGGAGAATTCTCCAGAAAGCGGACTTCTGGGATCGTCATGCGGCTCGCCAGCTCAATGAACGTCAACGAACTGTGCTTAATTGCCTGTTCGATGGATTTGAGGGCAAGCTAACGTCCTCAAAGTGGGCAAAGCTAACGAAGGTCTCCCAGGCGACGGCGGCAAGGGACATTGAGGAATTGATCGAACATGGCATCCTTAAGAAAGATGCCGCCGGGGGCAGAAGCACCAGCTACTCGCTCGTTGACACACACAGCTGATGGCGGAACGGGAAGGATGAGGAGGAAGAAGCATTTGAGAAGATCCTCTCAACGCAACTTAACCGCAACATCGACGTCGTTAATTCGTCGAGACAAGAACTCTCGTTGCTGAGGCTTCCTCAACACGGGTGATCGGCTCTATCAACCTGCTGATCGAGTAGGCCGGCTTGCCTGCTTACGCTGTGATGACCTATTGTGCAGATGTCCATCGATGTGCGGATGCCAAGCGCAAGTTCGTGTTCACGGCAATCTTGATCCTTCGCCGCCGCCGATCTCCTAGGGTGCTCGCCATTTACTGCGTTAACCTCGGACTCGTTCATCCTCGTCCTTAAGAGAGACTGTCGTTCTAGAACGCCGAAGTAGGGCAATTTGAAAGGCGTTGAATGCGATGATTGGCACCGAGACACGAACTGCAGCCGGCATTCTCACACTCACCGCTTTGCGCGGTATCGGCCCTGCTACGGCCGAGCGTCTCGCTGAACGATTCTCGCTTCTTGAAGCGATTTTGGGCGCCGAGCCTGCGAAGCTTCGATCGGTCGTTTCGGCCGCGGTGGCTGAATGCCTTCAGGAGCCCGCCGCCATTGTTAAAGCCAGCGAGAAGGCACAGCGAGTGCTCGACGAGGCGGATCGGCGTGGGGTGCGTGTTCTGTCGA
Source organism: Bradyrhizobium guangxiense (assembly GCF_004114915.1). Lineage (NCBI taxonomy): Bacteria > Pseudomonadati > Pseudomonadota > Alphaproteobacteria > Hyphomicrobiales > Nitrobacteraceae > Bradyrhizobium > Bradyrhizobium guangxiense. The sequence continues at coordinate 740,159 of NZ_CP022220.1, read as the reverse complement.
TCTTCGATACGGATTATCCAGTGGCTCTGCGCTCTCTTGCCGATCGCCCGCCCATCCTGTTTGTGAAGGGCCAGCTTCCGCCGCGCCGCAGCGTCGCTTGCATCGGCACGCGCGAGCCGTCCGAATTCGGCGAAATCGTCAGCGATAGGATCGTGGAGACACTGGTCGGCGCCAATTGGGCGATCGTGAGTGGCCTTGCGATCGGCGTCGATACGTTGAGCCACCAAAGCGCATTGCATCACGGCGGGCGGACCGTCGCTGTGATGGCGGGTGGTCTTGAGGGCATTTACCCGAAGCAGAATAGCAAGCTCGCCGAAGAGATTCTGGAAAAGGATGGCGCGCTGATCAGCGAGCAGCCTTTCGGCGTGCCGCCATCCCCGCGCAATCTTGTGCAGCGCGATCGCCTGCAAAGCGGGCTTTCGATAGCAACCTTTGTCATGCAGACAGACATCAAGGGCGGCTCGATGCACACGGTGCGCTTCACGATCCAACAGGACCGCGTGCTGTTTGCGCCAGTGCCGCAGGGCCGTCATGCCACAGAGCCTAAGAGCCAGGGCATCTTGGCCATGACGCAGTTGCCCGCGAGCCGCTTCGCCGAAGCTGTGCGGGCTGAAGGTGACTACCGACGCATACTCGCCGAGAGGTATGGCAACCGCCCGGTGGCTGTGCCGCTAGCCAGCAAGGAAGACTACGCCTCCATGCTTGGCTTATTGGAAAGCCGCTTGGCTGGTGGCGAAACCCAAACAGTCGCTCCGCCGTCGTCACCCACGCAGATGTCGATGCTCTAACGGCTGGGATGTTCCTGTTTGACCTCGACATGACGCTTTTCGATAGCTCGGCCATTGCGCAGCAACGTCGCTTTCAGATGTGGGACAATGTCCGGCAGAATATGCATCTGATCCGGCCGTTCCCCGCGCAAGGCCGCGCGGCGCCTCATGAGCTTCCCGCCCTTCTCAGGGCGGACGGACAGAGGATCGGCATCGTCACCTCTTCGCCTGAATGGTACGCGACTTCAGTCCTCCAGCAATTCCGCATCCCTTACGACGTGCTGGTCAGCTACGGCAATACCCAGAACCACAAACCCGACCCCGAGCCGATCCTGGAAGCGCTACGTCGTGTCGGCGTGGCTGCGACGACGGAAACGCTCTACATCGGTGATGATGTCGGTGACATCGAAGCCAGTTACCATGCCGGGGTGACTTCTGTTGCGGTCCGATGGGGGCCTACGTCAATCTTCGAGCTTTCCTCCAGTGCACCGGACGTCTTCATGTCGAAGGCATCCACCTTGCTGAGACGCGAACATTCCTGGCCGCGGCTATATTGGCGAAGCGTGAGCGCAGCCGTGTTGTCGCTGAAGAGTGATGATACCCACGCCAAGATTCTCGGTGAGGCCGTAGGTCGAGCCATCGCAACCCTCGACTGGGCACCGGACTATGTTGTGCCGGTTCCGATGAAGCCTTCTCAACAGCGCAATCGCTTTGAATTGCTGCTCAATGAGGCAGCAGATCATTTCGATGAGGACATCGAACTGGAGCTGAAGGGCCTGCGTGTCGTCAAGGAAATCGAGGGCTACAAGCAGATGAATTCGCTGGAGCGCGCCGAAGCAATCAAAGGCGCTTTCCATTCTAATTTCAGATGGAACAATAACAAGATCTTGCTGATCGACGATGTCTACACGACCGGGGAGACCACCGGGGAATGTGTCCGGACACTCGCCGCCAGCGGCGCCGGCGAAGTCAGGATCATGACGCTGGCGAAGGACCAGCGGGTATTTGCTCGCAAGACCTGCCCCGCCTGCGGTCGCTCTATGAAAATCCGGGAGAATCACACAACCCATTTCAAATTCTGGGGCTGCTCGGGTTATCCTCACCACTGCCAAAACACTGAAAACTTCTAGAGCATGATCCCGAGAAGTGTGCAGCGGTTTTCGGAGGCTCAAACAATAACCTAAAGCGCGACGAGGATTCATCTCATTCTCATCGCGCTTTAATGTGCGCGTGAGCGATTGATCCGCGCTCCAAGCCAGAAAACATGCCGAGCGAGCGCGGAACGAACGACGCCATCGACAACGACCGGCATTGAAGAAGAGGAAGACGGACGTGGATCTGAATGGCCAGCGGTTTGAGGCCCGTCCAATCAGACGTGCAGAGCTCACGCGAGATGAGAGTTGACGTTGACGAATAACCCGGCCGAACCGTTTCCACCCGTCTGCTCGTCGCTCACTCCGCTCGGGCGGTCTTGCGGGCACGCACAACATGATCCCGTGTAGAGAGTGCCAAACGGCGGCGGCTAAATCGCGTCAGGCGAGCCATTTTCCGGAGCGCCGCGCTCTGCCTGCTCCTGCAGCTCGCGTTCGGCTTGATGCCAGAATTCGAGTTCGCGCCCTTCCGGCCTGCCTGCTTTCTCCCAGAGCTCGTGGGCCTTGTTTTTGATCTGCTCTTCGGTCGGGAATGCCATGGCGGACTCCGCGGGGGCACGGTCCCGCCTTTGGGGGGCTTTGGGGGTATGCGGCAGGACCGTGGGGGCACAAGGGCCCTTTCATTGAACCGCCCAGAAGCCAGCATGTTCCAATAACCAGGGCGAGGCATGAGATGCGCCCGAGCAAAATTAGCGCGCTCCAACCTCAGAAGGCCGGAAGGCCTAGCTAAATTTCCCCTCAGCACGATCTTACCTTCACGAGCGTATGATGCGTTTAGATGCAGACGTGCGGGCCGCTGCCGGCCGCCTTGGCGACCGGCTCCATCCGCGTGCAGCCAAAGGCGTCGCTAGAACACCGGCTTGCTTGTTGTCATGCGCTGCGGCTCGCCAGCTACAATCGCATCGAGAAAAGCGCTGTTGATATTGGTGCCCTCGCTGACAGCAGGCGACTTTACTTCCATCGCCTCCAGGGCACGGGGCTCTGTTCGGTGACGCGCTATCTCGATCGATGCGCTCGATCAACTTCTGAGAAAAGGCTAGCTCAAGTATGCGATCATTCTTCTCGAGCGCTTGGCCTAATCGGATCCACCGTAGCTAAACCTGGTATATTTGCTTGAGATCCGGCATCTGTGCGAGGCCGTCTTTGCCGGTGGCCAGGATGTTCAACACGAACCTTGAAAGTCACAGCCACGCCCTTCCCTAGCGCCACATCGTCGGCGTCGAGCGAAGTGCCTCAAGCGCGACCTGCCTTAGGCGCTCCGCTGTTGTCTCACCCTTGGTTGCGGCTTCGATCAACTTGGAGGCGACATGGGCACGAAGGCCAGTTTCACTGCGGGAGATCTCCTGGCAGACCTCATCAAGCACGGCGCGGAGAAGGACACTCGTCGCTGGGTCCAACACGGGCGACTCCGAAAACGTGAAGGAAAATAAGGGCACGAGCAGGCACGTTGCAAATTTGATCTTTCGTCTGAAAGTAGGACAATATAAACTGTTAGCCCGGATGACGCACCCAGGCCGGGTGTCAACGAACACGGACGACATTGCGCAACTAGGGGCAAGAACGGACCCGGCTGTCCTGGCGGAATTCGGCGTTGAACTGGGATTTGTTGATGATTTTCACCGCAGCGGGATTGCAACAGGCCGATCCAGCTGTTCAGCACGCCCCCCAACGGTTGGATGTGAACCCATCCGCTAGGCAGGCGCGGCCGAGCGGGTGGTCCGGAACTCGCCGCGCGCAGACGAACAATGGATTCGATGTCCGACCGTTTTCCCTATTATGAGATTTTGCTCACTCGCCGTGGCCGCGGCTGGTTCTGGTCGCTCTCGACGGATGAAGGGATGCTGGTCATGGCAGGTTCAAAACGTAGCCGGCTGGCCGCCCGGTATGAGGCTAACAGGGCTTTGTTTTTGCTGCTCAGCGCGCCAGGCGGCGCGCGACATCCAGCTTCACCGCCGCGAGCTGGCGAGCGGCCAGGTGTGCGGCGTTAGCTGCTGCGGCGCCGTCCCGAAATCAACCAGATATGTTCGGAGAATGATGATGACGAAGCGCGGACCGAAGGAGCTATCTCAAGCCGGCATCGTTTTTCCAAAGAAACCTCGCCCGGCAAAAGCAAAAAAGCTGACGGCGACAATGAAGCGTCGTGCACTCAAGGTGCAAAAGGTCGAACGAGCTGCAACATCATCGCAGTGAGCGCGGCTGGGATCAGCACGCGCGCTGGAGCACCGCCCTGCCTCCTGGCGCGACGGAGATCGTGCTCGCTTATCACCGCGCGGTCAGCCTGCGAGCCTCCGTGGTATCGAGCAGGATGTTGTCGATCAGCCGGGTTGAGCCAACATAACCTGCGACACAAATCGCAGCAGGACGCGTCAGCTCGCTTGTAGCTGGCGTGAGCGTTTCGGCATCGACGATTTCCAGGTATTGCAGCTCGTCGATCTCTATAGTCTGCCTGGCGAGTGACAACAGCCGGATGGAATCGCGCTCGCCTGCCTGAAAGACAGCCTTTGCTGCGAAAAGGCCGCGGCTGATGGAAAGGGCGCTGCTGCGTTCAGGAGCGCTGAGATAGCGGTTCCGGCTGCTCATGGCGAGCCCGTCCGGATCGCGAACCGTCGGGACGGTGACGATTTCGATCGGGAGATTGAGATCGGTGACCATCCGCCGCACTACGGCACATTGCTGAAAGTCCTTTTGTCCGAAGAACGCCAGATCAGGCTGCACCATGTTGAACAGCTTGCAGACGACGGTCGTAACACCCCGAAAGTGGCCGGGCCTGAACGGGCCACAGAGGGGCTGTGCCGGTGCACCCGGTTCGACAAAGGTGTCGAACCCCGACCGATACACTTCCTCCGCCCCGGGAGCAAAGATAATATCGACGTCAGCCTCGCGGCACAGTCGTTCGTCTCGGGGGAAGTCCCGTGGATACACGCTGAGATCTTCCTTCGGGCCAAACTGGGCCGGGTTGACGAAGATGCTGACGACCGTGGTGTTGCAGCGTGCCCGGCTCGCTTTAACAAGCGCGAGATGACCATCGTGCAGGTATCCCATTGTGGGCACAAATCCGACGCGACCATTCGGTTTGTGACCAGCGAGGGCGCGGCGCAGCTCGCGGACGGTTTTTATGGTGCGCACGACGCTAAATTCCGTCCCGCTCGCCTGGCGTCCAGTTTGCGACGACCTCCGCCAGGGATTCCGGCAAACGGTAGGACTCCTGAGCGTCCGGAAATGTGCCCTCCCGGACATCGGTCGCCCAGCTTGCGAGGGCATCCTGCAAGACCTGAAATCCGTTCGAATAGGGGCGCACGAATTTCGGCCGGTGCCCCTCCGTCAATCCGACCACGTCGTGGAACACGAGTACCTGGCCCGAACATTTCGCTCCCGCGCCGATCCCAATGGTCGGAATCTTCAGGATCTCGGTCACACGCGCTGCAAGCTCGGCCGGAATGCCCTCGAGCACGAGCGCAAAGCATCCCGCTTGCTCTAACCGGTGCGCGTCCTCGAGCAGTTGCAATGCAGCCTCGCTCGTGCGACCCTGCACCCTGAAGCCGCCCATGACGTTGACGCTTTGCGGGGTGAGGCCGAGGTGTCCCATCACCGGGATTTCGCATTGGACCAGCGCGCGTATCATGTCGATGCGCTTGGCGCCCCCTTCCAGCTTGACGGCATCTGCTCCCCGTTGCAGGAAGCCACCTGCGTTGCGGATAGTTTCCTGCGGGCTGACATGGAAGCTGAGAAACGGCATATCAGCCACGAGCAGCGCACGAGGTCTTGTGCGCGCGACAGCCTCCAGATGATAGTTCATCATCGGCATGCTGACCGGAAGGGTATTGTCGTAGCCGAGACAGACATTGCCGACGCTGTCGCCCACGAGGAGGATATCGACGATGGAATCGGCAATCCGCGCTGTCACGGCGTCATAGGCGGTGGTCATCGTTATGCGCCGCCGTTCCTCCTTCCATTGTTGAAGGAGCGGAATCGTCACTCGCGCACTGGGCGCTTGAGATATGTGGCTCATCTGCGATCCCCGGTTGTGTTCAATCCGCATTCGTTGCAGCTGCGCTTCTTAGGGGAGACGACAGAAATGGGTCAATGGTCAATTTAAGAAAGAGAAAATGTCTCTCTGAATGGCAACATCAGCAGGCCGGAGGTTTTGATGATTGCGCGATCATGGTGTGAGTACTTCTTCGCGTAACCAAATCCCGCGGCGTTGAGCACGTGGAGGGGCGCAACTGTTCCGGTGATGGACGGCTTGCGGCGCGCGGCCGGGGACATTGCAGACGAGGTTAGGCAACAGAAACACGTCTATTGCACGCCGAACCAAAAATGCCGCGCGGGTCTTAGGGACGTCCGAAAGGCAGCAGCGTCCCTTGGGCGCCAATGGCTTGATCTCGGAAAAGGCGACACGGGAGTGGTCGTCAATGTAGACGGGCTGGGAGCGCCGGGTAATGCCGTCTCCGATCCCTCCAAAAACGCCACAGCGTTATGATGTCGATGTGAATGATCTCGCCTGGGCTTTCACGCTCATATCGGCCTTCCCCGCTCAGTCAGCTCCTCGCGATCCGGTTCAATTCTAAGCGACGAGGATGGCTGACGGCGGCCGTCGACACTTCGACCTGGTCGGCGATCTGCGTGCCGGTGTAGATGTCGGCGCAATGCGTCGAAGCCTGCACATGTGGCTGGCGGGACTTGGCGACGAAAGGGTCTGGAGGAGCGATTGCGCAACCAAGCAACACCTTCCGCGCGGAACCGCTTGACCTATTTTCAATCGTCTTCGGCAAGATGTTTCACAGGTCAGCCATCGGCTTGCGGCAGCCTACTCCTCCGCAGCATCGCCTATCGACCTTTGGGCATCAACGGCGCATTCTTGTGGGTGTTCATCCGGTCTCTCCCAGAACACTGCAGCTTCGGAAACTCAGCTTTCTCGGTTCAGAACGGATGGGCACTTCCTGAAAGATCACAGCTACGTTGAGCCGAATTATTAGCCAAACTTGAACAGTACGCCGTAACCACCTCGCGGATAGCTCCACTCGATGTCACCTCTCTCCTCGCAGATCACGCGGCAAGTGCCGCACTCGATGCAGCCGTCCACGGCGACTTCTATCTGGTGCTTGTCGTTAGCTACATAGCAGTGAGCCGGGCAGGTTGTCAGCATGCTCACGAGCTCCGAGGATGGCATCGTGTGTGGCCGCACCTTGATGTGAGGGTGCCCAGGATCAAGCAGGTAGCGGTTGTAGAATAGCCTGTCCTCGACGCGCGCGGATCGGTCGGTCGACATGGTTAGCCCTCATGGGGGTGTGAGAGAAGCGTTACCGCCAAGCGCGCGCGAGGCGAACGGCATCACCGAGCAGGCCGCTCCACGAACGGCTCTTGACGAAGGAGTTTAGTGATTGCTTTTCCTTTTCGGCCTTTGGTGTCCCGTCGACCCGCAAGAAATTCTGCATCGATTCCGAGACGAGCTCCGGATATGTCAGAAAAAAGTTCCGGGAGTAGGTGTGCATCAGCGCGGGCATGTCTTTGTACTTCCTTAGGTCCCTAATGACAAACGAATGGTCCAACATCGTCTTGTAAATTGACAGATTCGTCGCTGTCATTGGGGCGCCGCGCGACTTGACTTGGATGATCGCTTCGGCCGCGAGTCGCCCCGATGTCATTGCGAGGTTTGAGCCCTCGCGATGCATAGCGTTGTTGAGTTGAGCGGCGTCGCCTACGACGACCCAGCCCTCGCCATATAGCTGCGGAATGGCCTTGAAGCCACCCTCGGGAATGAGGTGAGCGGCATATTCCTTGACTTCCGATCCCTCGATCAGCGGAGCGACCGAAGGATGCCGCTTGAAGCGATCGAGCAGACCATACGGTGTTTCCCCGGTGCTTGTGAAGTGCGCGACCAGGCATCCGATGCCAAGGGAGATGCATTCCTTATTGGTGTAGATGAAGCCCATGCCTGTCATGCCGCGGGAGATGGTGCCCGCAGCCTCAATGACGAGCCCTTCATCGCCCTTAAGATTGAAGCGGGCCTCGATAACTTCGCGCGGTAGGAAGTGCATCTCCTTCACGGCGAGTGCGACCGTGTCCGGCGTAGGCCGCTTGCGTACGCCGGCCCGCGTGCCAAGAAGGCCGTTGACGCCTTCCGCGAGGACCACCGCGCCAGCATGGATCTCGCCATCGGCGCGGTCAGTCCGCACACCCACCACCTTGCCGTTAGCATCTTGCATTAGTTCGGTTGCCGTTGTCTCGCATAGCACCGTGGCGCCAGCTTCGCGAACTTTCTGCGAGAACCACCTATCGAACTGAGCGCGGATGATAGTATAGCGGTTCGGCCTTTCTTCGTTGAAGTCGTCGGAGCGGTAGTGCAGGCCGGTGTGAGAGCGGTCATCCATCATCCAGAAGCGCTGTTCGACCAGATGCCGCTCAAGCGGCGCGTCTTGTCGAAAGTTAGCGACAAGCGCCTCCAGCATATCGGCATAGAGGATCGCACCCTGCACGTTCTTCGACCCGGGATATTCGCCACGCTCGAGCTGAAGAACCTTCAGGCCGTGCTTGGCAAGCGTGAGCGCCGCTGCATTGCCGGCCATACCTGCCCCGACGACGATGATGTCAAATGTTTCCGCGGTCACGAGGTCTCTCCTTGTCCTATCCTGCGATCCGGTCGCGCGAATGCGGCGACAGCCGGGCGCGAAACGCCTCGGTCAGGATTGGCAGCAACCGGATCGCGTCCTCGACAATGCCTAAATGCGAGAACTCGAAGATAGGCGCGTTCCTTTCGGTGTTGATGGCGACGATAAGGTCGGCGCCGTCGACACCGACGCGGTGCTGAATGGCTCCGGAGATTCCGGCGGCGATGTAGAGCTTTGGCCTGATGGTTTTGCCGGTTTGGCCAATTTGCCGGTCGGATGTGACCCAACCCTTTTGCACCAGGGGGCGCGAGCAGCCAAACTCGGCACCTAGCACGTCGGCGAGCCGGCGCACGAGCCGGAAGTTTTCAGACGAACCAAGGCCGAGGCCTCCGGCAACGACAACATCGGCATAAGCGAGATTGGATCGTGCGGAATCGCGATCCGGTAGGAACGACAGCACCTTCGTTACGATATCGTCCTCGACAAGTCCAAGCGGGAGGGTGATGATGCGGCCGATCGGGCGCGCGCAGCGTTCTGGCACAGGCATCACGCGCGGCCGGACTGTAGCCATCTGCGGACGGTAGTTCAGCGTATAGATCGTGCATAGCAGCGAGCCGCCAAAGGTCGGACGCGTCGCGGCGAGGGAACCGTCGGCATCGACGTCGAGCTCTGTGCAATCGGCAGTCAGACCAGTGCGCAATGTCGTTGCGACTGAACCTGCTAGGTCGCGGCCTAGAGTGGTCGCGCCTAGGAGCAAGATCTCGGGCTTGTAGCTATTGACGAGCTTGGTGAGCGCCTTGATATAGGATTCGTTGCGATAGTCCTTGAGCAGATCATCGGCGACCATATAGACAAGGTCGGCTCCGTAGCAGAACGACTCGGTAGCGGCGGCCTGCGATGCCTCGCCCTCTTGCCCGATCACCACTGCGGCGAGATCAACTTTGAGCTTGTCAGCAAGCTTGCGGCCAACGCCCATTAGCTCCCAGGATACAGAGTGGACCTGGCCGCGTTCTTGCTCGATGAAGACCCACACATGTTTGTAGGTCTTGAAGCGGTCAGACAGCTGCTTCTTAGCCGCGGCGCGACTCGAAGGGGAAGCGCCGATTTCAGATGCGGTATTCATGTTGCGCCTTTCTTTAGCTCAATAGCCGCGCGCCAGTGCCGCGAGCTCGATCTCGAGGGCCGGCCGGCACCTGAAAATAGCGTTGATCAATGCCTCCGCGGGCTGCTCGTCAGGCTCTATCATCGTGGCCTTCTCGTTGCGGGCGGCTGGTGCGAAAACGCGCTTGACGACGGTGGGCGAGCCCCGCAAGCCGCATTGTGAAATGTCATCAACCCCCGCCTGTTGCGCGCTCCATTTCAGGATCGTCGCGCGGGCAGCGCGCAGCGCATCAGCCATCGCACCGCGGCGGATCTGGTTCGTCGCTTCGAGCATCGTGACCAGGCAGGGGAGCCGTGTCCGAAGCAACTGGACGCCACCCTCAGAGCGTCGCTCGACGTCGATGGTGCGGGCATGCAAGTCCAGTGCGCTGATCTTGCCAACATAGGTGAGCTGAAACAGGCCAAGCCGTTTTGCGATGCCAGGGCCGACCTGTGCGGTGTCTCCATCGATGGTCTGCTTTCCTGTGAAGACAATGTCAGGGGCGCCGAACTCGCTCGAGATCCTACGGATCGCTGTCGCCAAAGCGTAGGTTGTGGCTAGGGGGTCCGCGCCCGCGAAAAAGCGATCGGTCAGGAGCACCGCACGATCCGCGCCGAAGGTGAGCGCCTTGCGAAGACTGTCCTCGGCAGAAGGGGGGCCCATAGTCAACACCGTGACTTCGCCGCCGAACTGATCGCGTAGCTCAAGGGCAGCTTCCAATGCAAAGAGATCGTACGGGTTGATGATGGTCGGCACGCCCTGACGCATGATGGTATTTGTCACGGGATGCACGCGGATCTGTCCGGAGTCTGGAACCTGCTTGATGCAAACGAGCAAGTGCATGATCTTCTCCAAGACTAATCTCCCCAAAACAGTTCAGAGTGGAATGGCAATCACACCAACGAGAACGAGAACGTTTCAGTCGGCGGAGGTTTCGGGTGTAACCGCTAGGCGCCCGGAGGGCAGTACGCCGCTGCGACTAGGCGTAGCCAGTCCGACAGAGGGCAGTTCAATTTCGTTACCAATCTGCACTAGTACGGGTACAGGCTTGGTGTCGGGCGCGGCGTCCTTTAAGACCTTGAACACGCGCTGTTCAATCGGCGGTGACGTGACGAAATCTGAATATGCGCGCTCAAGCACGAGTTTGCACCGTTTAGCAACGCTGTCGTCCGCCAGATCGCTAAGGCTCTCCTTAGCAAGATATTCGCCCATGCGCCTGAGAATGTGCAGCCGCGCAACGTTGACCACTTTAGGATCGTAGTCGACGCCTAACAGAGCGAAGAACTCTTCGGCAGAAGCGGCTTTGCTGAGGCGCGCGATAATTCCATCAGACATTCAAGTTCCTTCATACTCTGCGGTCTCTACCGGCCGGGTCTGCTTCGCGGGTGCGCTGATATGCCGAGCGAGCGTTGCGCCTCAACGTCCGGCCCGGTGCGATCTAATTGGTGGCGATCTGCACGCCGCGAGTCCGCATCGGCGCGCTCACTCCGGGCGTCGGCAACAGTGGCCGATGCTGGTAGTCCGGAGCCGACCGTCGTCGGACGAGTTGGCTGGCACGACGGACCGGTGTTCGCGCAAGGCCGTCACTTCCCCATGAAGCTGTGGCGTTGTTGATGCTTGCGGAAATTAGCGCTGATGCGATCGGCACCGTCTTGCTTTCTGGAGGTTGGCGCTTGGTGTGCCATCGGTCGAGATGATGTTGTTGGTCGACGAGAGATCGGGACTGATCAAGGTCTGATGGTGTCGGGCGGGGTGCCGTCATCTGGGTCTTTCCATATTCATTCCAATCATCGAAGTGAGCAATGCACGTGCCACCTCAGCTACAGCTTGCGTTCGACCAGGCGGCTCTCACCGCTCTCTTCGCCAAAGCAACGACCAAAATCGGCGCATTGGGTGCAGACTGGCGCCCTGCACATACCTAAACTATCGCGTTCGCAGAGCACGCGATAGAAGAAGCGCTTCCAACGCATATTCCCGGTGTTCCGGCGGGCCAGTGGCGCGAAATGGCGCGTCAGGAGACGGGACAGCTCCGTACGCCCGCGCAGCCCGAGATCCTGCCAGAGGTGGTGAGGCTCCATTGCACGTCGCGCTACCATTGCCGCGAGCCAATGGCCGACGTCGCCGGCAGTCGAACGCTGCGCGAGCAGGAGCTCGCGCAGGACAGCGGTTTCGTCATGGACGTCGGAGGATGAGTTTGGTATCCATGTGAAGGCGCGGGCCGCGGCCGCCGGGAAAAAGCCGGCGAGCAGTTTTCTCAGGGCATGCTCTGGAATTCCAACGCGTTCTACGATCGAGCCGCCATCCAACGCGGCAGCGACCAGGATTGAGGCCAGTGCATGACGATCGAAATCATCGTCGGCGCTGATTTCGGCTTCCGCTGGGTTGCTGCCCGTGAGCAGTCGATAGAGCGCGATTCCGACCTGTTGCACAACGGCGCTCGGCTCAGCCGATCGAGAGTTCGACACTTCCATGTTACTCGCTTGCACCTCAGCCAAGAAATGCCCCGCCGCTATTGGAAAGACCGCTGGATAGCCGGCCCCATGAGACGAGGAGACCGGCAGGATCCTTATGGCGTCGCGGGCTGGGCCGCGGTTTTGCCGATCTGGCTCTCGTCTACCGCCTTCATGATCCCGTGTTCCATCAGCATATCCTCCAGCTCGTCCATGCTGATCGGGGTCGGAACAACGCCCTTCCCGCCGTTGTTGTGTATCTTGGATGCAAGGTTGCGATAATGATCCGCCTGCTTGGAGTCCGGCGCATACTCCAGCACCGTCATGCGGCGCAGCTCAGCATGCTGCACGATGTTGTCTCGCGGCACGAAGTAGATGAGCTGAGTTCCCAGCTTCTTCGCCAGCGCGTCCGCTAGCTCCAGCTCCTTGTCGGTCTGACGCTCGTTGCAGACAAGCCCCCCAAGACGGACGCCGCCTGAATGGGCGTATTTCAGAATGCCTTTGGAGATGTTATTGGCGGCGTACATGGCCATCATCTCGCCGGACATCACAATGTAGATTTCCTGCGCCTTGTTCTCGCGGATCGGCATTGCGAAGCCGCCGCAGACGACGTCGCCGAGCACGTCGTAGGATACGTAGTCGATGTCCTCATAGGCACCGTTGTGTTCTAGAAAATTGATGGAGGTGATGACCCCCCGCCCAGCACAACCGACGCCAGGCTCTGGACCACCGGACTCCACGCAGCGGATGTCCTTATATCCGATTTTCATGACGTCCTCGATCTCAAGGTCTTCGACGCTGCCGACACTGGCGGCGAGGCTGAGAATGGTGTCTTGCGCCTTAGCGTGCAGGATCAAGCGCGTAGAGTCCGCCTTAGGATCGCATCCCACGATAAGGATTCTGTGGCCCATCTCAGCAAGCGCTGCGAGCGTGTTCTGGGACGTAGTCGACTTTCCGATACCACCTTTGCCGTAAAATGCGATTTGCCTCAGTGACGACATGTTCATCTCCATTAAGCGGGTGCCAAAAGCACCGCGCAGTCTCGCGTCGCATTGAGCCACCGTCAGAAGCGGCGACCCGAGGATTCGGTAGGGAGAGTTTGGAGCCGCCAGCCGAGCTCTCAGCTCCCACCGTGTTGCTGTATGCGAAGTGCAACTGGTGTGCCGTTGGCTCCGCGCGGACTAAGGCGCTGAGTACGCTCGCAAAGTGGTTCGCCCGGAGCCGAAGTTGGAAGGGATGTCGCCTCTACGAAAGTCAGGCCAGTGTGAGGATCCAGACAAAGGAGCGCCGCCATGGTAAGATCACAGCGTATCTGCGCCGCCATAGGCGGGGGAAAGGTTGCTTCAGGTTGGGCGCTAGCGTTTAGACGCGTCGGTGCAGATCGGTATTGCGACAGTTAAGGAGCCATTGTCCAATGTCTGTGACGGACGAAAGTGGATCAGCTATGCCGCCCAGAGCCTGTCGCATGCGGGAATCGAGAGCGACAGCCTCGCCTCGGGCGGAGGCCGACTCTCCCGAAAGGGGCGTGGGCTGGCTGAACCCTGCTCGGCTGCTGTTCGGCGCCTTCTTGATGGAGCGCAGCGTTAAACCGATCGCCTAAGGCAGGAAGCGCGCTCCCGGCGCGAACATCTCGCTGTCGTCGACAAGTGCGACGAAGCCACGGATAAGCGATGAATACTGGCGCTAACGGCTGTTGCAATCATGCAGGTGCTTGAAGACGTTCGGGCAACCTGAACTGCAGGCGCCTCGCCAAAGCGCGATAAGAAGGAGCTTCTGGCGCGAGCAATGGACCGCACAGCGATGGTGCGGCTTCCTTAGGAAGACGCCTGTCACGTTATGGCTGGACTGGCCGCGGCAGGGAAACCCGAGAGCCGAGATAGAGCGAGCCGGGTCGGATGCGGCGGCGCCTAGTTACGCCAATGCTCTGGGATATTCTGGTCTTACCCCTGGCTGACGAGCGCTGAAGCGAGCGTCGATCGCGAGGCCTCAGGCCGGCCATTGGCCAGCGAAGAGCCGGAAGTGTGCACCGGCCGCCGTTGTCCTGCCGTGCAGAAGCACCGCCGTGTGTGCGATCTTCCATAAAAGCACGTTCTCACTGGAATAATCGTACGTAGATGCGTCGCTCGTGTGCCCTCTCATGTTTCGATGTGCATCCGGTGATGCCTTCGTGCCGCAAGCGCATGCGTACCGCCCGCTTTCTCGCCTGGGAGGCGACCGACCGCCACCCGCGGAATCAACGATTTGGATCGACAGGTCTGCATAGTGTCGGTCAGCAACATAATGCGCCTAGTTGGTCGGCGCGCGCCTAGACATCGTCGGTCGATTCTTGGAAAAGACGCGGTCGTGGTGCCGATCGACTGCCCCTTACGTGCCGGCGACTAACAATTGTCAATCCAGCGCGACTATCAGCACTCGTCCGGTAACTGGACGTGCCTGATGCCGTCGCGCGGCGCAACGCGATCAAGCTCCTTGCGCTTCATCCCGACGCGGCGACCGCTTTCGATGAAATCGACGCCATAAATGTAGAATCGCTGGAGGAAGGTGCCAATCGAGACGACATAGCCGATCTCGCCCTTCACAGCGAGAACCTCGCCGATCTCCTTGCCAGCATACGTCCCATCATTTCGAATGGTGCGCGTTGCCCGCACTTTCTCTCCATAGCTGAAAAACGGCTGGGCCGTTAGCTCGATAAAGTCGTCGTCGTTCACGTGGTCGCTCATACTCGCATTTCCTCGCTCCAGCGGAGGGGTGGCCGGCGGCCGCGCGCGTTTTGCACGAGGCTATCATGGCTTTCGCCCCGCACCATGAGCTCGCCAGCCACGGCACGAGCCGTAACGCTGAAATGGATGTCGGATGGCGGGCCGTCAAGTGCACTGCAGCGTGGCGTTAGGTAAGCATGCCGGGTAGCCATGCGTAAAATGCCTTGGGCCACGACCGGGTGGACATTGGCCTCGTCTTGATTATCCCTCCAGGGAGCTCCGGTGTTAGCCGGTACATGCTAGCATCTGAGTTTTCGCCGGCCTCGCCGGCAACGATCGGCTGCAGGCTGCCATTCTCGATCGGCTTTCGAACTCGCATCTTCGTCGCGCGATGCGGAGCGTTTCGCGACGGCACACCAAATTGCTCGGCCAGGCGTTGAGGGGATGCCCGCGGATCTGTTGACGAGATCGCCCAGCAGAGGTGACGCAAGACCAGAATGAGAGCCCTACTGCGATTGCGCAGCGACGATACGCGAATATGGCGGGTGGGCCTCGTCGAGGCGCTGGGCGAGGAAAAGGCGGTGCGGTGCTAGCAATGGTACACCTAAGCGCGACTGATCTGGTAGGCGCCCGCGCCATGGACCGCCAATTCAGACAACGATTGCGTCGACCTGGCGTTCCGGTCGAGAGCCTCGACGCCGCCATAACTCATCATAGTGTCTGTCCTCTCGAACACGTTCAGCAAAACCTTGGCGTCGATTGTATCGCTGGGGTCGAGCTCCAGTAGCTCCTGGATCTCGAGCCGCCGCTCGGCGACCCGGCCCGCCGGTCGGGGCTCAGCGGTTACGCTCGGGCGGCTGCCAGGCTGGGAGCAGTCGCCCGAGCAGAAAGCTGCCTCCAATGCCGCGGTCGCTGCGGGGCATTCTTGACGTCGATTGGCGCGTTGTCGGTATGACCATGAAGGTCATGCTGTTTCCCCTCTAGCAGGCGCTTGGTAGCGCGGTAGCGAGGTATCGATGACGCAGGTTCTGTCCACAGGACAAACGGCCACACATTGCGGCTCGTCGAAGTGCCCGATGCACTCAGTGCACTTCTTTGAATCGATTACGAAAGAGCCATCCCTCTCAAAGATTGCTGCATTCGGACATTCCAGCTCGCAGGCGGAGCAGCCCGTACATTGCGAAGAAACGATCTTGAATGGCATTGATGTCTCCTCAAGCTGCAGAAATAACCGTGGCGTTGCGACTGCCGGCCTGAATGCGCTGCACGTGTGCAATCTCGCCGCTGTTGACTTTCTTCAGATAGGCTGTGAACCACACGATCGCCGACTTGACGATGAAGTCATGGGCGAATTGATCGACTGGCGTGATGCCTGCCTTGATCAGGGCCTCCCTCGGGCAGGCGCCGATCTTAGCCACGAACACTGCGTGGCAATCATTGATTGCGCTGATAATCGAAGCCAAGCTGCCCTCCTCGCCGTAGCCGCCCTGGCAATAGACATCGACGCGGCGGTGGCCTACGAATTTCGCCCCTGCCTTCGAGAGCTCGTAAACCTGGAACTCCGCAGCGTGGCCAAAGTGCTCATTGATCAGACCAGAGCCCTTAGTCGCGACCGCAGCCAGCACCTTGATGTCGCTTGACACATCCGCCAGTCCGACAAGCGCGTCATGCCCTGCCACAATCATAGCGGCGCGCTCCTTCTCGACCTTGGCTCGGTAAGCCTTACGGGTGTCCATATCGTAGTTCAGCTCCATTGACATGATCCTCTCGATGGTGAACTCGGCGGTGCGGCTCTCGCCAAGCAGACCGACAGCGTCAGCGCGGCACTGACGGCAGTGCCGCATCATAATCATCTCGCCTTCGCAGGAGTCTTGAACGGCTTTCAACTCCTGAGGGCTCGGGCCACGCTGACCGCTGGCGCCGAAAGCAGTGCCGTGCTCCGGTGAGGAGATAAGCGGCATGATGTTGTGCAAAAAACCGCCGCGCGATTTCACTACCTTGTTGACCTCCGCAAGGTGATGGTCGTTAATCCCCGGTATCATTACAGAGTTGACTTTGGTGAGGACACCGCGCTCGGTGAGCATCTGAAGCCCCTGAAGCTGGCGTTCAGTCAAAATCTTAGCCGCTTCATGGCCGGTGTAACGCTTGTGCTTATAGAAGATCCAAGGATAGATCCGAGTGCCGATCTCAGGATCGACCGTGTTGATGGTGATCGTGACATGGTCGACGTTGAAATTGGAAATGGCGTCGATGTAATCCGGCAGCATAAGCCCATTTGTGGACAGGCACAGCTTTATGTCGGGGGCCGCGGTCTTGACTAGCTCGAAGGTTTTGAACGTCCTTTTGGGGTTCGCCAGCGGATCGCCCGGGCCAGCAATGCCGAGCACCGTCATCTGCGGGACGGCCGAGGCGACCGCCAGTACTTTCTTGACAGCTTGTTCGGGCGACAGCCTCTCGCTGACCACGCCAGGGCGCGACTCGTTTGCGCAGTCGTATTTGCGATTACAGTAGTTACACTGAATATTGCAAGCGGGTGCCACCGCGACATGCATGCGCGCGTAGTGATGATGCGCCTCCTCGCTATAGCATGGATGGGTCTTCACTTTGTCCCAGAGTCCGGACGGCAGATCTCCCTGCCCTTTTTGCGATCCGCACTTTCCTTGACCGCAACAACCTGAGGTGCTGCAGCTCTTGCGCCCGACCTGCTTGGTATCGCCGAGAGCGGTGAGGATATCGCTCCTGCTAGCGCCGTGTTGAGCTGAAGCGTACATTTGGTCATTCTCCCTGGAGACCGAATAGATTGGAAGCTCGGATCTTGCCAAGCGTCTGATGCGTCGTTCTAGAACGGCCTTCAGCAACCTCTATGCCAGCGTTGGGTCCATGCGCTGGTTTGCGCCTGCAAGATTGGTCGTTACAGAAGTCGAGTATGTCGGGTAGCCGACGCACGTTGGAAAATGGACGAATTTGGCGTTACCAGAGAGCGCTTTTACGAAAATGGTCTGCGCATCCCCGGTTCGACCGATCGTATCTGGCTATCATGAGCCAGAGCGTCAGCCCGAACCTGGCCGCGCGCGCAAATTAAAATGAATCGAATTGAAGCCCAGGGCGCAAAGAGGAGTTCGCTCTAAAGACAGCGTTTGGTCGCGCGCCGAAGGGGGACGCCCGCCAAGCGTAGGGGCGTCCGTCGCGTTCTAGCAGGCCGTTGAAAAAAAGTCGCTCGCCGCTGATGGTGGTACCGTGATCCATTGGCGGCTCCGACAAACTTCGGAGATGGTGCCTGGGTCGCGGCGATAATCGAATGGGCGAGCTGTATAGCTAGCTTGATCTGGAGACGCGGGTGCGGCGTGATCATCCGCCGCGATTCTAACGATTGTGAACGAGGCGCTGTCGGCGTTGGAGCGGGACTGCGCTGCGCTCTATTCGACGATTGGACGGGCTGCGATCTCGCAGAGTGAAGCTGCTGCGGGCGACGCTGTTGCAGGCGTTTTATTTGATCCGCGCGGAACGGCTTGTGAAGAGCGGCTGGAATACCCGCCCGCTGTCCGCTGGTTTGTCGCAATCGGGGGTGACGACGTGGTCCGGGATGTTCGATGTTCTCGAAAAACGGCGGCCGGGTGCTCAATCGGCAGTCCGAAGGACGACTCTGGCGAGCCGCCGGCCCGACTTCCATAGCCAAAACACGCTGGAAGGACCTCCATGCGTCGACCACCAGTCCCGATGCTAGGCGCTACCGCGCTGCAGGAAGGGCAAAGGCAAGAGGACGCCACTGTGGACACGGGCTGATGCAGAACCGCCACGACCGGCTGGCCGACGCCTGCCTCATGCTGGCGGGCATGCCGAATGCATCGCAGCGCTGCACATGATGGAGCCGCGTGCTGAATGGCCGGCCCACGATGCGGAAGAGTTCGTCAATGAGCCGCGCTCGATGAACGTGACGCGCATGTTTCACAGAATACCAGCGGCCGTAGCTCTGAGTTTGGGTCGGTCACTAGCCGTAAGCCAGCGCATCTGCAAGCGGGTCGGGAGGCATTCGGCGGGATCAATACGGTTGCCGGGCAAGAGACAGGTTTCATGGTGGTGAGCGCGCCAAATGGGCCTCTATCTTCGTTGCCACCGCCTACAAGCTGGTGCGATTGCCGAATCTTATCGCGGGACCGGGCTGAAGGCTAAGGTGCACGGCTTCGGCTGGGGCTTGGCCGGTCGCTGACGAACATTGTCAAGATGGACAACCGGGACAGAGAGTTTCTCGATCTTGTCGAAGAGGCGCATCTCACCTTCGAGGACAAGCCCGACAACAAATGTGCCTTCGCTGCCCTGAAGGGCTTCCTTGATGGCTGCCAAGTCACCCGCCACGGATCGCCCCGCACCGAGTTGTCATGTGTCGGCGATGAGCCACTTCTAGATCCACATTGGCGACGACTTTGCGTTCGCTGTAGACGCGGCTGAGTTCTTCAACAGCCCGGTAGGTGCGCAGGAGTTGCCCGTTTTCTGCTGCAGGCGAAAAACGTGAAGACCGTAGCCGATGCAGCACGCCTTATGACTGTGGTCCATCCTTCTTTCGCGGCTTGCCATAAAAAAAACCGTACCAGCGATCATCGCCGAGATCGGTGCGGGCTACGCCAGGTGGGCGGGGTCAAATGGCAGCGCCCGGCGAAGAGGGCTTCCCGTTGCGCAATTTTACTAGCCTCTTCTGATTGGCGGCAACTTAAGCGGCGAAAACGAATGTGGCTTGGCGAAGGCGCTTGCAGGGGTGCCTTCTCACGGGGCATGGGCGGACTTGGTGAGGTCTTCTGATGTGCTTCAGCGCCGGGGTGGGGCCGGCGAATTCGTGTATGGGGCGAGCGCATTCATCACTCCTATCCCTCTCCGCCCCGCTTCCTGGCGCTGATCGTGATGGGCAACTGGGTGTCGGAGGCCATGTGCGGCAGGTCGAGCACCCAGCCATTGGCGATCTTGATCCACCCGCCCCACAGCGTCTCGTGCTCGGCTTCGACGATTGGCTCCTCGAGA
Source organism: Bradyrhizobium guangxiense (assembly GCF_004114915.1). Taxonomy (NCBI): domain Bacteria; kingdom Pseudomonadati; phylum Pseudomonadota; class Alphaproteobacteria; order Hyphomicrobiales; family Nitrobacteraceae; genus Bradyrhizobium; species Bradyrhizobium guangxiense. Next base: position 720,333 of record NZ_CP022220.1, on the reverse strand, counting down.
TCCTTCTTCGGCACGTAAATCGACAGACCGGTCTCCGTTGAGCGGCGGATCGTGACTTTCATGATCTGAACTTCTGGTTGCGGGAGCCGCTGCTCGTGCGCTCTTCGCACGGCGGATGCGATGCTCTCTGATTCCATAGGGACTCGGGCAGTGCGTGCATCACATCGCTACTTCGTTAGTCGTTGTGTGAGTTCACATTGGGGTTATCAAACGTGAAACCGGAGCCATCTAGACCCACGACGAAGTCCATGGTGGTGCCGTTGAGGTGCGTCAGGCTCTTGCGATCGACGAACAGCTTGACGCCGTGACGCTCGATAACAGTATCGTCCGGATTGGCTTCCACGGCGAGGGCCATCACGTACTTGAACCCGGCGCAGCCGCCGGTTTCGACTATGATGCGCAAACCGCTCGTTTGTTGCGGCGCCATCGAGATCGCTGCCTTCACCGCATTCACCGCGCTCTCCGTCAAATCAATCATCGCACGTCCCGCTGTTATGGATCGTTCAACAGATCGCAACTCTCGTGCCAGAGCACACAGAAGACGGAAATCACTGGCATTTCGCCGCCACCGCCCGTTGCTCCGCCTCGCGTGTCGGATCTGCGACAACCGGCCTCGGTGGCGCACGAGAAGCGGAATGGCACAGCTGTACCGGGCGTACCGCACACAGCAGTCCGGAATCCCATGTATGGAAACGTTCGTCGACGCCGGCGGACTAAGGCGGCCGAAAACCATCGCGCCTGTGACAGGTCGGCGGCGCTAACTCTGGCGCTGTCGGCGGACTCGTCCATAGATGTGTACTATCATCCCATCCCGCGTCGCCTTCTTGGAGGTCGATCGGACCAGACACGAACGGCTCTTTTTCGTTGTCTCAACGCTGCCGTGGCGTACCCCAAAGCTAGGGCGTCACGGTCAGGGCGTCGTAAGCGATGATCGGCGTGGTGACGAATAGTTCGCTGTCGGCGATGCGTTTGCCGAGCCTTAGGCATTAAGCACATCCGCGCTAACCTAAGCTCCATAGCACTAAGAACAACGTGCTCAGGAGCTGCCCACTGGTTGCGGCAAAACAACTTGCACCGGAGCATGGTGGTACAGGCGCACAACGCCGGCTAGCGGGTTCGGTCTGTTCAAGGACAAGCCCTCGAGGCTCAGAGCACGGTCGCACGAGAGAGCAGACCGTCGTCAGGTTCACCGGGCTCGGTGTGTTCACAGTTCCAAGTAGAAAAGTTACGCGGGGGAACGGGTGCGATCGGGTTCGTCGCAGTGATGTCCGGCGCCGAGCCGCCCACGGGCCGACAGATGGCTTGCGGAGGCCAAGAACGCTGCCTAAAACGGCGGCGGATCGACTTGCGGGTTCGTCCACTCCGGCCCGAGTTCAAGCGGCCGGGTGTGAGTCTGGCAGTTCGCAGGACAGATCCGCGAACAGGCGCCGCAGCCGATGCATGCACCGGCGTCTTGCATCACCATGGCCTTCCTCTCTAAGTCACCATCATCATCATCGAGGCCGATGACCTCGCCATCCTCGTTGATGCCCTTCAGCGTCATGACTTGCCGGCCGCAAACCTTATAGCAGCGGCCGCAGCCGATGCACTTCTGGGTATCGATTGATACCAGATAGTCCGGTATCCAGGCGCGTCCGTCGCGGGTTACGTAGGACATGATTGCGATCATTTTGCGCTGTTTTCTGTCTCTTCTGTTTGCGCTTGCGATCAAGCTTGGTGAAGGCATCATGAGCCTTCTGCGCGACGCTCAGGATCGAGGCCAAGTTCGGCGTAAGCGCCGTCGATAGATCGTGCAGGTCCGATTGGCCTACGCCGCTCGGCCGACAGACATATTAACCGTGGCTGCGAGCGTGCCGAAATCGTCGAAGTCTAAGCGGTTCACGTCGCGCGGTTGTTTGTTGATGACGATGAACCGGCCGCCGAGCAGGTCCATGCGCTCAAATTCTTCGAGGTGCATCTCTAAGTATCGTCAAGATCATGACGCCAGTCGCTTTCTCGATTGCGAGCGCGGCCGACTCGAGTCGCAGTGCGGGAGAAAGCGGGTTAAGCAGCGTCTGTCATGGAAGCGTCCTGCAGTCGTCAAAATGGAGGGGGGCTTTGCTCGTACCTCCGAGCGCCTTGCGCAACCAGGGTGGTGGGGAGCCCTTCAGCGCATCTTCGAGCTTGATGCAGAGGGTCTCGATCGCCTCGCGCTTGATCACCGTTAACGGATGGATTTTGTTGGCAACGACGCGTGCCGCGGCCGAGCCGCCGATCGCAGCGACATAAAGGATCGTGCAGTCCTTGATGGCGTCGATTTTCCGCGTCAGCTTATCCTTGCGGCCATCTTCCGTGAGATCGTCACCGAACTCGATGACCTGAAGGATGCGGTGAGCGTCCGGAGTGACGTCGTAGATAGCGATGTTCTTGGCCCAACCGAAATGCGCATCCACGCACTTCAGATCCTGGGTGGCAAAAGCGACTTTCAAGATCTATTCTCCTTATTGGGTTATTGCGGGTAGGACGGGACGGTCTTGAAGTCGCGGTCAACGCTTCGCCAAGTATCGGGCGTCGGCTGGTGCTTCGCCTCGCGATCGGCAATGACAAGATTGGCGAGGCCGAAGATGAGATCGCGCGTGCCGCGGTAGCCGACTGAGAGCTGGTGGCCGGCGCCAAGACGATCGAACATCGGGAAGCCAGCGCGAAAAAACGGGATGTTAAGGCGCGAGGCCGCCTGGCGGCCGTGCGAATGGGTGATGAGGAGATTGCAGCCGTGGGTCTTGGCAAGTTCCTCGAGATCTTCGAGATCTCCGATCAGGACCTCCTCCGTCCTGATACGCTGCAACACGGGGGAGGCTGTTGTGGTCACGGCGACTGCGATATTGGCACCCATGTCGTACAGCATGCTGGAGAGATCGAAGAGCAAGTCCGGCTCGGCGCCGATCGCCAGCTTACGGCCCCCGATGTAGAAATGCGCATCCAACATAGCATCCGCGAGTTGGCCGCGCTGCCGGCGGTACTTTAGCGGAACTGGCCGGTCACTGATCTTGCTCAGAAACGCGATGAACTCGTCGTTGGGAACGAGGCCGCAGAGGCGTTCGAACAAGCGAAATCGTACGCCTGTTTTCGCATACATGGCCTCCGCCGCACGTTGCATCTGCGCGCCGATCGCGATCGTCCATGCCGCCTGCCCCATTGTCGCAATCTCGTCGACCCCGATGCCGCCGATCGTGGTGGGCGTGAACTCATCGGGAATTTGACCGTCGAGCGAACCGGCCAGGTCCGGCAGGAAGGATGGTTTCAGTCCGAAATCCTCCAGGATCGTCCGCAGCTCATTGAGATCGCCTGGCGTGAGGTGGCAGCCCGGCAGAACATTGATGCGAGCGGGATCCCGCGCCCGACCCGTCTCGACGGGATGGACCAGGACTTCCACCATTCGTGCGACCGTCTTGTCCCAGCCGTCCTGGAACGCGCCCTTGAAATCCGGGGTCGAGACGTAAACCAGCGGAAGCCTTTCGAGCTGTGGGTGCTTTTGCTGAATCAGGTAAATGAATCGTTCGACGTCCTCTCCCTTTATCTCGGTCAGGCCGGTCGAATTGATCCCGATGATTTCCGGTTTCGCACCATTGTAGATGTTAAGTATCGCCTGTTCGACATTTTCCTGACCGCCGAACACGGCCTCGACTTCACTCATTGCGGTGGTCTGCATCGGCACTGCCTCCCTGAAGTGCCGCACGAACAGGGTCAGGCCGAACGAGGTGCAGCCCTGGGAGCCGTGTAGCAGCGGCATCGCGCCGCGAAGGCCCATAAAGGCGAAAGAGCCGCCGATCGGCTGGCTCATCTTGAGCGGATTGACCGTGCAGGATTTCTCGGAGGTGGAGACGATGGCCATTGGCAGACGCCCTATTCCGACGCCTGGACGGCGCATGTTGCCTGCGCAGCGGAAATGTGCCCAACGACCCACCTGCCCGAGGCATTGGCGCGTTCCTTGAATCCGGCGGCGCTGGAATGACCTCGCACGGCGGTGGAATTCTCTGCGGCGTGCGAATCCGTGTGCGGGATGTTGGTCTGCCGATTGACCTCCGCTTCGTCCCAAGGCGCGGGACGGCGTAGTTGGGTCCATATTGGATTGTAGAGCGCCTTATCAATCTCCTCCATCAGCTTGACCATGCCAATATACCCCATGTACGCCTGAGAACGCTCCTGGTTGATGTCAAGCCAAGGTATCATCGCCTTCAGCGCGACGAACTGCGACTTGCCGCCGGAGAGCATCATATCAGCCCGGGAGTTCATCAACATTTTGTAGATGTCGCGCGGCGCCGCTTCCTCGATCATAAGGGCGTGCCGGCCCATCAGCTCCTTGATGCGGTCTTTGTCCTCTTTGGTGGACTTCTTCACGGAGGTGCCGGCGATCTCTAGACCGGCCTCCTGCAGCGCCGCGACCACCGACCACGACTTAACACCGCCGGTGATCAACAGAACCTTCTTACCCTTGAATCGTGGTTTGAAGCGCTCGATCGCCGCGCGTACCCTTGCTTCCTCACGCATGATGACAGCCTCGGTACGCCCTCCAAGCTCCAGCGGCGCGCCGCGCTCGATCAGCATGCGCGCGATCGTCCGCAAGGAGTTGCTGGAATCCTGCACGCCGTAGAACGAGCCCTCGAAGTAGGGAATGCCGTAGCGTTCCTCCATCTTACGGGCGACGTTTATCATCGCCTTGGAACACACTAGCATCGCAGCCTTTGCGCGATGCGAACAGGCCAGCTCGTGATATTTCCCATCGCCGGAGATACAAGAAAGGATGCGGATGCCAAGTTCATCGAGCAGCGGTTTGATCTGCCAGAACTCGCCGGACAAGTTGTATTCGCCGATGATATTGATGTCGTAGGGAGTGGTATAGTCCGGTTCCTCAGTGCCGATCACATGCTCAAGCAGCGCCTCGCCGGCAAGCTTGTTTCCGAGGTTCTTGGACCCGACGAACCCCGGCGAATTTACAGGAATGATAGGCTTACCGAACTTGGCCACGGCAGCCTTGCACACGGCCTTGATGTCGTCGCCAATCGCGGCTGGCACGCAGGTTTGGTAAACAAAGACAGCCGGCGGATCGAACTTGCCGATCACCTCCCCGATCGCTTGATAAAGGCGCTTTTCGCCGCCAAAGATTACATCGGTTTCGTTCATGTCGGTCGTGAAGCTTCGGCGCCAGAGATCGGAGCCTGAGGAGGCGCTGCCTCGGTTGTCCCAGGAATTGCCCTCGCAGGCGATTGGGCCGTGGACCAGATGCGCAACGTCGGTGAACGGCTGTAGCGCGATTTTGGCGCCGTCGAATGCGCATCCGCCGCCCGCCTCTCCTGGCTTCAACTGCCTAGTGCACCCCATAGTACGTTCGGCCGCCGTCTTGTTGTCGTTTCTGCCACAACCCGGCTCGTTGAAGACGTCCTCGATGGCGGACGTGTCGACGCTCATACGTATCTCCTATTTTCTTCGACCCGCCGCGCGAGCCTTGTGCCGCGACGTGGATCTTTCTGGCTAGACACCGGCCGTCGACCCTGCTCTGGCCGGCGCTAGACCAAATCATTTACGTCAGCGGATGATATCAAAGCTATAGTCCGCTCCAGTCCTGTCCATCTGGTCCAGGACCTTGTCCAGTATCTTGACAAGAACGTTTATGCCGCCCTGATAACCCCAGACGGGATACCGATGTTGATGGTGCCGATCGAACACAGGGAAACCGATGCGGATCAGTGGCGTCCCGGTATCGCGCTCGAGGTACTTCCCGTAGGTGTTGCCAATCAGGTAATCGACCGGCTCAGTGCATAATAGGGAGCGCATGTGCCAGAGATCTTTGCCGGGATATGCAGAGCAGTTCTTGCCAAACAGTGAACTAACAAACAGTTCCTCCATTTTCTCTGCCCAAGCCTTGCCACCATTCGTAGACAGCACATGAGCCGGCTCTGCACCGAGCTCCAGGAGGAATGAAGAGAGCCCGTAGCAGAGATCCGGATCGCCGTAGATCGCGAACTTCTTGCCGTGCAGATACGCACTGGAGTCTGCCATGGCGTCCACGAGACGGCCGCGCTCCCGCTCCAATGCCTTCGCGATCGGCTTGCCGGTCATGCGGGACACAGTCATTAGGAATTCGTCCGTCGCGCTGACACCGATGGGGTAGTTGAAGGCGGCAACCTCATGACCGTGCCCCTCGACGAAGGACAGTGTCTTCTCGGTGCAGTGTTGCTGCATGGAGATCGTGGCTTTGGCATGGATCGCGTTAGCCGCGTCCTCCAGCGTGGTGCCGCCATCATACATGCGGAACTCGCCGTCGGTCGGAGTATCGAAGACATCGCTGTTGTCGGCGAGTATAGTATATTCGATTCCCATCAACTCGAAGACGCGCTTAATTTCCCGGATGTTCCCGACCGTGTACCCGTCGAACCCACCGATGAAATTAATCTTGCCGTTCACCTTGCGCTCTAGTTTGGAGGCGGTGCCTGCCTTGCCATCCCAGAAGTGCTCAAGGATGCTCTTCAGCGCATTGTCATACCCGGTCACGTGGCTGCCGACAAAGGCAGGTGTATGAGCGAAGGGAACATCATATTGTGCCGGGACTGACCCCTTCTCCTTCGCTGTCTTGATGAAGGCGTTCAGGTCATCCCCGATCACTTCGGCCATGCACGTGGTGGAAACCGCGATCATCTTGGGCTTGTATATGTTGTAAGCGTTAGCGAGCCCGTCAATCATGTTGTTTAGACCACCGAACACCCCGGCGTCCTCAGTCATCGAGGAAGAGACGCAGGAGCTTGGCTCCTTAAAGTGTCTCGAAAGATGACTTCGGTAGTATGCGACGCAACCCTGTGAGCCGTGAACGAAGGGCAGCGTGCCCTCAAAACCGGAGGCAGCGAACACCGCACCGAGTGGCTGGCAGGCCTTGGCGGGGTTCACAGTCAATGCTTCACGCGCGAAGTTCTTCTCGCGGTATTCTCGCGTCTTTGACCATTCGCTGATCCGCTCGACTTCCCTTTGGTCATGCGGGTTCTCGAACAGCGCCTTCTTTTTGGCGAGCATTTGCTGATATTCCGGACCTCGGAATAGATCCAAGTGATCGAGGACGTGTTCGGCATTCTGTGTCAACGCGGCACTCTCCTTTTCGGCGATTGGTTTATCGACTAGGTTGGCCCGCCTTCTCGCATAGGCGGAGCCAGATCTGTGCATTCCTTTATTCCGCGGCCATTAGGCCTGGCGCTGGAGTATCCTTCCAAGGTGCCTTGAGTTTCTTCCAGACGGGCGAGTTTATTGCCATGTCCATGTCACGAGCGAAGATCGCGAAGCCGTCATAGCCGTGATAAGGACCGGAATAGTCCCAGGAGTGCATTTGACGGAATGGAATGCCCATTTTCTGGAAGACGTACTTCTCCTTTATGCCGGAGCCGACGAGATCTGGCTGAATGGTCTCGACGAAACGCTCAAACTCGTAGCCCGTGACGTCGTCATAGATCAGTGTGCCGTCCTTTAAGTAGTGCTGAGCAGTGCGCTGGTAGTCGTCATGATGGCCGAATTCGTAGCCCGTTCCTACGACCTCCATACCAAGGTCCTCATAGGCGCCGATTACGTGGCGGGGACGCAAGCCGCCGACGAACAGCATCACTGTCTTGCCCTGGAGGCGGGGGCGGTACTTCTCAATTACCGAGGCCATCAGCGGCTGGTACTTGGCGATCACACGCTCGGCACCTTCCTTGATGCGTTCGTCGAAGAAGCTGGCAATTTTGCGCAGCGAATCGGCGATCTTGGAAGGGCCAAAGAAGTTGTACTCGCACCATGGAATGCCGAACTTTTCCTCCATGTGTCGGGAGATGTAGTTCATCGAACGGTAGCAGTGCAATAGGTTGAGCTTCGCCCTGGGCGTTGCTTCCAGTTCGGCGAGGCTGCCGTCGCCGGACCATTGCGCAATCACACGCAGGCCCATCTCTTCGAGCAGGATACGCGATGACCAAGCGTCCCCACCGATATTGTAGTCGCCGATGATCGTGACATCGTAGGGCGTTGACTCGAACGCGGGTGTCGCTTCCGGCGACACTCTGTCCAGGATCCAGTCCCGCAGCGCATCGTTGGCGATGTGGTGGCCAAGCGACTGCGAGACGCCGCGAAACCCTTCGCAGCGAACCGGTACAATGGTCTTGCCATTGTGTTCCTTTGACTTCGCCTTCGACACAGCCTCGATGTCGTCGCCGATAAGGCCGATCGGGCACTCGGACTGAATCGTAATGCCGTGGTTGAGCGGAAAGAGCTCCTGAAGTTCGTCAATGACCTTACCGAGCTTCTTGTCGCCGCCAAACACGATGTCTTTCTCCTGGAAGTCGGAGGTGAACTGCATGGTGACGAAGCTGTCGATTCCGGTCTTGCCTATGTAGTAATTGCGGCGTGCAGCCCAGGAATATTGGCCGCAGCCGACCGGACCGTGGCTGATGTTAATCATGTCCTTGATCGGGCCCCACACGACCCCCTTGGAGCCAGCGTATGCACAGCCGCGAGTCGTCATTACTCCGGGGATCGACTTCAGGTTCGACTTAACCCCGCAATCGTGCTTACCCGCCTCGTGTACGTTCAGGTGTTTGGCGCGGCGCTTGGCGGTCTTTTCCGGGTAGATTTTTAAGGCCTCATCGATCAGTTGCTTGTTGCGGGCCTTCATCTCCGCGGCGCTCTGGGTAGTGACTATGCTCATACGAATTCCTCGGATGCGGTGCTTGAACGATCGGGCGCCTTGCGCGGCGCGCGCTTCTGGCGATCTATTAACGCGAGGCTGCATTAGAAGGCGTTTGCAACAAGTGTGCCGACGGATAGGAAGGAAAAAGGTCGGAGGCAGACAGCGTCGATGCACCCGATTGTCGCAAAGTGGACGTAGCCGCGTGCTGATATGTTCTTACTCGTAGCATTGTTCGAAATGTGACATGCCCCGTCGAGCCATATTAGCGGGACTTGTTTTATAAAGGCCGCGCTTAATAAATTTCACCTTCTGGCCGCCGCCCCTTGGGCATCGGGGCTAGCGTCTATGTGGCAGCTCATAAAAAATGTTCCTGCGGCCGGAATGGAACGTGGGCCAAAACGTGGTATCTCTCAGGCGAGAGGCGTGCCATCGCGGTCGCGCCGCGGCGTGCGAGCAACGGCGCTATCCTGGCTCGTACGGCGTGGCCGTTGGATCGAAACTGCGGAATCAGGAATTGCTAGTCGGGAGTAACGCGAGCGCTCAACGCTCCATGCGGGAGCTGCCAATTAATCGATCGCGCGTGAGTAACTCTTCTTGGTGTCTGATCACACATGCTGCCCTCCATTTGCAGGCACTTCGGCACCTGTGACATAGCTGGCAGCCTCCGAGCAAAGGAAGAAGATAACCTTCGCGACCTCGTCCGGTGTTCCGACCCGGTGCATCGGGATAGTTGGGATCAAATTGGTTTCTGTCTCCGGCGACAGAATGTCTGTCTTGATCTCGCCTGGTGCAATAGCATTGACGCGAATCCCGTAAGGCGCATAGTCATGCGCCATCTCGCGGGTCAAGCACGAAAGTGCCGCCTTTGATGTCGCATAGGCAGTACCGGCATACGGATGCACTCTCGATCCGGCGATCGAGGTGACGTTCACGATTGCACCAGAAGCGAGCGTTAGCTGATGGAAGAGCCCCTGCGAGAACATGATGGGTGCGAGCAAATTGACATGGAACACGCTCTTCCAGGTGTCGACCGGAGTGTTCAGCGAATTTAATCGGGTGCCGTCAGCGGCCTTCGGGGAAATGCCCGCATTGTTGATAAGCGCATGCAGAGGGCCGCCATTGAGCCGCTCCTTGATCTCCGCGATCGCGTGCTGCAACGCTCGAGAGTCGCTAAGTTCGGCTTGAATATGGTTGTCCAATCCTGCTTCCCAAGGACAACGGCTACCCTCGAATGGCTGCCGAGAACACGTGATGATCCGCCATCCAGCTGCCGAAAACAATTTGCCGGTCGCGTGGCCTATACCGCGGGAAGCACCAGTCAATACGAGCGTCTTCCCCTCGGCATTTTGAGTGCGCCGCTTATTGCTAGATGGGCACGCGGCGGGCGCTGGCGCGCCATCTGTTACATTTTGGCGGTCCAGCAGATTGAGGGTCACGCGAAGCTCCTGATAGCGCCTCGGCGGGCGCACTCTAATGATGCTAGCAGGTGGCCCTGCAGGACCCGGGCCACGCGTCTCCTGGCCGGTAGTCGCGATGTGCGCGGCTCGATGTCGCTTACGCGACATGTAGAGTGTAGGACGAGGCGGGCCGCTTTGATTCGGAGCGTGGCGTGCCGCGTCATCACACTCCAACAAGCGAGGCTCGTCGACAGATCCCGCTTGAACAGAACGGCGTCTAGACGGCACGGCACGGCCGCTACATGAAACTGAAAACCGGCGCTCATTGGGTATGATCCTGTCAGCTTACTGGTAAGCGCCGATTCGGGTCACGCTGGCGTACCCGGCGCCGCAGCGGTCGCTACAGGACGCCCGAGGACACGAGCGAGAGAGTTTCTCCGCAGCGTCCCGACGCACCGTCATCGATGCCATCGGGTGTCCGCCTTCGTTCCTGGTAGTTGTGTATGTCTTGGCATCACGGCCGTCTCCTGCTGCACAAAGATGTTGTTGCCGCTGACTTGCGGACAAGCCGGCCGACCGCTATGGCCTTGTGCTTTTGAAGCGCAATCATTGAGAGCTCGGCTGGAGGCGAAGTTCATGTGCAAGTGACGGCTAGATAGGCTCGACGCGTGGGCGTGGAATGGCCAATCGGCGTTTTGATCATAAGTGAGAAGGTCTCACAGTTGTCTATTAAAAAAGCTGCTTTGGGCCGGAGGCCAGCGAGCGGAAAGAGTGGCGCTAGTAGTACAGATGTCAAGCCGTGGGTTCGTCGAGCCAGGAGCTGCCATTTTGCTATTGCGCCGATCAAGCCACCGATTGTGTCTTGCAATCGGCAATCTGAAGGTCCCCGGCGCGCGAACATCGTGATCGTCGCGCCGGCAAAATCCGCCGAACGTCTCTGAGCAGTCTTCAAAGGCGCATCGATCCTGCAGTGATGATCGCTGCTTCCCAGGGAGTTCGGCGGGCTTGAGCTCTCATGCGGCATACAACATAGGTGCCTCGCTAAGGCCGGCCCGGCGCCCGGCAGTTCTCGGGAACTGAATGAATGCCGAGGATCTTCAGACATTGTGGTGGCCGCAGAAAATGGCTCGAGTTCTTTTGGTTCCGACATTCTTCCGTAAGGTAGCTGTTGGGCGTAGGCCACAGCGAACGGCTCAGCGCCGATCGCCAAACCTTCGCACGCTCGGCTGCCAGCGCCGCTTTCGGGGTGGGAACGGGATCCCGAACAGCGTCGCGATCTACATTTGTGCGACGCAGTGAATAAGCAATTGGACGCGGTGGGATTCACCAAAATGCAAGAAGCGACAGAGTCCGCGCTCAGCCTGCGCTCTGCGGCTGCTAACTCAATGTGGAACTCCGCCAGCCGATGCCTGCTAGCATGTAAGTCATTTGCGCCGTCCTGATCGATAGGGCGTTATCCGACACCATGTGAACAGAACCTATGAGCCATCCCAGCCGCATGATGCCGCAGACCCTCTCCCCGGCCTGCAAGATTTCCTCGACCGGGCAGACCTACTCGAAGTAACTCTATCCCGCCGACGTTCGGCGCCCAACACATTGACCTGGATCTGATCTTCCCCCGATAAAGTGGACGGGTTAAGCGGCTTTTAGCTCCATCTCGATCGGGGGGATATATCCGAGTGCGGAATGGAGCCTTGTCCGGTTATAGAATCCCTCGATGAAGGCGAAGATATCGCGTTGAGCTTCGGCGCGGGTCTTGTAGTTGCGATGATGGACGAGCTCGGTCTTCAGGGTATGGAAGAAGCTTTCCATCGGGGCGTTGTCGTAGCAATCGGCCCTGCGGCTCATTGATGCCGTCATGCCGGCCTCCATAAGGGTGCTGCGATAAGCGTGCGAAGCGTACTGCACACCCCGGTCGGTGTGGCAGATCAATCCGGCCTGCGGCCGCCGCTCCCGGATTGCCATCGTCAGGGCTGCGGAGGCGAGCTCGACGTGCATGTGATCGCGCATGGCCCAGCGGACGATCTTTCGGCTGAACAGATCCATGACGGCGGCCAGATAAAGCCATCCCTCGGCGGTCGGGATGTAGGTGATGTCGCCGAGCCAGACCCGGTTCGGGGCTTCCGCCGTGAAGTCGCGCGCGATCAGGTTCGGTGCGACCGGCAGGTCGTGATGGCTGTCGGTGGTGCGCACACGGCGTGGCTTTGCGGTGATGGCGCGGATGCCATGCCGGCGCATCGTCCGCTCGATCCGGCCGCGGCTGGCGCTGCGTCCCTGCCTGCGCAGGGCGGCATGGACGCGCGGACTGCCGTAGCGGCCGCTGCTGTCCTGATGGACCTGCCGTATCTCGGCCAGCAGCGCGGCATGGGATTTTGTCCGCTCACTCACGGGGCGGTCGCGCCAAGCGTAGTAGCCGGCCGGCGAGACCTCGAGCACGGCGCACATCAGCCGCACCGGATAGGTGTCGCGATGGTCCTCGATGAAGCGAAAGCTCATGTCCGGGTTCCGGCAAAGATCGCGATCGACTTCCTAAGAAACAGCCGGATTGGCGTCGCCCGGGAGGGCCTGCAACACGAAGCCTAGCGATTTCGCCCGGCGCTGTAGGTTGGCGAGGACGCGGCTACGATATTGCTGCTCATATTGGTCGGCGCCAGGATCCTTGTAGCTCATGCCGTGCCGGAGTGTGTTGTAGAATAAAACCGCAATCTTGCGAGCCGTCGCCGTCACCGCCTCAATCGACGCCCAGCACTCCGTACAGTGCGGTCCTGACATCGAAGGTGGGGATGTTGACCTGCTTGGTCTTTACGCGCGGCTTGGCTAGGTTTCCGACCGGTCTTGCTCCTTTGGTGTTCAATGCACTGATCAGGACTTCGAGCTTGCGATCACAGTCGAGCATCTTTGCCTGATAAACGTCGTAGAGCTCCAGTGATTGAGCTAACGCGAAAACATGTTCGTGGCGGTCATTGCCTACGAGCGCTGCGCGGATCGTCTCGATCGATGAGTGGCAGCGCACGTCCCGATAGGTTGCCAGGAGGTCGGGATTGCGTTCGCCTGCAACAATGGCTCGGATAATCCGCATGCCGGTCGCGCCGGTGATATCCGACACAACATGATGGAGCTGCAGGTTCATCTCCATCAGAGCCTTTTGCATATGTTGGATATGGGCGGCAGCATATTCCACGAGCCGCTCGCGCTGGCGTAGATAGGCTCGCAACGTTGCGATCTCGGCATCGGGTCGGAAGCTGCCCCGTAACAGGCCATAGGAGTGGAGCTGGCGTAACCAAGCGGCATCGCTGAGATCGGTTTTACGGCCAGGTACATTCTTGGCGTACCGCGCGTTGACCAGAATGACCTCAAACCCGCGCTGTTCTAGGATCTCGTAGACTGGGATCCAATAGACCCCAGTGGATTCCATCGCGACACTGGTCACGCCGCACATCTTGAACCAGTCCGCCAGTTCATGCAGGTCTTGCGTGAATGTGCCGAATGCACGCACTGGCTTGTCGGTGCAGGCCGGGTTTACCGCGGCCATGTGCATCTTTGATCCGATATCGATAGCGGCCGCGCCGAGGTTGACCAGCTTTAGGTCCGGGCCGCGGTCGGTTGTCCTGTTAGGCATCGCAACTCCTCCGTCCGATGATGGGCTGGAGGGTCTGGGCTATGCCAATTTGTCATCTTCCTAATCGGGATCGCCGTCGAAACGGCGTCACCACTCTCCGGCCGCTACCCTCCGAGCTAAATGATAGCACAAGGCTGTTTCTATCCCGCGCAGGCGCGCCACGACGCTGGACAGTTTTTTAAAATGTCGCGTTCCATCCGCAGCCGCTCGTTCTCCTGGCGCAGCAAGGCGAGTTCCGAAGCCTGGTCCGCCGACATCGGCGTCGCCTGCGTGGTGGGGCGCCACGCCGCCGATGCCGGCTCGCGCCGGAGCTTATCGACCCAGCGCCGCAGCACTGAGTCGCGCAGACCGAGCTCCTTGGCGACCGACCCGATCGAGCGGCCGCTCGACACCACCAATCCTGCCGCCTCGCGCTTGTACTCTTCAGTAAACGACCGTCGTGCACGTTCCATTCAACACCTCCAGGCTCAACGAGCCTACTACAGGTGTCCACTCATTCGGGAGGAAGTTCAGCTATCAACTAATGTGACGAACTTGCGTTCCAGATGACTAGCTAGTCACGTGAATCTAAAGTGCGCCACATACGCGCGGCCATGTTCGACGAGTAGCTCAGCCGGTTGGGAGAGTGGTCGCGAGCAGTGTCATTGCGCTATTCCAGGCAAGCGGATAATCAAGCCCCACCGCAAGCCAAAACAGGAGGAGATCGAGTTGAAGATGGTGTTGTGCGTCGTCGCATTAATGGCAACGATTGCGAGTGTTCGCTCAGGCGATGCCGAGCAACTGAAGGTATCGTTATCTGAAAAGGGCGCGTATAGGTCAATACAAGACGCGGTAGACGCGCTACCTCAGGCTGGTGGAAGTATAGTAGTCGCGCCGGGTACCTATCGCGGAAAGGTTAGAGTGACGAAACCCAATGTCAATATCAAGGGCGCCGGTGGTGGGCCGGATGAAGCGGTGATTGTCTACGGTGATAGCGCCGTCACTGCGGGTGGGACTGTCCGTTCCGCGACCTTAGATGCGTCGGGCGATAACTTCCGGCTCGAAAATCTGACTGTTTGGAACGACTATTCTGCCAATTCGGGCAATCCAGCATCTCAGGCAGTGGCACTTTCTGTCACCGGCGACAAGGATGTTTTTGCAAACGTCAGAATACTTGGTGCGCAAGACACATTGTTTGTCAACAAGGGGCCGAACAGGAACGCCAGTCGTCAGTTCTTCGTAAACTGCTACGTCGAAGGCCATATCGATTTTATATTTGGTAACGCCAAGGCCTACTTTAGGCAATGTGAGCTACACGGTGTTGCAAACCACGCAGTCGTCTATACCGCACAAAGCAGAGCCTTCCCGGACGAAGACAGCGCCTTTGTGTTTGATCATTGCACGCTGACAGCCGACAAGGGCGCGCGCGACATTGCTCTTGGGCGTCCATGGCGTCCCTATGCTGCGGTGATCTTCTTATCGTCGCAGATTAATGCGCCGGTCATGGCTGAGGGGTGGGTGGAATGGGACCCGGGCAAGAGCCGCCGCTTAATGAACGCCTACTATGCTGAATACAGATCCTCCGGTACTGGTGCCGATCCTAGAGGAAGAGAAAGATATGCGCGCCAGCTAAGCGATCGGGAGGCAATGCAATGGTCGCTCCAGACATTCTTCTCGCACGATACGAGCTGGATCCCGCAAGCGCGATAGAACGCAGCGGGAGTGCCCGCAATAGCAGCGCGCCGGTGCCGATTAGCGACAGGCCTGCAGACGGGCTGTCTTGGCGGGCCCGAATTGGGACCATCTGTGTGGGAGCGTGAGTATCAGGAAGCACTGGTGCGAGTTGCGTACCAAGCACGGCGGGTACGAAGCTGACCGCAACCATGCAATCCGGCTTTTACACCGGCCAATCCTTTGTGATCGTCAGCGATCGATTGGAGCTGCGGCCCGAGGGTCGCGCTCAATGCCACCGTTTTTGCTACTGGTGGCTTCAGGGAACGGGCGGAAGGCAACTACGCACGGGTTCGATGCGCCGTAATGTGGAGTAGCGGCGGCACCTGGCGGAGATGGAAATACATTGACCGCGGTCACTGTTGCATTCTCCACTTGCCAAGTTGCGCGGGGAGAAAAGCGCACATCTTCCATCGCAATATCGAGCGGATGCTGTTGATCAAAGCCTCGCATTACGAGCGTACCATCAGTCCCATAGACGTGCCTTAGGACGATCTGTTGATAAAGTGGCAAGTTATTGCCAGCGAAGGGGCCGTAGCGCGTGTCGAAGTGTATGGGCCATTTGTTATTTCTCATACATATATTCTCGTAATTAACCCGCTCAACTAAGCCGCCTCGGCTGGGATCGCTTTTAATGCGCAGACCAAATGTCGTGCCGTCCAAGGTCAGGTTGCGAACCAGCACGTCACTGACACCGGAATTCAGTTCGCTACCAATCGACATGCCGTGCCCCCAGCCGAATTGGTTGTCTAAAATGGAAATGTGGCGTGCAGGGCCGCTTGTGCCAGCCTTGATCGCGATATTGTCGTCTCCGGTGCGGATAAAGGAGTGGATTATCGTCACATCCTCGCTTGCGGCTGGGTCTATTCCGTCGGTATTGCGGGCATCAGCGGGTGTATCAATGATGACCGCCCAGATGGTAGCACGTTCCACGTGGCTCATCGCAATGTGAAAGTTTGCTGCGTTGCGCAAGGTGATGCCATGAACAGAGACGTCCTCAGCACGGTCCATTTGGATCAATCGAGGCGCGTTTTGTTTTGCGCCCTCACTTTGTGCACGACGGGCCAGTTGCCACCAAGTCTCAGCCGTGCCCGCCATCAAGGTCCCGCCTCCGCCGTCTATTGTACCGTATCCATAGAGACCGCCGCCTTTAGTCTTCGTGAAACTGATGAGGGGCCGACAGCCATCACCGCTCCGATCGATGTGGCCACAGCTTCCCGAGCTCTTTTGGTATGCTTTTGGGTCGGCTACAGCCGTCAGTATCGCGCCCCCAGCGAGCCACAGTGTTGTGCCGGACTTCATTTCGATTGGACCCGAAAGGAACGGCCCTGGGCCTAGATATACGGCGGCGCTTGGGACGCAATGGTCTATGGCGGCTTGCAATCTGGCAGTGTCATTTCCACCTGACGGGTCTAGGCGCGCGCATACCCCTTTAGGCGCGGCCGGTTCGCGAACATTGCGGCGATCCTTTGCCTGAGACGCGGCGGAAAGCAGCCCGACCGCAAGTATGAAAACTGCGGCTAGGTAGCGGAAACGGGCGGCCATTGCCACTCCATTGGTTTCATAGGCAGGCAAGTGCGGGCGGTCGCTACGGCTGTGCAAGTCTCGTAACCTGTAGATGCGGGTGCAATTGCCGCGTGGTGAAACGGATGGCCATCCGGCGGAAGTGCGCTGGTGGAAAGCGACGACCGCAGACGTCTCCCTATTCCCGGAGTCGAACGAAATCGCTGGCGGGTCATTTAGCCATCCGAATGTACTGCTACGTCCGCATACTATGACCGTATTTGCCTTTGTCTTCCGGTCTGCCCGTCGCAGTCACCCGGAGGGTACGACCTATTTACGCAATTGGCTTGCATCGAAGTCCCTCAAGTGACCGATCAGAAAACAGCTGGGTCGCGCCCCGCGCAGCTTGTCGAATGCCCGTCTCGCGTATGCGCGTTTGTCCGAGCTTAGTAAAATTGAGTGTTTGGATGGGGCCCATTTAAATGATGGATCGTAGCCACTTTGGCTTTTGAGGCGATGATCGGAGGGGCGATCCGATGGTGGAATGGAGCCGGGCGGGAATGTAGCAGTCACGAACGAACGCGGAGATATACACGCGGTGCATCGGCACGAGTCTCCTCCTGACGATCGTGAACGAGCTCGGCAGGGTGGTGGACAAGCTCTCCATCAAAGCATTGTAGAAGCAGTCGCCCTTGTGGCGCGTCGATCGGGTACAGCCCGCAGCCGCAGGGCTCCGCACGCGATATGTGGAACGTACTGCTCGCTCCGACCTCAATCATGGATCAGTCCGTCAGAGGCTGCTGGCGGATCGTCGTTATCACAGCACAGGGGAGTTAGCCCGCATGTGATAGCACATGGGCCGATCGACCATCTTGCGGCCGAACCGGTCGGTGATGGCGGCGCGATACAGCCGGCACTCGACAGGCGGGATATAGGTGATGTCAGCCAGCCAGAGCCGGTGTGGAGCTGTGGTGGTGAAGTCGAGCGCGATCAGGTTCGGAGCGATCGAGAGATCGTGACGAGTTACGTTGGCGCGGACAGGAGGTTACGGCCCTAATCGCTCGAATGCGATTGCGGCGGATCAGAGCTACGGCCAGCGCCGCTCCCTGCGTCCGTAGAGCGCCTTGGACCAAACACTGCATAGCGCTGGCCATGCTCGCAATGCTGCACCACCATTTGTTCTGCCATATTTGCAAAAAGCGTGTCTTGGGGGAAAGGCAGACGCGAGCGGGTGGGAGGAGGCGTTCGCTGCATGGCCTCGATGTCAGTGCGGCCGACCAATTCAGAATATGAATGCGCTCTATCAGAACAATCGATTTCACTGATGTCGATCAAGCCTGGTACTCAGGTCGCAGGGGCCGCATGGCGTGCGTTATACGCTGACTAGCCGTTTCACTCACGGCGCGCGTCCTGGTACAGAACCATATAACGGGTGGACGTGATGATGATGATGAACAGTACCAGAAACTCGACCTCGGCGGAACAAATCAGCATGGGAGATCAGGCCTTAACGTTGTGGTTGCCGAAACTGAGGCACTATCTGTCGTGGTGGCGACTGTTTACAAGCCCCTTACCTTCCCGGCGGCCCCACCTCGAATCGCTTGCTGACCCGCCTGATGCGGCTGACCCGAGCGATTCTCAGGAACGTCTCAGGCAAAATATCGAAGCGCAAGTTGCGGAGATTGGCAGGTTAGTGGGCGGAGGTGAAGCGCCAGGCGAAGCAACCCGCCATCTCACTGAGTTGACAAATCAACTCATACTCGCGCAGCTCGGGATTGTTTCCAAAGTCAAATGCGTCACTACTGAGGCGACGGATCGCTTCGCTAACCGTGCTCCGGTAGAAATGAGCGACATCTATGAGCCGGAAAGGCTCTTGAGATTGGGCCATCTTTTTGACAAAGCGGTATCGGCGTTAACTCCGAGTTTGCGGACGCAATGCCATAGAACAGATATAGCTAAACTTATCCTCGGCCGGACATCTGAAACCAAAGTCGAGTTTAATCGTTTCATCAAGTGCGTCGCTGCGATTGCTGCCGCCGCCGAAGAGATGTGACTGTACCTAACATCGTTTCCGAAGTAGCGCAGCCGCGATTGCTCGCGTTGTGAGGAGATGCCGATGTGCTCGGCTTTGACGTTTTCTGTTAGTCGACTGGGCAGGGCGGGTTGCAATCGCATAGTGTCGTAGCGGGCAGACAACCTTTCTGCGCTCCGGTGCTGCGCATGTTGGATCGCCGCCTCCTCCCTGGCTCTCTGGAGAATCGCTTCAGAGCGGACGGCCGTACGCCCGCTCATGGTCTATGGATCGGAAACCTCGCAGTATTGCCATCAGGAGAGAAGCAAGCGGAGAGCAAAAAAAATAAATATCCATGTCGCAAGGCAGTACAGTGCGGCGAAGCGCCATACTCCCGCTCTGAATCGGCGGCGCCAATTCACAAGTTGCGGCGCGCAACCGCTGAAGCGACGGCCGCGGACAACCTCGATCATCTCTCGATAGCTGTCAAAAGCAAAATACGAGCGATTGTTTCGAATGTACGTTATCCGCTCTTGAGGGGAAAGGCACAATTGCCAGACGTACTGCGCCTCCTCGCGCACACTGTCAGAACGTGGCTCGTGCCCACCTGAGTTGTAAGCACGCCGATCAATGGAGAGTGGCGATGGAAGTTGACGCGATCGCGTGCTCCCGATGAACGTGAATTTCTGCTGAAGCATCGAAGTGTCCCTTTCGCAATTCGGCGAATGATGCGTACAACGTGACGTAACGAGAGAATCAAGAAGATCCTGCGCAGATCCAACGGATCAGCTGTGCGCTCTGTCCACGACCCGCGCCGATCTAAGTGTAGGTCCGAGCGAAAGGGCATTGCGAAAAGCGGGCGCTATAGTCAGGCCAACGTGGCCGGTGCTGGCTGTTGATTGCGAGATACAGCTCCCGAGGCAATGATGGTGGCCGTTGAGAACTCTCTGAGGTGCCGGCTCGTTGAACCGGGGCGGCGAGTGTGGGGCGCGGGCACGGCTGCTTACAAATGTGCTCAGTTGGTTAAGAGAGGGGTTGAATCGGACGCAGCGAGAGATTGTACGATGTGAAGCAAATGAGCAGTTCGAGACGAGACGCGCGAGGCCGCAATGGTGTTATCTTTGGGCGATGTACCGGGCATCGTGAGCCAGATCGGGCGGCTCCACAAACAGGGGCGCTGCTCGTGGTTTGGATTGGCCGTGCGGTCGATAAACCGGGATCAATGAATTGATGGTCATCGTCCGTGCAGATGGATTCAATCAGGTTACGATGGCCCACTAAGCAACCGTTCGAGCCATACCCTCTCGGTAGCACTCGAAGTCGTCGACTTGCGACCTACAAACGTTATAGCACACCGTGTCCACCTAAGCCGACCTACCTTGAGAGGATATCATGCGTCGAAGGCAGCTCAACTCATCTTGCTGGAGCGACAGATTCAAGTACTATATGCTAACGGTTAGTATTGTTGCCGCGCTAAACTCGTTGTCATTCATGTACGCCAAAGCCGGCGGGCCTCTACCCACGGAACAGGAAAAGCAGGCGTGTATCGCCGACGTCTTTCGGCTCTGTAGCGCGGCCATACCTGATGCGAACGCAATCACTTCGTGTCTGAAGTCAAACGTGGCCGGTGTGAGTGCGGAATGCCGCTTGGTTCTGTCAACCCGCGAGCGGCCGAGTGGTGTATCAAAGTGAGCCGGCGATCATATAGATTGTCGTACGGTGTTGGCGCTGGCTGACACTAAGTAGCGCGGTCGGTTACGTCCGGCGTTCGACGCACGGTGAGCAGCGTGTCCAGGAGATGTACGTGGCGTCGGATTGCAAGCGAGTATCCAGCCTAAGGGGCCTGATGTATCGTCGAAGTAAAGGCGCCTGGCGGAGCGAATTCATTGAACCAGTGTGGTCGGGTGCTAGATGAGCAGAGTCGCTAAGTGGTTAGTCAAGGTGGGCCGCCACACGAAAGCATCAGATGAGCAACGGTGTGAGCTGTCGCTGGCGCACCGTGGTGTAGATGATCGGTTGAACTGCGCCTCTGCCTTGAAAGCGGTCTATCTTACGAGAAGCATCCGGCGGAGTCTGCGTGTGATTTGCTCGTGCCTTAGTGGCCCGGTAAGCTGAAGCGTGAACCTGTGCTTTCAAACGATCCCCCGGTTGCAGTCAAGGGTGATTATAAGTGCTTTAGCTCGACTCCGTGTTTTTTGAGTGCGTAGCCTATTTGGCGCGACGTCAGTTTGAGTAGCCGTGCTGCTTTCGCCTGTACCCAGCCCGCCCTTTCCATGGCCGCGATAAGGTGCTCGCGATCAATTATTCGCTCACCTCTCGTAACCTGCAGGTGCGAGAGCGTGGTTCCGTGAGCGGGTTCGGATGAAGCATCGCATGGCCCCGTATGCGGCAGCGGTTGTGACGGCATCGATAGCGGCTGCTTACTCTTCCAAAGTCGAGCGGAGAAGCAACCATCGGATTTGCAGGCGAAATCGCGACTGTTAATCGCTGGACCGGCCGCCATGGTGGCAGTCCGCTGAACGCAATTGTGAAGCTCCCTAATATTGCCGGGAAATTCGCAACTTTTCAATACGTCGAACGCGCTTGGTTCGAAAGTCAACGAGCGCTCGTTTTCGGAGTTGAACGTGCGAAGAAATTCAGTAGCGAGCAACGGAATATCGTCGCGGCGCTCACACAATGGTGGGACAAGCAAAGGGATGACGCTCAGACGGTAGTAGAGATCCGCGCGAAATTGTGTCTGCGAAACGGCGACCTCTAGATCCTTGTTAGTCGCTGCTATGAGTCGAACGTCAACTCTTATCGTGTGTGTACCGCCGACTCTCTCAAATTCCTGCTGTTGTAGCACTCGCAGCAGCTTCGCTTGAAAAGAAGGTGAGATTTCACCAATCTCGTCGAGAAACAGCGTGCCTTTGTCAGCCAGCTCGAAGCGCCCTTTGCGCGAATTGATGGCTCCGGTAAAGGCGCCCTTCTCGTGTCCAAACAGCTCAGATTCCAAAATAGTCTCCGATAATGCCGCACAGTTTAGTTTGACGAATGGGCGGTTGGCTCGGGGCGATAGGTCGTGGATCGCTTGTGCAGCAACCTCTTTTCCGCTACCGGACTCGCCTCGCAAGAGTATCGTTGCATTTGATTTAGCGACCACATTGATCTTGCGGAGGAGCTTGCGCAGGGCCGGGCTGCGACCAACTACGCCAGGTAGCGTTAGGTTGCGGTCCGCTTCGGCTTGATCATCCTGCGGCAACGTTGTCTGGTTGCCATCGGTCGCAAGAGGCGGCTCGCTGTCATCGTGGGCCGTGGAGAGGTATGACCTCAGAAAGTGGCCGAGCATGTTCGCGATAGCGAGGAGAAGGGTCACGTGTGAATTGGGATCTAACGATGGGGACCCGTCCCGGAACAGCTCGGCCGAGAGCACCCCGACGGTCGTGCTCTCGACAGCGATTGGAACGGCGATGAACGACAATCGACTATGTGCCGTGGCGTCAGATGAACCTGAATCGCTTGTGGTCTGGGAATTGTTCGGTTGCGTAGGGGTTATTATAAGGGGTGTGGCCGTATTGAGCACGCGCTCGACAGCTCCTTGCGGCAGGCGGAGTCGAAAACGCTGATCGCTCCCTTCAGTCCAGCCCGCGCCCACGGCAATCGCCGGAGCGTTGTGACCGGCATGCAGACAGACCACACAATGTTGCATCTGAAGCTGAGACTGTATTAACGCGACGACGGCCTCCAGCCGAAGCTCGAGCCGAAAGGGCGCGGCGAGTTGTTCCGCTATGCGCAGCAGGATCTCAGGCACTTTCGGGTGTGCCCATTGAGCGTCGCTGCGAGAGGCCTCCGCTCCCGGTGACTTGAACTGTGATGTTGAAGACAAAATGTCGCTAGTCATATTGTCCGGTTTCCGCCGATCGTTGTTACGCCGGCCGTGGCGCCTGCGCTGTCGCGGACCTAACAACGTTTCGTGCAGCGACGACAAGGCCAACCATGATTAAAGAGTCAGCCCTGGACGAGAGATTTGCTCCGGTGCAGCGTCGCCAGTTTGAATATGTGAGGTCCTTTAACGCAAGGAGTGCGCCATATTGGCGCATCTTATGCAAATGATCCTCGAGTGCTTTCAGAGATAGCAGGTCGTCTGTCGTCCATGCCGGTCCCTACTGCGGGCAGCATCTAGGCTCAGGTGAACAGGTTCGGCGAAGCTGCGAGGGCCGCCATTTCCGATTGGTGACAATCGGACTTCTTTCAAAGTCGTGGTCATGCAGCTCGCTCCGCTCGTCCTGGACTGGTGTACCGATGAAGGTGCCACCGCAAATCGCTTTCAGCGCGCTGCTGCCCATTGGGAGGGCTGCGAGAGGCGCGGCATGCGAGCTCAGCCGTAGTCGGGCAAAAGTGCGTTCGGACGAGGTCCGGGTACTGTGATTTACGCGAGAACAATGGCCGTAACAGCTGTAGAGGCAGCTGTAGGAGCCGGGACGTTTCGCTCGAGACACGTAATCAGGCACCAGACTGGTTTGCGAGGTCGTCGTGCTCCTTGACCTCCTTTGGCCGCAGCGCGTCGCTCCGACGCTTAAAGCTGTGCCGGATTCGCAGGACGCTGACGAAGCATTCGCAATGGCCGGCTGACTCGGTCGCCTCGAGCCGTCAACACCGCGCCCGTAAGCGGTGGTTTCACGGTCGGAGGCCTATTGACGAAGCATTGGTGCCGTCGACCTAGAGTGATTTACTGACAGGCTGCATGCAAAATGGCAGAGTGAGGCGGTCGGGCAAAGGCGCTTTGCGCGGCCGGTGACGCGGTCCTCCGCGTGTTCGCTCAACGGCTTGATGCGACTGATCCCGTGTCTCCACTGGAGGGCGCCCGGTATGTCAGCATGGCCGATTACGAAACGTCCGCTGACGAGGGCCGTCAGGGCGGTTGAGTCTGGAACCGGCACGTCGCAATGGCGAGAAGGTCAAACGAGGGAGTGTAAGGCGATGGTGCGCGTTGGTCCGCAACCACGGAGCGCCTCTCATTGCTACTACCGTTGCCAAGAAGCGAATCGCAGAGCGGCGTCTCAGGATAGAGCTCGTCCGCGGTTCCACCCTGAGGGGGTGCGTCATGGGACAGCAGGACGAGTCGAACGACACCGAGACCCAGGCATCACGCGATAGAATGAGCGCCTAGATGATCGTGAGCATCATCGCCACGACCGCGTGGCAGCCTCGTGTGGCATGTCGTTCCTGCTCCCTGCGGCTAACTCCTGCTTGTGGTAATCGTATCTAGGTTTGCGG
This sequence comes from Bradyrhizobium guangxiense, assembly GCF_004114915.1. NCBI lineage: Bacteria > Pseudomonadati > Pseudomonadota > Alphaproteobacteria > Hyphomicrobiales > Nitrobacteraceae > Bradyrhizobium > Bradyrhizobium guangxiense. Next base: position 696,160 of record NZ_CP022220.1, on the reverse strand, counting down.
CGGGAGCCGAGTGAACGCCTGATAGGATTCATAGGCGCGCATCAAGCCGTCGCGAAGCGACGTCGTCGCCCGCTAGCCGAGCTTGTCAAGGCGGCGGAGATCGAGCAGCTTGCGTGGCATGCCGCCGGGACGCGAGGTGTCGAAGCTGATCTCGCCTCGATAACCGATGACCTCGGCGACGAGGCGGGAGAACTCGGCGATGATGATGTCCTCGCCGCTCCCGATATTGACGAGCTCGGACTCAGAATAGCGCTTCATCAAACGGAGGCAGGCATTCGCCATGTCGTCGACATAAAGGAATTTGCGCGTGGCAAGCCGGTGTCCCTGACCACAACGTTTTTCGCGCCGGCAAGCGTCGCTTCGTGAAAGCGCCGGATCAGCGCGGCTACGACGTGGCTGTATTCTGGATGACAATTGTTGCCAAGGCCGTACAGAGTAGTCGGCATTACACTGACGAAGTCGCTGCCATACTGGCTGCGATAGGCCTCGGCCATCTTGATCCCGGCGATCTTTGCATGGCGTAGGGCTCATTGGTCGGCTCCAGCTGGCCTGTGAGTCCTCGCGAAGCGGCTGTGGCGCCAGCTTCGGATAGATGCAGGAGGAGCCAAGAAACATCAGCTTCTCGGCGCTATTCAGATGCGCGCCATGGGTCACGTTCGGCGCGATGGCAATATTATCGTAGATGAACTCAGCGCGCCGCGTATTGTTGGCGAGGATACCGCTGACTTTGGCCGCGGCAAGGAAAAACGACTTGCGGCGTCTTCTTTGCGAACCAGTCGAATACGGCGGCCTGGTTGCAGAGGTCGACCGTGCCGGTCGACAGTCACAAGTTCAACCTCCTCCTGCGCGAGCCGGCGCGCCAGCACGCTGCCGACCATGCCGCGATGACCGGCGACGTAGACGCGTGTGACCTTCAGCTCAAAGGAAGTGGCTGCCATTGTCGGCGTCCCGTTTTGCTTCGGCCAGATCACTCGCCATCATTTCCTGAACCAGTTGGACAAAGCTCCGCTTTGGCTTCCACCCGAGCTTGGTGCGCGCCTTGCTGGCATCGCCGACCAAAAGATCAACCTCGGTGGGGCGAAAATAGGTCGGATCGATGCGGACCACGGTCTTGCCGCTTCTAGCGTCGAGGCCGGTTTCCTCGACGCCCACGCCCCGCCATTCGATGCGGCGGCCGACCTGCGCGAAGGCCAGCTCGACCATCTCCCGCACGGAATGCATCTCTCCGGTGGCAAGCACGAAGTCGTCTGGCTTATCGGCCTGCAGGATCAAATGCATGCCCGCCACATAGTCGCGGGCATGGCCCCAATCCCGCTTGGCTTCGAGATTGCCAAGATAGAGCGCATCTTCCAGGCCGACCTCGATGCGCGCGACGGCACGCGTGATCTTGCGGGTCACGAAGGTCTCGCCACGGATCGGGCTCTCATGGTTGAACAGAATACCGTTGGAGGCGAACATGCCATAGGCTTCGCGGTAGTTTACCGTAATCCAGTAGCCATACAGCTTTGCGACGCCATAAGGCGAGCGTGGATAGAATGCGGTCGTCTCCTTCTGCGGAATCTCCTGCACCAGGCCATAAAGCTCCGAGGTCGAAGCCTGATAGAACCGCGTGTGCCTCTCCATTCCAAGAATGCGGACTGCTTCCAGGAGGCGCAGCACCCCGATTGCGTCCGCATTAGCGGTATATTCCGGGCTCTCGAAGCTGACGGCAACATGGCTTTGGGCGGCGAGATTGTAGATCTCAGTCGGCCGGATTTGCTGTATCAGGCGGATCAGATTGGTCGAATCCGTCATGTCGCCGTAATGCATCAGGAACGGGACCTTGCCGACATGCGGATCCTGGTAAAGGTGATCGACGCGCGCTGTGTTGAACGAGGACGAGCGGCGCTTGATGCCGTGCACAACATAGCCGAGCGACAGTAGATAGTCGGCGAGATAAGCCCCGTCTTGCCCGGTTACGCCGGTGATGAGAGCGACGCGCTCAGCCATATTCACAAATGCTCCCAAATGCCTCAGGGGCCTACCGACTTCCAGCAACGGCCGAAGCCTGTCCCTCTGACATATCGTCCGGCGTGGTCAACCTACTATGGCGCTAGTGCTCATATTCCGGGGAAGTGTGGCGGCGCGCCCTGGCTCCACCATCTCTCAGCCGTGGAGAAGTTGGCAAGGCGCTGTGTGGTGAAAGCAGCAAGGAATACCAAGTACGTTGGGGCCTGAATTAACGATCCTGGGAGGCCTGCATCCGGCATCAACCCGCGCGAGGTGAGCTCGGCGCCCTTCCCTCGTGTGCATAGAGAGGTCCAGCACAATGTGTGACCACCTTATCTCCAGGTATGGGCATCGGTAACTCATTTGAGAAATCTACTCCCGCCGCACCTTCATCCGCAGCACTCGCCTTCACCAAACAAGGTGCTTGGGATACGAACCGAGCCGGCTCCGTCGGAGAACGGCATAGGTCGGTGAGACATTACGACAGCAGTGTCGCACCCTCGCTTCGCGCGGAGTCCATTGGATGGCTTCGAACCGATGTCCAGATATGGCACCGAGGCGTTGTACCTGGTGACTGCTGAAGTAAGTGCTAGGCTCATTTAAGCCTTTCTTGGCGCTGGTGGGGCTTGACGTCCTGTGGCAAGCATCAAAAGGCCGGCTTCGCTGGCCGCCGCTCGTGAGGACCGGCGAGAGAGCGCGCATCTGGCGCGTGCTCGGCGGATGACCTTTCGGCTAAGATCAAGTGGCTTGGATCGTCCAAGCTAAATTCGATTACTTGGGGGACGACTAGGCTTGCGTAGCGCGAGAAAGCACTTGTCGACGGAAATCGGATAACGGTATGGCAGTAGGCCAGGAGGTACATTTCCACGAGAGCAGCGAATCCGCCCTCGACTCCAAGATCTGCAGTGTGCAGCGGGCCAGCATCGTTCGCTCGGAAGCGTTTGGGAATGCTGAAGAGCTCAGAATAGACAGCCGAAAGGTGATCAGCGACGCTGGGACTGTCAGTGCACAAAAAGAGCCTTGTCGGTCGTGTATGATGCAATGCTTTTGCCCGTTCAACTGCAGCGCATACCTGCTCCATAGCGACTCGTGGGTCGGTCCAATAAGGCCTATGACCCATAGTATCTTCACCGTTCCCGTGCCGAACGTGTATCCCGATTACATCGTGCCCCTCAAACGCTCGATGGTAAACATCGTCGATGCGACGCCTGATCTCCTGGCGTGGTGTGATGCTTTGGAATATGTTGCGCTCGGCCTCCTGATCACAGCCCCACATTAAGCAAGCGTCACAAACGATAGTATTCGCCTGGATATCCCTTGACGTTACCAACAACCTGCGCAGCTCATCACGCTCGTGGAAAATTTGGTCATCCGACCGGTAAACGCCGTCAATTGCAGGCCTGTTCCACCAATGTGGAAAAAACGGCCCAGGAAAGCAGAGTTGATTGATCTTATCGTCGCAGATAACGGGTACGCCCGAGATGTTGTCGAGCGGCTCAAAGAACACGCTGAAGGCGTTTGTAAAGGGGTCAGAGAGATAGCAAGATCCGCGCCAGTCAATGACCAAAGTGCGCCCTGTTCGCTTGGAGTATTGCCAGGCTGACGCGAGCGACCATAAGCAATCGCCGAAACCGGTGCGACGCCTGGAAATGACGAAGCGCTGTTGATGAGTCATCTTGAATCCATTGCTCCGGCAGTTGAATAAGTTGCTCACCCTGGACGGCAGGAAAGTACCGGCAGTGTTATCGTCCGCCAGGCCGTCGCGAGCCGTATGTTAGGTTGCGAGAGCTTGTCCGCTTCGCGACCAAGAGGTCGGTTATGGATTGCCGTTCGCTAGCTAGACAAAGAGATACCTATCAAGTCGCATGCGCCTGATCGCGCAGATCTCCCAGATTGTTGGCGGCGGGACGCAAGCAGATGCGGCGCTTTTCCCACAACTGCCGAAGTTCAAGGATGATTGCGTCGCGCCGCTCGCCCTTTACGTGAGCGAGAAGCTCGCCGAGGGCGGCGTCCCCTTTGATTCCATGCAGCAACTCGAATAGATCGGGCGAGATGCGCACAGCGCCGCCATCGGAGAAGGTGGTATAAGTCTCGCAGACGATCTCCCGACACTCTGCGGTGACGTGATCCGGGGTACGGCGAAGTGAAGTGTAGGCCGGTAAGGAAACGCGGAGCGCAGCCCAGTCCTCCGGCGTGGCGACGCGCTTCGTGATGAGAAGCGATCCGATCACGAGGGCGTCAAGATCTGTCGTAAGGAACGTGACCATTGCGTCGGTAACCGACTGCACGATCGGTTCGACATTGTTGTTGAAAGATGTATTGAGGAGGACAGGGACGCCCGTCCGCTTGTGGAATTGATTAATCAGCTCCCAGTACCGCGGGTTCGATCTACGTGACACCGTCTGCAGCCGTGCTGTACCATCGACGTGCGTAACCGCACCAAGCACACTTCGCTTGCAATCACGAACTTGAACGACAAAGTTCATGAACGGAAAAGCTCCCGCGGTCTTAGGAAGATCGAAAAACTCAGCGGCATGTTCCTCCAATACGGAAGGTGCAAACGGCCGGTAGCCCTCGCGTTTTTTAACGATGGCGTTTATGCGGTCCTTATTCTTTGCTGGTCTGGGGTCAGCAACAATGCTGCGGTTACCGAGGGCGCGCGGTCCAAATTCGGAGCGGCCTTGGACCCAGCCAACAACCGAACCGTTGGCTATCCATTCAGCTACCACGCTCGCCACGTTCGCGCTTCTTTGCACGTCGATATGCCCGCGCCATGCAGCAACCTCTCGCTCTACAGCATGGTCATCCCCAAGTGCCGGGCCCCAATAGACATGCTGAAGCCGCTCACGGGGTGCGGGACGTCCTTGTTCTTCGGAAACCATGAGAGCAGCGCCGAGTGCGCATCCAGCATCGTGCGCCGCGGGCTGCACGAAGATATCATCAAATAGTCCTGTATAGAGCAACTTACCGGTCATGGTGCAGTTGTGGGCGACACCACCAGCCAAGCATAGCCGCTTCATGCCGGTCACCTCACGGTAATGCCTGAGAACATGAAAAACAATACGTTCCAAGGCCTCCTGCAAGGCTGCACTAACATCTTTATGCTCTTGGGTGAACGGCATTCCCTTGCCGCGAACGTGTATGTCGTGCTCTAACGCCGGAGCGATGTCGTTCAAATGTATCTTGTAGCCACCGTTCTCCTTTAATTCGTAGAATTGCTGAAATAGTTCTCGGAAACGCGAGGAGTCCCCGTACGGAGCAAGGCCCATAACCTTGTACTCGTCGAACAAGCCATAACCGAGGCACTTGATTGCCTCTAAGTAAAACAATCCGAGGGAACCGTCCTCTGGGAAGGTATGTAGTTGAGTAAGACGACTTCCCGATCCAATGGCCACCATCCCGGAGAGGAAATCACCGCCGCCGTCGATTGCCAAGACTAGACCTTCGTCATAGCCGGACACAGCAAAAGCACTTGTTGCATGCGCATGATGGTGACTGACGAATGACAAGCGCGATGGCTCGATCTCTGTATCAAACTCCTGCGATAGCATAAGCTGTAGAAGGGTTCTGGCGTCGAGAGGGATGCCACTCTGCGTCTCCGAACCAAACAAAAGCCGAAGCATCGCGTTGCAATAGGACTCGGTTGCATAGAATGCGATGCGATCGATGTCCTTTAATTGCGCTCCCGCAGCAGCCAGGCAGTAGCGGATGGCCTGGGCGGGAAATTTGTTGGAATGCTTAATTCGGTTTAGGCGTTCTTCTTCAACCGCGGCTAACACACGCCCGTCACGCACCATGACAGCTGCGCCATCATGCAAGAATGTGTGCGAGAGTGCAGGTCGATATTCATGGACCTTATCCAATCCGCCGCTCAATCCAAGACACAGCATTCTATCCTCCAGCAAGTGTGGTAGTAATCATGATCTTTAGGGCGGCCGGGTAATGAAACGTCCGCGACGTTGAACGCGAATAGGCCGGCAAGCGCAGGCCGAGAAACAGGGTGTGCGTTCATTAAGCGGCTGGGCATCGTCAGTGTGATAAGCGTCGCCGAAATAGCTTTGCCGACAGTAAGAAGAGCAGTACTGCGTAAGCGAAAAGGACACCAACATGCGCGCCGATGCTATCGAGTGGTAGCCCGAGCATTGCAGGCCGTATTAGCGCAATCGAATGTTCCAAAGGTAACGCGGCTGCAGCCAACTGGAGAGCGGGCGGAAGGTGCGCAACGGGAAAGACTGCCCCGGATAGGAACACCATAGGGGTCGAGATGAGAGTCTGGTAGAACACAAAATAGTCGTAGCTTGGGGCAATCGCGACAACGACGAGCGCCGCGCTCGCGAACGCAAGGCCGGTGAGGGCGAGAGCGGGGAAACAATAGAACGTGGATAATAAGGTGCCATAGCCAAGCCCCGTAGCAACAAGCGCGATTCCGGTGCCCGCCAAAGTGGCCTTGCTTGCTGCCCAAACCAATTCACCGAGGAGGATATCACCCAGCGTGAGCGGAGTGCACATCATTGCGTCCCAGGTTCGTTGGCTGCGCATGCGAGCGAACGTTCCGTACAGAGTTTCGAAGCTTGCCGCGGTCATAGCGCTGGTTGCCACCATTCCGCCGACCAAGAAATCGACATATGAGTGACCGTCTACATTGCCGACAATCAGGCCGAGCCCAAAGCCGAGACCCAAGAGGTTGGTCAACGGGTCGGCCAAGTTGCCAAGCAGCGAAGCAGCGGCGGCCTTCCTCCATGCCAGATAGTTGCGGCGCCACACGCTGATCCAACTGAGTGCGTCCGATGGCAAGGCTGCTTTGGATATCGTCTTCATGCGTCTATCCTGTGTCCCGTCAACCGCAGGAAGACGTCTTCCAGGTTAGGCGGCCGCTCCAGAAGGCGCAGACCGGTGCATCCACGAAGCCGAAGCCGCACCGCCGCCTGATCCGGCGCGTAGCAAAACAGCGTCTCTCCCCTCACCTCGATGCGCGAAGCGTGAGGCTCTATTATCGCACGGAGCTCGAGTGGGTTTCCGCCGTAGACCTCGAGGACATCACAGCCAATCTGAGAGTCGATCAGAGCATTGGGCGCACCCTCGGCGATCTTACGTCCATTCTCTAGCACGCAGAGGCGATCGCAAAGTCGTTCAGCCTCTTCCATGAAGTGGGTCGTCAGCAGGATAGTCTTTCCTCGAGCGAGCAGAAGACGCAGGCGTTCCCAAATCAAGTGGCGGGCGTGGGGATCGAGGCTGGTCGTGGGTTCATCCATGATGAGCAGTTGTGGATCGTTGATCAGGGCACGGGCCAGCACGAGACGTCGCTTCATGCCGCCGGACAGATCCGCGACCCGTGACTCTGCTCTACCCTCAAGTCGCGCAAATTCGAGCAGCGAAGGCACAGCCTCCTCACTTTCGCGCGTATTCAGTCCAAAGTACCGTCCAAATATGAGGAGATTTTCGCGCACAGTGAACGCATCCTCGAGATTATCAACTTGTGGGACGACGCCGATGCCCGCGCGCGCCAAACGGGCGCGTGCCGGCACCTGCTCACCCAAAACAGTGATCCGGCCGGCATCGGGCGATATGAGGCCGAGGATCATCCGAACGATCGTGCTTTTACCCGCCCCATTTGGACCGAGTAGCCCGAAACACTCTCCCTTAGCGACGCTAAAGGTCAGACCCCGTACGACGCCTCGATCATGATAAGTCTTTTGGACGTCAGTCAGTTGAATCGCTGGATTGGACATAGGCTGTCTTAGTCAGTGACCAGAGCGGAATTGGATAATGTCAGACCAGCTTCGACGGATCGTTGCCAGAGAAAGCCGTCGCACCAAACATGGTCGACGCGACCCCAGTCACAAGCGCTAGCAACATCAGGAAAAAACCCCCGGCCAGGATGGTTGGCGCTCGTGTTGCAGAGCAGCGGAATTCCTGTAAGTTTCTCATACTCGACCAGAAGAGCAGCGATCTTTTGCGGAGACGTTCGGGAGATTGTTTGCAATCGGGCAGAACCATCCAGGTGCACGATAGCGGGAACTTTTGTCCGCCATTCGCGACGGGTTTGATGGTCGAAGAGCATGTAAGGATCTGGGCTGCCGGGATCGAAAATTTCAGCAGCCCGGTCCTCGAGGCAAATAGGAGCGACGGGACGAAATCGTTCCCGTAGCTTGATATCGTTCAGAAGGTCTTTCATCTCCTTGGAGGTTGCAGCCGCAATAATACTGCGGCCGCCGAGTGCTCTGGGTCCGAGCTCCGCGAGGCCGGTGAGGAACACTACGGGCTTGCCTGTAGCGATGAGAGCCGCAAGCTCTACGATGGTACAGGGCAAAGCCTCCCATTGGCCTGATGGGTTGCTTCCGGTCAAGGCCGGTCCGCTGTGAACTGACCACTCCAAAGGAGTCAAAGCGTTTGGCTCGGCCATGGCGGCGCAAGCCGCGCCAATTGCTGAGCCGCTATCATTTGGAAACGGGGGTACCCAAACTGAATCAAACAATCCCGTCGCGCGCAGAGCACTATTCCACTTTATATTAAGTCCACACCCTCCAGCGATGCACAGGTGCCGTAAGCCCGGAAGACCTGAGTGCCGTAGCAGAGCAAGTCCTATTTCTTGCTCCAGCAGCCGCTCCAGAAAAACGTGAAAAGATGCGAGTACATCTTCGGAAGGCGTACCGGTGAGCCGACGACCGCATGCCTCGAAAAACCAGTCAGTGGCGGCAAGTAAGGCTTCAGGATCGTTTATGCTGGCACGGTAAGCGCGAGCACGCTCGGAAGGACCGGCTAGACACGCTTCATACATCTCTTGAAAGACTGCCAGAATGCCCTCATCGAGAGCGCCTAGCCCGATATACGCCATAAGCTTACCTGCGACACCAAGATCCCAGCCTGCCCTGCTGGCTTGACGATAGGGCCCGAAGTGCTGCCCAGCGATAGCATAGGCATGGCCGATGAAAGGGAAAAGAGTGTCGAGGAAGCGGGCTCCGGTCGGATCTACATGATACAGGCGCGGAAAGATGCAGCCGTCCCACACTAAGCACAATGCAGGGGCTCGGGCTTTGGCGAAAGCACTGGTACAGTAAGCGCCGGCCACGTGGCCGGCTACGTGAGCATAGCTATGATAACGTAAAGGCACCCGATCGAGGACGAGGCCCGACCCGGCATAGGGCGTGAGGAGCGTGTTTTCGTGGGACTCGATATATGGCGCTCCCTTAATGGTGAGCGGCACCCCTTCACTTAGGACATCAAATTGCGAGTGCGTCAGCCCGTCCCAGCCGTCGATGACAAATCGGTCAACATCCGTGGGCCTTAAGCCGTGTTCGGCCAGCGCGAGAGTGACTGCGCAGAGGTCGGTGATGGCTTGATAGCGTGGATTATTGGCTCTCTTTTCTTGCTCTATGCAGAAGAGCAAGCGCCCATCTTCCACAACGGCAACCGCTCCGTCATGTGTCAGCTTGATTCCACAGATTCGCATAGTCACTCCGTGTTCGCCGCAGCGAATGCACTAGTCTGGCAAGTTCGACTTAGTGCGAAAAGACGCAATCAAACAATCTTCGTCGATGCTCGCGCCACGGCATTGTACGCGCTCAGTCTCGACCAGATGTTCATTCAAAACATCAAGCATTGTTTCGGCACCCGCAGGATGCCCCCAACGCTGACAAGAGGCGTCACGCGCTGATCCGAAAACGAGCCGTCCGCTGGGCGCCAGCATTCGCGTGAGCTTCTCGATGGCGTCACCCATCTGGCCGGTATCTTCAAGATAATAAAGCACTTCCGCCACCACGATCAGGTCGAATGGATTAGTTGCGTTGAGGTCCCGCACGTCAGAGATGTGCCAGGCGATATGAGGCCATTGAGCTTGCTCCCTTGCTCGAGTGATCGCACGCGGCAGAACGTCGATTGCTACGAGTTGCTGGCAGTGGGGCGCCAGCTTTGCCGTGAAGACGCCCGCTGCGCAACCCACCTCAAGCGCGTTACCGACCGCGCCTTCCGCGAGGCACAGACGGAGCAAGTGCGCGTGGCGCTCTTGCTCGAATGGGTTCGCGTTGAGCCGCCACGGGTCGTCCGCCTCCATCTCCCGCTCGAGCAAGCGCAGTACCTTATCGAATGTCATTCACCCTTCCTTACTTTAGTGCGCTTGTTTTCGCCGCGTTTGAGCGCGGTCCTAGATCACAGGCCGAGCGTTGGAGCGCCTTAACGGGTGGTCCCCTCCCCGGTGACCGCCAGCGCTGCCGGCTGTCGCCGAGCGGCATCATGGTGACAGGCGTCACGTTCGTGGATCGTTTCCGGAGCCCCGCAGAGTGATGCCGGAGGCGTCGTACGGGAGAGCCAGTTACTGTTATCCAATGTACACAATGCATAGGCTTTCAAGGGAAGCACTAGGAACAGATTGATTGGCGTGTGCAACGCGAAGCCAAGAAATCGCACCTCACGAGCACGAATCGCCGCTGTGGTGCACCGCATCAGCGTTAGCGATGAAATAGCAACGATCGTCAACCATGGTATGGTGTGCGTGGTCGCAAGCTGAGCGAGCCCGGTCATTATGGACAGAGCCAAAAGAAGAGGGCCAAGGTTCTGTCCGATAACATCTAATGTGAGATAGCCATTAAGATGAGGCAGCAGCCGCAGTGCTAGCAGCGTGTCGCGGAACGTACTGCGTGCCCAGCGTAGTTGTTGACGCAAATAAGGTCCGAGCCTGTCGGGAACGACGGTTGCGGCTATCGCATCTGGAACGTATTCAGTTCGAAACCCTGCCTGCAGCATAAGTATTGTGAGGTGACGATCCTCGCCGAAATCACTGGGCTTCCCGCGGAAATATTGCGTTTCATACTTGTCGAGCAGCGATGTAAGAGCCGAACGGCGATACATGGCGCAGGGTCCGCAGCAGCACATAACAGCACCGAAGCTGGCTTGTGCAGCGCGTTCTTCGTTACAAGCAAGCCAGTACTCCATGTCGATGAGCCGCGTGAGCCAAGTGCGATCCCGATTGGTCGCGACCAGATGGCCCATAGCGGCACCAACTTCCGGCTCGTGCATGCTAGCTGCTAGTTTTGTGACGACATCGACTGCGAGCGTCGTATCAGAGTCGACGTTGAGAACCAGGTCTCCAGATGACTGCCGGATGGCACAAATCTGCGCCTTCCTCTTGCCTACGTTCTTTCGCAGAATGATAAAGCGAAATCGTGTATCTTGCGCGTAAGCGTCGTGGACAGCTTTGACAGCAGCGAGGTTTTGAGAGCCATCGTCAACGACATAGACGCGCAGTCGTCCAGTAAAATCCTGGGCGGCAATCGAGCCTAAGCACGCCGACAGGGTGTCTGGCGTTTCATTGTAGCAAGGAACGATAACGTCGACACTGGGCATCGTTTCGTGATCGACGTCCGTGAGTGGCGGCGATGAGGCCCGGCTCTTTATTGCATAGATCATTTGAGCGCTCTTATAAAACGCTGAAAGGATTGTGTATGATCCAATCGCGGCAGTGCTGGCGGTCACAAGCAGGCTCATTCTGGTCTCAGTGAAAGTGAGGAATGGGACGAATTGCAAAGCCGCGACTGTGCAATGCGGGAATTAGCTGGCTGACGGCGCATACTGTCTGATCGCGCAGCCTTTGATCATGACCCCAATTGCGTTCATCGGGAGGGCAGCCATCGTGCAAAAGAACAATGGCTCCAGGTTGGATGGAGCTCAGTACCGCGCTGACGATCGCATCCGCACCAGGCCGAGACCAGTCGCGAGGGTCTACAGACCAGTGAAGTGCGCCGAGCCCAGCGCTCGCGGCGCAGGAGAGCACATGTTCGGTCCAGAGCCCATATGGCGCACGCACATGTCGGAGCCGAGCCTCCGGGCAAGCCGACTTAATGGCACAGTTCGCGTGTGCAATCTCCGACGCGACTTTCGTTGGCTCGCATTTCGAGAGATCGGGATGGTTCATGGTGTGGTTTGCGAGTTCGTGTCCGTCGGAAACTATCCTGCGCGTAATGTGCGGATGTTCTGCTGCATATCTGCCGATGACGCAGAACGTCGCCGGCACGTTATGTTGGGAGAGGATGTCTAAGATGTGCGGGGTATAAAAAGAGTGCGGCCCGTCGTCGAACGTCAAGTGGACGCTTGGTGAGTCAGCATACTGCCTGCCATCGCCAACGCTTGTTAAGTGCATAGAGAGGCCTGTCACAGTTCGGGCCCGTTTCGCTCAATTGTCGTTCCGGGCGGCCATTCGCTCAACGGCTTTCCGACAGGCAAAACGACGAGAAGAGCGTCGTCTGTTCGCGTGGGCGGCAAAGCAGGATAGACCTCCGCCAGCGTAGAACGGACGCGTATACCCGGAATGATCGAGGCCAGCCCTGGGCGATCGAGCAACCTCGTGATGTGCGTTTTGAGCGCATGACGGACTGTGCCAAATCCGAAAGGAACGCCCATCAGGTGTAGTGTAGGATACATTGCGCGTACAGAGTGTGGCACTCCCAGACCCTCTAGGTCGGGGCGTACCGCGTACAATCCGAGTTCGGCCACCAACACGTCGGCATCGCCGACCTTGATGAACCGTCGCAGCGCGCCAAGATGAGCCGCAACGCCCCTGCTGTCGTAGCCGACACATCGGAGCTCGGGCCTCGCACCCGCCCAGCTCCGATAGCCCTCAAAGGGACGTGCATTGAACGTTCCGGTCGGTCCGTAAGCCGCTCGTAAGAATGCCGAGAGCTGGATATGATCCGATAGCTCCAACTCATTCTCCCAGCACGTCCGCCACTGTATTGGGGGGCGCATCGACCCATCTCCTACGTTTGGCTTCATTGCCGTGTATGCATGAGGTGAGGCGCTACAGCAGGGTGCGCACGGAATCGAGCGCACGGGGCTGCTGCAGGCGCTCTCCTGCGGTTCGGCGAAGAACGACTTGGGAATGCGGCGCAATGCGTAGCAGGCCGCGGGAGCCCTACAGGAATCCTGCTAGAAAGAAGGTGGGTGCGGTCAGGTTGTACAATATACGATGGTATATCGGCGTCCTTTCGCGGACATATCGGCGTCCTGCGAGTTGCGAGACAAAGCACCTCTGATGTATTACTCGCCTTAAAGATGTTTGATGGGGTGATCGAGGTGGTTTGAATGTGTGAACTGGTACGGGCTACTAATGTAAGACATGGCGCGCTCGAACTGGGATAGCGCCTGTTGCTGTTTGCAAGGGGCACGCATGGTGGTGTCGATTGGATGGGGCGCGCTGTCCGATTGATCGTTGTAAAGAGCCCATTGCCGCTTGATAACTGGGTCGCGAGACCAAGGGGTCTGCAGGGCTGAGACCATATGTGAGCTTCAAGAAATGCCTGGGGCGGTGTCGCTATGATTCGCGGTTCACTATGTTCAATGCGCAGCGCCACGATCGTGGTCTCCAAAATCTAACGTGTTGCGTCGGACACGTCACTTTTATTCCATCGTGGCGCGCGCGGGTAAAATCGATTGTTTAGATGAGTTACATCTACACTGCGGATGAATGAACAATGCGGTTTCGTGGCCTAGATCTAAATCTGCTCGTCGCTCTTGATGCCCTGATAGCAGAGCGTAACTTGACGGCAGCAGCACGCAGCATCAACTTGAGCCAGCCCGCAATGAGTGCGGCGGTCGCCCGCCTGCGTGCGTATTTCAAGGACGAGTTGTTCACGATGAGCGGCCGTGAACTTGTCCTGACCCCACGCGCAGAGGCTCTCGCCTCACCTACTCGCGAAGCGTTACTGCACATTCAGCTTTCCATCACGTCTCGCGAGCCCTTTAGGCCGGACGAATCAAATCGCCGTTTTCGCCTTTGCATGTCCGATTTCGCGGCTATCGTGCTTATTCGCAAGGTGATTGAGCGCGTCGCGCGAGAGGCGCCCGGCATCAAATTCGAGCTGATGCCACTGGCCGATCCATTCGACCACCCCCTTCAGCGGGGTGCGGTCGACTTTATCATTCTTCCCGACGTGTACACGACGGATGAGCATCCGAAGGCCACGCTATTTGATGAGACGCTGGTTTGCGTGGGCTGCCGTTCCAACAAGCGATTGGCGCGACCGCTGACGTTCTCAAGCTACATGTCCATGGGGCACGTTGCTGTCCGGTTCGGCCGTTCTCGCGTCCCGTCAATCGACGAATGGTTCATGCAGGAGCATCGAGTTAAGCGGCGCGTGGAGGTCGTGGTTCAGGGCTTCAGCATGATGCCCCACATGCTCGTCGGGACGAACCGGGTAGCGACCATGCCGGCAACGTTGGTGCGGCATTTCGCAAAATCGCTACCCTTGCGCGTTGCAAAGCTTCCCCTGCCGTTGCCTGGCTTTACGGAGACGCTGCAATGGCCTGCACTGCACAACAATGAGCCTGCAAGCAAGTGGATGCGCCAGGTCTTGCTTGAGGAAGCCGCTCGCCTCGGTTCGTCACAGGAGGAACCAAGCCTGGCTCCTGAGTAGCGCGTCCCCCAATTGGGGCCGTTCAGACGCGGCGGAGCATGTCGCGCTAAGCCTTCAATTACTGGCCTCCACGTGACACGGGTTGGCCGCAGCAAATGACCCGCATGCCCTTGTTGGTCGTCGGAAACGGTGTCGCGCAGCGGCGTCCAGACAGGCGACGGCCCCACTCTGATTGCCGCCGAGCGCGCCGTTCGAGCAGAGGTACTCACATGTCGACTTTACCCGGAGGTCGGTTCAGATGGTTGGGTAGCTCGTCTAGCCGGACATCTGCGTCGACATTCTGAGCGAGGCGGCGCAGCAGATCGCGGACGGCGGTTGCGCGCATCACTTCGCGCTCTGCACGTTCCAGCTGCTCGCTCAACAAACGCGAAAGAGACGAGCGTCCTTCAAGAGCGCTCCGGATTTCCTGAAGCGAAAGGCCGAGCCGGCGAAGTGCGACTATGTGGTAAACGCGTGTCAAACTGTCGGCGTCGTACATGCGATGGCCGCCGCACGTACGCTGAGAAGCAGTGAGCAGTCCTGTCTGCTCATAGTGACGCAATGCCCGCACCGTGACGCCGGTGGCATCTGCAAGTTCACCAATGCGCCGCCACCGACGCTTATAGAATGAAGGCCTGTTCATAGCCGGACCTGTACAACCTGACGCCAGGGGAGGTTCAAGCGCTTTCGGACCGCTTGCCTGGCAGGGCGGCGGCGTGTCGTAGATCGAACGAAGCTTGCGATACGCGGGTGTTGCGGCAGGCCATGTAGCGCAATATTGCGCTAATAGCGCATCCGGCCTGAACTACGTTGAGGGCGCTACAAGCTGCATCAGCCTGACAAATGAACGCAGATCGTCCGCGGCGGACGTGCGTTCAAGAATGAGCGTCGCGAGTGCTGTGCGATTCGCAGGAGTTCGCATGCAATCGGGGAGCGCAACGACGGCCTCATCAAGAAGACGTCCGAGCATTAAGAGGTCTTCGGGAGTATAGATGCGGCCTGGCATATGCAACGTGGTCCCTTAGCTTGTATTCAAATCCGTCACGTCGGCGCGGCTCCTTACAAAGGGGTTTGGCTGCTATGAGGCAGAACGGAGACGGACCTGGGGCGCGTAGGACCGGAGACTTGAAAAAACGCAGGCTCCTCGGCCCGGGCACGGAGAAGCTCTCAGGTGCCCCCGCCTAGAGGAGCGAGTTTAAGCGACAACGCCCCGCCGAAGCGGCCGATCGCGCGGTGCCGGTCACTGGGAGGGAGACCTCATCCTTGGTCTTGGCAGCTCGGTGATCGGCACGCTGGTTGAGCGTACGACGCGCTTCACGATGCTGCTGCATCTTCCCCGGGTTGCGGGGCATGGCGAAGCTCCGCGCATGAAGAATGGGCCTGCTCTCGCAGGGCACGGAGCTGAAGCGGTGCGCGGCGCGATTACGCGCACCATCATCAGCTTGCCCGAAGAGCTGCGTCGTTCGCTGACCTGGGATCAGGGAGCTGAAATGGCTCAGCACGATCGTCTTAAGATCGACGCGGGTGTCCAAATCTACTTCTGCGATCCGCAAAGCCCATGGCAGCGTGGCACCAACGAGAACACAAATGGGCTGCTGCGTCAGTACTTCCCGAAAGGCACCGACCTGAGCGGCCACAGCGCCGACGAGATCGCCGCTGTGGCCGCGGCCCTCAATGCTCGACCGAGAAAAACCCTGGGTTAGAAAACGCCGGCAGAGGCCCTTGACGAGTTGCTATCGTGAGTGAACACAATCTGTGTTGCGACGACCGCTTGAATCCGCCTTGAACGCCGCGATCGGAATGGTGGATCAGGCCGGCACTTGGCCGCCGCGCCGCGATCGCCATCCGCAACGCCGCCAAGGCCAGCTCGGCGCGCAAATGATCCGCCATCGCCTAGCCGACAATCCTGCGGCTGTACAGATCCATGACGGCAGCCAGATAGAGCCAGCCCTGATCGGTCTCGATGTAGGTGATATCGGCCAGCCAGATCCGGTTCGGCGCAGTGGCGATGAAGTTGCGGTCGAGCAGATTGGGGGCGATCGGCAGGTCGTGGCGGCTGTCGGTGGTCCGCACCCGACGTGGCCGCGCCATGATGGCCCTGCTGCCGTGACGCCGCATCAACCGCTCGATGCGACCACGGCTCGCCCCGCGGCCCTGATCCTTCAACTCGGCATGGATACGCGGGCTGCCATAACGCCCGCGGGTGTCGCGGTGGACCCGCCTGATGTCGTCGACGAGGTCACGATTGGCAGCAGATCGTCGGCTCCCCGGGCGCGAGCGCCAGGCATAATGCGCAGCCGCTCGTTCTCTCGCTGCAAACGCGCGATCTCTGCCGCGTGGTCCGCCGACGGCAGCGTCGCCCGCGTCGTGGGGCGCCGCGCCGCCGCCGTCGGCTGCAGCCGAACCCCTCGCTGCTCCACCCACCGCCGCAGCACGGACTCTCGCAAGCCAAGCTCCTTGGCAACAGATCCGATCGAGCGCCAACTCGATGTTACGAGATCAACCGCTTGCCGCTTGTAGTCGTCCGTAAGCGACCGACGCTGACGTCCTTCCATCCGACACCTCCTGGCTCTTCGAGCCTACTACAGGTGTCCATCAATTCGGAGGAGGTTCACGGGTGCAACAAGGGAGATCGGTAATATCCGGAGCCAATGTGCGGTGTGGCACCGGGCTGTTTCTGATCGGTGCGGCATTCAGCGGCAGAGGCTCAACAGGTCATTTGAACAGGCCGGGGGGCAGGCGGTTTGCTTTTGGCGGCCCTGTGGCGAAAGGAGTGATCTGTGAACGGCGGCATTATTGGTTCGGATTGTGTGTGCTTCCAGCTGATTAATGTCGGTCTGCAGGAGCGGCCTTGGGATAAACCACTTGAATCGACCGCAGGGTCAGGTTGTACACGGAAAAGGTGGAAGCGCACAGGCGTGCCGAGTGAGCTCGATTGGTAAGCAATGGCTATGGCGATCGCGCTAGATGCTGTCGGTTAGGGCTGCATTTTGACGCCTTGCTGTGTGACAGCCTCGAGTGTCTTCAACCGAACCCATAGAGCCCAATGTGGGGCACTGTGACCGGCTTTGAACAAACCAAGAGGTGAGGTGCGGCTGGTCCGCAACAGAGATAGGGAAAGCAGCGCGACCTGCGGCAGCAGGCGGATGTCGGGCTGCATAGAGGAGGATCTGGATGTCAGGTGACGAGGAATACCTTCATCGACATGCTATGGCAGACAGGAGTCTCGCGGAAGGCAGATCCGCCGGGATCGCTGCGTACTCGCTGCCATGCGTGAACCTCAACAGGAACGAAAACCCGTTCCCGATGCCTGACGTAGTCATGCGGGCTGCGTTTGCCGCGATTGGAACCCACAATAGGTATCCGGAGGAGGACAGCGGCGGCTTACGATCAGCGGCCGCGCGAGCCTATGGGGTCTCTGTCGAGCAGGTGATCGCAGGAAATGGCTCATCGGAGATTCTCGCACTTATTTACCGGGGGTTTCTTGCCGCTGGCGATACTGTCGGAATGTTGTCGCCCGGCTTTTCGTTCAATCATAAATTGGCGGCGGTGAACGGAGCGCGCTTGCTTGAAGTTGATTGGGCCGATCACAATGCTCTGCCGGCGAGCCAAAGTGTTCGGCAGGCGGCAGGAGACGCAAAGTTCATCGTGCTCGCCAACCCAAATAACCCAACAGGGACATTCGTTCAGATCGCGGAAATTGAGCGACTGGTCGCTGAAACGGATCAGCTTATCGTGCTCGATGAGGCGTATGTCGACTTTGCTCCAGACAATGCACTGGGTCTGATCGACCGATATCAGAATCTTCTGCTGCTAAGGACGTTTTCGAAGAGTTACGCTGCAGCGGGCCTTCGCATCGGCTTTGGCCTCGGTAACCCGCGGGTGATTGCAAGACTGCGTAGCATACAGAACCCTTTCAACATGAGCGTGATTAGCCAGTCCGTTGGCGTCAGCATCCTCGAGCATCGTAATGCCTACGATCAGTGCATTGAATGCATTGTTCAGGAAAGGGAGAGAACTATGGTGGCGCTGTCGGCGCTTGGATTCTATGTCCTGCCATCACATGCAAACTTTGTATTGGCTCCCGTACCGCTTGGGTACGACGGTAGATGGTGGCAGCAAGCCTTAGAGAGGAAGAATGTGAACGTTGCGGTGTTTCCCGAGGGGGACCTTGGGGGCTTCATAAGAATCTCAATAGGTGCGGCGGAGCAGATGGACACCTGTTTATCTGTGGTCAGTGGCATTGCTGGGGGGCTGATCTGATTAATGAGAACGATTTCGTCAAATCGGGAGGACTAACGTGACAAATGTATCACGTCGAATACGGCTTGGAATCTTTTACCACTTGGACGAAGACGGTCTCGACTTATCGCAGCAGTATAACGATCGACTGGTGTTGGCCGAAGCGTGTGACCGGTTGGGATACCACGCGTACCATCTTGCCGAGCACCATTGCACACCGCACGGGCGATCGCCCTCGCCTAACGTATTTCTGTCGAGCGTTGCGCAGCGTACGAAGCAGCTCCGCATCGGGCCGATGGTCATGCTGCTAAGCCTTCAGCACCCCCTTCGGGCCTATGAAGAGGCATGCATGCTGGATCATTTGAGCGGCGGTCGTCTTGAGCTCGGTATCGGGTGGGGCTCTCTACCGATTGAATTGGGGTACTTCGGGGTTAGCGCAGAGAGCGCTCGCGAGCTGTATTCCGAAGGAATGGAGATCTTGACCAGAGCGATGCGAGGCGGGACCTTGTCCTACGAAGGTCAGCATTATCGCCTCCACGAAGTGCCGTTAGCAATTACGCCTTATCAGCGTCCCCATCCACCGACCTGGATTCCCGTGAGCCAGCCCGGCTCTGCGCGAGCGGCCGCTGAGATCGGTGCCAATATCGCGAGCATTGGCCCGGCCTCTATGGTTCGGAAATCGACTGACGCGTACCGCGCGTGCAATTGGCGCGGAGGGGCTCCGCTTGTCGGTTTGCTTCGCATGATTGTAGCAGACACTTCGGAAGCTCATGCGTATTCGCTAGCTGCAGCGGCTTACGACAGATGGCTCACGAGCTTTAGGGTCCTTTATGATCTCAGCGGGGTACCTGCCCCTCCGAACCTTCCGCCAACCTTCGAAGCAGCAATTGAAAGTGAATTGTGCGTTGTCGGAACCGCCGCTTCTGTGCGAAGTGTCCTTATTGATCACCTGGAGCAAGCGGGAGCTAACTATCTTCTCTGCCAAGTGGCCTTTGGCGATCTCCCGCTTGTTGCGGCCTTGAACACGGCGACTATTCTCCGGTCCGAACTTATGGCGGGAGGCGGCCCATGAACCTCTTAGGATAAGAGTGATAAACCTTTCGGTGGGCTGAAGCCCATGATCCTCTCTGGACAGGCGCTGCGGCGCCAGGTCGAGCGCCTGTGAAGCGGATGCCCGCTCGGCTGCACCTAGTGCAGTCGAGCGGGCACATCAAGTGTTCGAAGCATGGTTGTCCCAGGCGGCGCGGGTGAGTACTCCAGGTCTGCTCATTCGGCGGGCTTTCCGGGCGCTGAACGAGCGAGTGGTGGTGCCTCGCAAGGTGGCGAGGTCCGATGACCTCGAGGTGGGCTCTGTATTTAACAGGAGAGTGACGACCGACTGAGGGCGGATCAGTCAGCCGAGCAATGCGAAATGTCAAAGAGAGACAGAAGCTGTTGTAGTAGGAGGTTAGATGGCGAGAAGTTGGTTAGGAAGATGAAGGTTTGTGAACTTGTCGAGCTTTTGTCGAGATGCGAGCAGGATGCGGTAGTCGTCATCACGGACGGTTCGTCGTCCTCGATTGCCGTGGCTGTGGTTTGCACGGTCCAAACCGGATGGGCCCACAGCCAGCAAGCGAACCCCAATTTGTCATTCCTGCCCGACGGATTGGATCATGCCATGTTACCGAGAGGTAGCAATTTGGCGCGTGGGGTGAGATTACTTGGCCCTAGATGTGAGCCGTTGTTGCTCCTTCAGTAGACATTCCGGGGACGACAGTGCCGGCGTCTGTCCCCAGTCTGGCGTCATCCGTGCTTGACTGTTGGACGGGCGGCTCGTTCCGACAAAGGCATGGAACTTGGCGACTCCCATTTGGAACTTCTGGAACTACATCAGCAGCCGTAGACTTTGACTGACCCCCAACGATTATCCAGCCCTGAGTACACTCTGGCTGTTGGATTCCCGATTGGGGTCGTAGCGACGGGAGCTGATGTAGCGCGGCAATCTGGGTAGGAAGTGCGCGGCAATCAGGATGGCGAGGCGTGTCGCGGCCTGATGATGATTGCCGCGATGATTGTCGCGCGCAAGAGTTTTGTTGAACTCTGATTGTCGCGCAGCGTCAATCAGCGACGGTTTTGGATGTCGCGTGCGATGGCGGCCGTCCGGACCGCGTTTTCGTTCGAGGGCGGTCCGTCTGCGATAGCTCTCGACGTTCATCTCGACGATGGTGGCGTGATGAACGAGGCGATCGATAGCGGCCAGGGTCATGGCGGGGTCCGGGAAGACCCTGTTCCATTCGCCGAATGGCTGATTGGCGGTGATCAGCATCGAGCGGCGCTCGTAGCGTGCACTGATGAGCTCGAACAGCACGCTGGTCTCGGCCTGATCCTTGGTGACGTAAGCGAGATCATCAAGAATCAGGAGATCGAAGCGATCGAGACGATTGATGGCCGCCTCGAGGTTAAGCTCGCGTCGCGCTAGCTGGAGCTTCTGCACGAGATCGGTGGTCGGGTGAAGAGGACGCGCCATCCGTTCTCGATGAGGGCCAGGCCGATCGCTGCCGCCAAGTGGCTCTTTCCGCCGCCGGGCGGGCCGAACAACAGCAAATTGGCGCCCTTGCCCAGCCAGCTGTCACCGGCGAGCGCCATCACCTGCGCCTTTGAGATCATCGGCACGGCTTCGAAGTCGAAGCTGTCGAAGGTCTTTCCGGTGGGCAAACGTGCTTCGACAAGGTGTCGTTCGGTCCGACGGCGGCCGCGTTCGGCAATCTCGTGCTCGGCGATGGTCGCGAGGAAGCGGCCGGCCGGCCAGCCTTCCTTGTCGGACTGTTCGGCAAATTGCGCCCACAGCACCTTGATGGCAGGCAGACGGAGCTCATTGAGCAACAGATTGAGGCGCGCGGCATCAACCGTGTTCGTTACGCTCATGCGGCACCTCCGGTCTCGGCGGTACCGATGAGGCATTCGTAGGTCGCAAGCGGCACGAGCTGCACCACGACGTTCGGCAGGTTGGCGGGATCGGGGGCGAAGTAAGCACGTAGCCGGTTGAGGTCGGGCAGTTGGCCGGCCTCGAGGTCGGCGGTGAGCTGATCGGCGAGTTCGGTCTCGCAGCCGCGTTCATGAGCGAGCGCGAGGAGATCGACCATGATCCGGCAGGCTTTTTTGTCCGGCAAGCGTTCGCGCAAGCGATCGAAGGTCTTCCGATAGGCATCGCGCGGGAACAGCCGATCTCGGTAGACCAGATTGAGAAGTGCCATCGGCTTGCGCCGCAGGGAATGGATCACGTGCCGATAATCGACGACCTGGTCGTACTTGCCATTGGGATGCGGCCGCCCACGCGGCAAGGTGACGAGATGGGTGCCCCGACGAACACGTCGAGACGATCGTCGTAAAGGCGCACCCGCAGCCGGTGACCGATCAGGCGCGATGGCACCGTGTAGAACACCTTGCGCAGGGTGAAGCCGCCGGACGAGGTCACGCGGACGATCACCTCTTCGTAGTCGGAGGTGCGCCGATCGGGCAGCTCCTGCAACACCACGCGCTCGCTATCGATCCGCTTGGCGTTGCGGGCATTGCGGCGGCTGACGATCTCGTCGATGAAGCCGCGATAGGTGGCAAGATCGTCGAAGTCGACAGTTCCGCGCAGCAGCAAGGCGTCCGCGATTGCTCGCTTGAGATGACCGTGGGCCCTTCGATCGAGCCATTCTCGTGGCGACGCCTCGATTGTTGCGGGAAGGCCGCATGCCGTAATGGGCACAAAGGGCCTCGTATCGCTGCGTCAGATCGTCCCGTGCATCACGATTGAGATTGCAGAATGCGGCCGACAGACTGTCGGTCCGATGCTCCCGCGGCGCCCCACCGAGCGACCAGAGGGCATTCTGCAGGCCTTCCGCCAGGGCGACGAAGCTCTCGCCGCCAAGCACGACGTGGGCGTGCTCGAACCCGCAATAGGCCAAACGGAAGTGATAGAGACGATGATCCAACGGAGCACCCGCGATCGTCACACCCAACTCGTCCATGTCTGTGAAGTCGGAGAGGCCGAGTTGGCCAGGCTCGTGGGTTTGGCGGAAGATCACCTCCTGCTCCTCGCCGTGGACCGCCCGCCATGCACGGATCCGACGTTCCAGGGTACGACGGATACCGATGCCGAGATCCGGATGACGCCGTAGCATCTCCTCGAACACCGCCACCGGGCGTAAGCCAGGTGCCGCCTTCAGGATCGGGACGATCTCGGTCTCGAACACCTCGCTCAACGGGTCCGGTCGTCGCCGGCCGCGGGGCGCCTTCCTTTGCGATGGAAATCGGGGATCTCTCTCGATCCGATAGGCGGTCGACGCACTGAATGACGCCTTGGCCGCCGCCACTGGCGGGCTATCGGTCTGACGGTACTTCATGTAGAGCCTTCTGTGGTTGCCGCCCGCAATGCAAGAAGTTTCTGACCCTTTGGCGTGTGATCGAGTGCGGTCTTCTGTCAGGCCTTCCTTTACGGCATTTTCAGAAGCCGCTGGCCGGTATGGTGATCCGCGGACCAGGTCCAATTCTCATCTCCGAGCACGTCGGCTCTTTGGCTCTAGCTGGTTTCCTGATCCAGATCTGTTCGATCGTTGCGCCCATTCGGGTCGTCGCCTTCTCACACCCCCTTCGCCAACGTCAGGCTATTTCGTGCTGCATGCAGTCATGCCGTCACTGCCTGCGCTGGGTTCCGATAATCCTCCTTCCGGGTGAGCATGGCCCAAATCGTCCGAGCCATCTTGTTCGCCAAGGCGATCGCCACAAGCATGCGCGGCTTCCTCGCCAGCATCTGCGCCAGCCAGGATCCGCTAGGGATCGACTTGCGCCCGAGCCAGTTCAGCCGCGACATCGCCCCAACGATGAGCAACTGGCGAATGTCCGCCTGTCCTTCCTTCGAAACGCGTCCGAGCCTTTCCTTTCCCCCTGAGGAATGTTGCCGTGGGACCAAGCCGAGCCAAGCCGCGAAGTCTCGGCCACGTCGAAAGGCCGCCATGTCGGGCGCGAAAGCCTCGATCGCGAGTGCGGTCAGCGGGCCGACCCCCGGCATTGTCTGCAGCCGCTGCGCCGTGACCGTCCGCGTCGCCAACTTCTTGAGCTGCTCTGCCTTGGCATCGATCCGCTCCGTCTTGTAGGCGATCTGATCAATGAGACTCCGACATTCCTCGCGGACCAGTTCTGGTAGATCGCTGTTCGGATCTTCGAGGATTGCGTCAATGCGTTTAAGTTGTTCGATTCCTTGCGGGATGATATGGCCGAATTCGTAGAGAACAGAACGCAGCGCATTCACCAGATCGGTGCGCTGATGAACAAGGCGCTTCCGAGCCCGAAAGAGCACTGCCCTGGCCTGCTGTTCTTCCGATTTCGGCTCGACGAAGCGCATCTCGGGGCGCTGTGCCGCGATCACGATTGCTTCGGCATCAGCCGCGTCGTTCTTTTGGCGTTTCACAAAAGGCTTCACATATTGCGGAGCGATCAGTTTCACTTCATGGCCGAGCTTGACCATCTCCCGTGCCCAATAGTGGGCGCTGCCACAGGCTTCCATCACCACCACTGCCGATGGGTGGCCCGCCATGAACTTCCGAAACTGAAGCCGCGACAGTTTCTTTCGAAATTTCAAGTGTCCCGCCATTGACGCCCCGTGGAGCTGAAACACATTCTTGGCTAGATCCACTCCGATCACCGTATCCATCAATTTGCCGTCCTCTTCGCTTCGGGGTTCAAACACTGCGTTCTTGGCACATTACGATGCCGTCTGGGGAGGGCGGCAACCATCCCATCTCATCTGGTGATCTGTGATGTGTCGGCCGGGCACGCGAGTGATTCCTCTTGGCGGAAGAACCACTTGCATAACCCGCCGGCCGCGATCACCAGTCGGCGCGGTCCTCCTCGGGATCGCGCCGACGCTGGGCTCGTAACTCCGGTCGGGCTACGCCCTCCCTACGTCACGAGCCCAGCGAAACTCTCTCACCTTGATTGACGCTGCCTTCCATCCTGATCGCCGCGCGACAAGCTGACGCGGAGCCTTCGCATAGCGCAGTGCCAGATCCCGGCAGGTGAAGACGAACCCGAACGGGGTCTTCCATCCGAGCTGGGAGTGTGGTCGCGCGTCGTTGTAATCGGCCCGCCGGCACCCAGGCACGACACGGGCCTGGGCAGGGACGTAAACAGCGGCTCGCCCCGCAGCTGGCCATTGAAGTCTTCGATGCGCATTCTGCATAGGCTTGCCGGGCCCCATTTAGTGCCAGGCTAGGCGGCTCTGATCAGCCCACGACATGATGCCATTGCTGTCGGCCTCGCTGTTGTCGTTGACCACCATCTTGGAGTTGCCGCGCTCAATGGAGTTAAATCGGTTGCGCGATCAGCGGTTCGGACGCTGCAGACAGCCTGCGCGGCGGACGTAAGTCCGGTTCGCCGGCGGGGCGGAAGGCAAGCGGGGACCTAGCTGATCGAGAGATCGAGAAGCTCACGCTCAAGAAGCTCCAGCACGAGCAGTTCGGACAGTCCTCCGGAGCGAGGCGCATTGCTGGACTGGCTCGAGCTGCAGCTCGCTGGCCTGGAGGAAAAAGCTGGGCAGTCCAGACCGGTCTCAGGTGGCTGCGGACAAGATGGCGGTGCCATCGTTCGAGCGCCGCAAGCCAGCCCGCCGGCCACTGGCGGAGCATCTCCCACGGGAACGCATCGATCTATGCGCCACCTGCGATCTGCCCATGCATGCCTCCGGGCTGGGAATTGTCTGAGCCGTATCCTGGCGCGCTTTGGATAGCCAACGAGCCACCCTAGGCGGTATGCAAACAAAGCTTCGGCAACTTGCCACTTCATCGTCGGCCCCGCGATAGGAGTGCTGCGGTACAAACAAGCCCGCGAACCGCGCATGTCGGTCATCCACTCTGCCGAGCGTGGCTTTCCTCAAACAGACCGGAGCACCTTGTTTCTAAGCAGAACGTCGCCCTCAATCTCTCGCGGATACAGAGTAACCACTTCGAACGCGGGAAGGAGGTCAAGGATGGAGCGCAGTGAAAGCTGGCCTTCGTACAGTTCGCGGTCACTATACTCGGTGTAGATGAACCGTGTTCTGCCCAGGGTTTTCTGACCGCCAGCGATTACGTCCGACTCAGCTCCTTGAACATCCATCCAGATTAGATCAACAGGGCCGCTGAGACCAGCTTCGCCGCTCCAGTCATCCAGTCGCTGGGTCTCGACCAGAATCGAGTCATCAAAGCGAACCCAATCATATTCTGAAAGGTGATTTTTGGGTCTACGTATGGAGCCCGATAAGTCCCACCCCCTCGCATCTCCGTCCCCATTGCTCGGATGAAACTCGATGGTACCGTTTCGATCACTGATGGCGAGCTGCATGAGCGCCACGTTGGGTCGAGCCAGACGCTTATTCTCCTTGAAGCGAGCTATTGCGCGAGGGTCAGGTTCAAAGCAGTATACGCTGGCGTCTGGACACAGCTCAAGAAATCGCTGTGTGTCGCTACCATCATTGCATCCAATGTCCAAGATAACCGGGCATGTGACCCGAAGATGAGAAACGATCTTCTGGTGTATTTCCAGTGTAGGTAACGACTCTAGCATCTGTCCTTATCCTTTTCGTTGCGATGTGTGTTAACCGGTGGAACCAGGAGCCTGGGAGGTGCTGGCGGGTTGCTCAATAAGGGCACTCGTCGAGTAACGAGTAACAACGTTGAGAGGGCAATGGCAGCTCTGTTGCGAGGCTCTGGCGGATCATTGACCGGGGTAAGTAGCCTTTGGCTCAGAGCCGCGTTCACAAGTGGAAATTGCGAGGTCGAGGAAACGGTGCGGCTACCCGAGAGCACGCGATCGGAGGCGAGACAGGCAACCCTATGGTTGGATAGAGCGTCCACAATCGGTGAGATCTGGCCAAGCAGTAGGCAAATAGGAGCGTATCAACAATCGTGTTTCCGGTAGCGTTCTGCGCCCTAATATTCATTGAGGGATCTCTATTTGCGAGCTCGCACCGAGCTGCTGCTTACTATTGCGCGGCCCACCCTCGGCTGTACAATCGATTTCAATGATGGGCTATATTTGGCTAATGGATAGTTGGCCTCCAGAGGCCAGCGAAAAGGTCATTTAAATACAACACACGCGCAATCACCGTCCGATGGTGGCGCCTGGGGTCTGGCCGCGTGCTGCCGGGCGTACGGGGCCACCCGCACTCGCGATGATTATGGTCATTCAAACTTAGGTGGGGACCCGATGCCCTGCCCTCTCTAAGTTGATGTGCGACACCACGATGGCACGTCACTTACAAAGATGGCATCAATGGCCGTTGACATACTGCCGAGTGAACGGCTCCGGTGCTCGGTTTCAAGACCTATGTTCATACCAACTTGTGCACCGTGCAGGCCGCCGCGCCATGACAGGGTGCGAGATGACGGCCATAACGGCTGCAACTAATAGCTCAGAGCCGCATTAAAGGTCTCTCGGTCGAGCTCGCCCTCGGACGAGGCAACGATCACGCAGGCCACGCCGTTGCCACAGAGGTTGGTCAACGCGCGGCATTCGCTCATGAACTTGTCTATGCCCAGCACGATGGCCATGCCCGGCACGAGCCGTGGATCTACGACCGCGAGCGTCGCCGCCAGCGTGATGAAGCCTGCACCGGCGATGCCAGAGGCCCCCTTCGAGGTCAGCATCGCCACGAGCAGGATCGTGAGTTGCTGGCTGAACGTCAGATCGTAGCCGAGCGCCTGCGAGATAAAGAGCGTCGCTAGCGTCATGTAGATGTTGGTGCCGTCGAGATTGAACGAATAACCCGTGGGCACCACGAGGCCGACCACCGATTTTGAGCAGCCGAGACGTTCCAGCTTCTCCATCAAGGACGGCAGCGCGCTCTCCGAGGACGAGGTGCCGAGCACGATCAGCAGCTCGTCCTTGATGTAGGCGAGGAACTTGAAGATCGAGAAGCCGGCAAGGCGCGCGATAATGCCGAGCACCAGGAGCACGAATAGGGCCGCAGTGACGTAGAAGGTCGCGATCAGGCCCATCAAATTGAGGATCGCGCCGGTCCCGAACTTGCCGATCGTGTAGGCCATCGCGCCGAAGGCGCCGACCGGCGCCGCGCGCATTACGATCGAGATCACGCCGAACACCGCATGCGCGGCATCATCGATGAAGCTGCGGATCAAATGGCCGCGTTCGCCGAGCCCCAGGATAGCGAAGCCGAACAGGACGGAGAACAGCAGCACTTGCAGGATCTCGCCTTGCGCGAAGGCGCCGACCACGGTGTCGGGAATGATGTGCAGGATGAAGTCGACCGACTTCTGGCCTTCGGCCTGCTTGGCGTAGTTGGCGACCGCCTGCGCGTTGGCCGCCGCACTGCCGAAGCCCGCGCCCGGCCTCACGACATTGCCGATGATGAGGCCGATGATGAGCGCGAAGGTGGAGACGACCTCGAAATAGACCAACGCCTTCACGCCGATGCGTCCGACCTTCTTGGCATCATGGATATGGGCGATGCCGGAGACGACGGTGCAGAAGACGATCGGAGCGATCACCATCTTGATCAACTTGATGAAGCCCTCGCCCAGCGCCTTGATCCAGTCATTAGTGGCCAGGTGCGGCCAGCGCCAGCCGACGATGCCGCCGAGAGCAATTGCCGCCAAAACCTGGACATATAGCATTTTATGTGAGCGGGCTCCGGCACGCGGCTGCTCGGCGCGCCCGACGCCTCCAATGGGTTTGGTCATGTCTCCATCCTTCCTGGCGATCGGCTCCCAGTGTGCAGAACGAGCTTTGGCGTTGGCAGCGCCAGTGAGGCATAGTGGCCGGCATGTTATTGGGGCATGTGGGCGTGCTCAGGAAGGCGGCTTAAGCGGTTTCGCCTCAGGCCGATCCCGAGTTCATTCGAGTATTTTTAGGCTGTCGTGGATCAAACCAAAAAGAGCCAGCGATTGAGCTGTTTTTGCGCAGCCTCGTCGCCACCGGTCAGCGGGCAATAGCTGCCTTACACGCTCCCAGTCTAGGTGATCCAAAATCACGACCTTCATCTCCCAGTCGCAGCGTTCCGCCAAGAGGGTCTGTGGGCGTAAGCGCAGGTACTTCACTATTTCACGTTCCTGCATCCAATGTCTAAGGGCGCCTCGCTAGAGAAGACTGCGTTCTTCTTCGAGATCGATCAGGCTGCGTGGCGCATGATAGTAACGGGATGAGGAATCTGGTTATTCCCGGGCATCTGGATCATGCAGACGAAGTGTGCATGCGGACCTCCCCTATTCTCGTGAGCTTTGCCCTAAAAGAGCAAACTGCGTGCCACGAGTGTTACTGTTCAAGGAGAGCCTTATTATTGCGGAGACCATGGGGTGCGTAAACGCAGCCGATTGATTGCGGGTAGCAAGACGACTAATTGTGCAAGAGCTCTGGTAACGGTGGCCGGGCGGCGATCGTCTCACATCATTCACCATCTGGATGTGTCGCATCAATACAACCGATTGTACCAATCTGGAAAGATGAGCAAAGACGAGGAACGGAACGGCGGAATTGTCGCATTCGTCGCAATGATTACGTCAGTTTCGTCGGAGGGTGCACCAATCGGTCGGGAAGCCTTCGAGCCCGATCGGGTCAGCCCAACTGGCGCTCCGCGGGTCGTAAATCGCATGCCGAGGCATCATGTTTCATTGCTCAGCACAATCAACCGAGTGTAGTTCGCAGGCGCTCAAAGGAGCGCCGCGAGACCTAAGCCTTGATTTTGCTAAAGGCATGCTCATCATCTTGGTGATCATCGGACATTTGATACAATACGTTATTTGTAGAAATAACGAATATTGGCATTCGCCTTACTTCAAGTTCATCTACATGTTTCACATGCCGCTCTTCATGGCGATAAGCGGCTATTTGTCCCACGGAGCGCTAGTTTACAAGTCGCTGTCGCGCAGCGTCGCTGATCGTGTGAAGCAATTGTTGCTGCCGGCGCTATTTTGCGGCACGCTTCTCGAAGCAATCAAGTTGGGGGCGTTCAAGCTAGCTACGGGGTCAGTGCCAACAAGCCTGCGTGATGTACTGTTTGACCTTGCGAAGGAGCTAGTAGGCTCATATTGGTTCATTTGGACCACATTTGCCTCATTCCTCGTCATGAGGAGTCTTTTCGCGTTGTGCGGCCGGGTATCGGCCTGGGTGATTGGCACGTCAGCGATCTTTGTTGCCCTCACTCCGTTGACAGTTTCGATAGTGCCATTGGCGCGATACACTTACCCATTCTTTTGCCTTGGAGTCGTGTTCGCTCATTCGAAGGAATGGCGGACGGCCATAATCTCACGATACAAATCGCTCTTGATGGTCTTGCTTAGTGGAATGGCTTGTGCGTGCTATTTCAACTGGAACAAAACAACCTACGCCTACAACAACCTAGTACTGGTTCACGATACAAAGCAAGTGTTGCTTATGTTTCTTGGCTCTGCATCTGCCTCGGCAATTGCAATGGAAGTGTTGCTGCAGGTCTGGCGCTTTGGCTGTTCTAGTCGCGTGGTTCTCTTCGTTGCGGTAGGTCTTGGGCAGCGTACGCTGGTCCTTTATCTGATCCAGGGCGCCGTGTTCCGCTTGATGGACTTTATTTCGTTTGAAAGACCTTTCGAGCTATCAGTTAGAATCGCAATCGCTGCGGCGCTAGGGGCGGGAATTGTTGTCATCGCCGCAGCGATTCAGTGGATTGTGCGCGGCCTTCGAAGGATCTGGGAGTGTCGCCGGAGCGCTACTCGGATCGCTATTGGCCGTGTGGCCTCCGTTTGGGACAGAAGCGTTTAGCGTCGTGACGCCAGATGTGCCATCTTCGAACGCTTCCTGACCGATGGTCGCATCGAGCTCGACTCCAACATCGTCGAGCGCGCCATCAGGCCACAAACAATTACGAGAAAGAATAGTCTGTTTGCCGGCAGCGACGGCGGCAGACGAACCTGGGCGACCATCGCGACACTGTTGCAGACAGCGAAGAAGAACAACGTCGATCCGCTCGCTGGCTTGCTCTCACGCTTCAGCGTATCGCCAACGGCTGGCTGAGCAGCGAAATCCACGCCCTTATGCCATGGAACCACGCCATCTGACGGCCTCACCCTGCCGCTTACACTTGTGCCGTGGTTGGACACGATCATTCCTGGCTTGTCGCGTCGCTCGACGATCGCCGTCAGTTCGCGGGCGACGCGCCATCCTGAGATCCACTGGAGAACCTGTCTTGCACAAAGTCCAGCGACGGCTCGCGTTGGGCCACGCCTCGACAAGGGTCGTGGCACGGTCCCACGGTTTTGTGGCGAGCCCGCCGCTGGCGGACGGGGGGCCTTTCCCGCGATAAAAGTCACTAGATCCGGTTAGTTGCCGGGGCTCTCCCTCGCTGCCGCGGCTCGGCTAGTGCCGGCTATTCGGCTCGTGGATCGCTCAACCAGCCCCGCAGAGCCGTGCGCATGGTGACAGGAGCTAGCGCGATCATCCACTCTTACCCGACCTATCTGAAACCCACTTGGTAGCCGCACACACCTGGTGGATTAAATCGAAAACCGTACGCGAGCTCCAGGGGATATCAGAAAGATAAGAGAGACGAATTCGCGGCTGAGCAAGTTAAATAGCGTCCCATTTGCAGGAGATGCTCGCGCCTGATCGCTGTAAGGTAGACACACATGAATGGATCACCGCACCACGATAAGCTCGTGAGAGCCGAGCGATGCAGCGCACTAATCCAGACTCAACTCGTCAAAACGCGATGTCGTGACGGCAGGCGCAGAGCTCGTGTGGTCCGCGGGGCACCATGCTTTGAGAGTTGCATAATGTGACGCTTGTGATTGGGCAAGCCAGACGAGATACAGACATCAAATGCGATCGCGAAACCGCCAAATCGGGTTAGGGGGGCTCAAGCTCTATTTGCGCCCTTCCCTTCAAGGGTGAACGAGATGCAGCATCCTGCCCGGGGGGCGACGAATTTACCGAGATGTTGTGGAATACGGGAACGACCCCGCACGTTCCAATCCACATGGAACACGAGAGAATTGCACTGGCCCGATAGCGAAGGTTTGTCGTTGCCCACGACTGCTGCTTCGGGCGCAGGCCCCCTGAAGGGCGGATCACTAGCTAATGCCATCATCAATGGCGTGGTTACGAGAGGGATAATAATAGAGAGCCATCGAGTTAGGACCCTGATTAGCGCCGGTGACCGAGAGGCAAGCCAAGTTTTCGCGCCTTCTGACGCAGCGACCCAACGGTACGCTTTGTAAGCTTTGCAATTTGAATGACCGGTGTTTTGGCCCTTGAATGGGCGCGGAGTTCCTTCACGTCCGCTCTACTGTACTCGCGTCGCGCAATCTTCTTTTTTACCTGTTTTGCCATACTTGCTCCGGTGTCCTATTTACGCGAACAATATCAGGAAGGCACCGGTCTTGCCAAGGCTTACAAGCACTTCTGGGATGCATTCGCTAGTCGGCGGCCGTGCCAGCCTCATTCGTGAAGAGCGGCATGTCTTCGGCGGCATCTTTTATCGCCACCCCGGGGGAAGCGCCTGAATGTGCCAGCGTCGCATTTGCATCATCAGCAAGGATTGATCCGCGAACAGTCGGGACTTGCGAGCGCATGATGGATCGGGAGTATCTGTTCGCAGTCGCATCAACCGTTCCTCTCGCTTGAAAGCAAGTGAGCCTGTATAGCGCGACAATCTGGGTGGGGAGCTTCCACCCTAATTGCCGCGCGGCATGAGCCTGAGAAATCGGGGCGCAGCGAACGTGTTGATCTCCCACGCAAGTTAGGCGGCGCAGTGTCGAGCATTGTAAGCGAACTATCCATCACTTCGGGTGCAAGCTATGGTTGTTCTCACTTAGCCGGACGTGACCAAGCGCAGCGTTGGATCGGTAGCACCGGAATTATTCTCTGAGCAGTTCGCGCGCCGGGCATCCGTCGGATCAGGACCAGAAAAGCTCAGGGGATCGTCTGAACTTGTGGGCACCCGGCAGCGGCCATGCTTCATTGCCTTGCCAAAGTACGGTTCTTCGATTTCACTGTATGTCCCTTTGAGAAGCGGCACTCCTCGTTCGTTGGGGAAGCGTAGTGAATAAGGCCGGCGCGGTAGGCTTCTCTGATTGCCACAGTGCGCGTACTTGTACCCATCTTTCGCATAATGTTCTTCATGTGGAAGTCGACTGAATTCCCGCTGATGTGGAGGAGCCGGCCGATATGCCAGGAAGACCTGCCTTCCGCCGCGTGCAAGAGGATCTCTTTTTCACGTGGAGTGAAAGTAACATTCAGATATCGGTTCTCATCTGGTAGGGGCGCGATAAGGCCATAACCGATGTGGAATTGAGAGGCCAGTGCGGCGAGGTGAAGTAAGGAGCCTTTCGGATCAGCCCGATCGCTTTCGGAGGCAAACAGCGCCACGGATACATGGCCCTGCGCTGCGAAAAGGGGAACGCTTATGCCGCGCTTAAAGCCCGCTATTTTGTAGAAATCCAGTGCGCGTTGCTCTTCTGGCAGCAATCGACATCGTGCAGACAGCTCCTCCCAGCATATTGGGCGTGAAAAACGCCGTGATCGATGAATTGCGGGGTCTATATTGCCGTATTCGTGTTCTGCGTAGGGCTTACTCCAGTGGGATGGAAAGTTCGAGGCGATCATGGGGGCAGGACTTTCACGAAGGCGTTTGGGCGGGGCGTATGTTACTGCCGCATATGCTACTGAACCGAAGCCCAGCTTTCCTGCTTTGCTTACCAGCATTTGGAACAGAGGTGAAAGCGACTGCGTGTTGGCTGCGCAATTGATCAAGTCGTAGTTCATAGCTGCCACGCGATGGGTTCATGCTTGGGGAGTTGATTGCGGGGTAGACGAGCGGTCCGACTGATATCGACTGTCATCCGTCTCCCGGTGGCCGCCGAGATGAGGACCAGCGGGCTTGGTTGTAGGTCCTCACTCCGAGACGGTAGTAGCGACTGCCTTTCTTGGCGCTTTGGCATAAGACTGGGTGCGGGCGGTGGCGTCGCTCCTACGGTGTGATGCGCCGCTTGTTCCGACTCGTGCAGGACGAGCGGGATGTATCCGGCGGACCGGCGCTGCGGAAGCCGGCGAGCAAAACTAACGACGTGCTGCCTAAAGGCCCTGCTTTGTTTAAGGCGCGTGCGGCGTCCACATAGGCTCGGATGAACGCAAAGACGTAACTTTTTAGGTAATCGCGAGGTCAGCGTCGCGCGGTTGTCGTGAGCATTCACAACTCTATGACCGGGTTTGACGCGCTTTCTTGCGGTGTTCCTATTGCGTATGCGCCGCTGTTCGGTGTCTGAGTGGGGACAAGCTACGAAGCCATTGCTCATGTGGATCTCCAACGCTTTTATGCTCGGTGAGCAAGTTGCGTGCCGCTGGGTCGACCAGCTGCATGCAGGCGCCATGTTACGATTGTTGTTAAGAATGCCGTGGTGATGCGCGTGCTTAGGAGCACAATAGAACTAGCGGGTAATGCACAGCTGATGGGCGAGAGCGGTGACTTCTGTTCTTGAAGATGGAAGTCTTCGCTTGTGATCGCGAGCAGGCGATCACAATGAAACAGGGACTATGGGTCAGCCGAAATGGCCCAAGGGGTATCGATCGGATGCCACGCGAGCGCAGTTGCCCAGAGCTCGCTAACTTCCTGAGGAAATCCGTTATCGCTTAGGAGCGGCTCTGGCCGAGAGACCCTGACCTAAGCGGCACGTTTGAATCAGGTGTGTTGATTTGGGTTCCGTTCTCAAAAGACGATCGCCGATCTTCGGGCATGACAGTCGGGCGCGCTGCAATGTTCTATCGTGAGATCTCTTGGCCGCCGCATGCCCGGGCTAAGCGTGGTGCCCGCTCTCAGCGGTATCGAAGGCACCGTCAAGCGGCTAATAACACCAGCGTATACGGTGCTCAGATGCGGCGATTTACGCCGTCTAGCGAGGCCTTGCTTTAGCGGAATATTGGGAGGTAAGCGTCTTGTCAGTCACTCTGCTGAGCCAAGACAAATTGTGAGAGATCAACGCTAGTTATGGAGCGATCTAAAACAAACAGTTGTTGGGACCCAAGGGGCTCTCGCTTTAGCTCATTCAAGTCAGCCGAGCACGGCTGGCGCGGTGAGGTGTTTCGTTTCAGACGAGGAGCACAGAGGTGTGCCCCCAAAAAAACGTCGCATGCGCGCTATCCAACGCCTCTGTACGAAAAGGGACCCGGCTCGGCCGGCCCACCGTCCTCGGCCGCTCGTTTCGCTCCTGATCTCAGCGGTGACTACCGCTTGCGCGAATGCCATCGCAACCGTACCTCGGCTGGCCTCGCTCCCCGGGAAATACAAGGATGGTTGCGGAACGGTGGTCATGGCCGGTGGGCTCGCTTCGAAGGAAATGCCAGAAGAGCGTTCCGTGGTCGGGCTGCCTGTCCATCGCATGGAATTTATCTAGTCTTGGCCAGAACTCGACGCTCATTTGGCAACTTACTTCTATGCGACGGCATGCAGGGCAGTGAGTTCATCTTGTCGCCTCTCAGCGTGTCCCCCTCTTCTCTCTTGGTTAGTCGAGGCACGGCTCTTGCTGCCTACAAAGAAGCATCACCATCCCGCCTCCCTTGTGGTGATGTTAGGGGCGGGTTCGGCACGACCAGCTGCTGCCGGACCGCCCCGACGATCGTAGACGATAACAGATGAGAGTGGGCCTTAGGCCAACCTATTTGTGATTCGCGGCACGTGCCGTGCAAAGCGCTGTGTCCTTGCTGCATGGTCGCAGTTCGCTCCATGCTCCGTGACGCCGAACGTCTTGTGATCTGCGAGAAGATGGCGCGTTTAGCGGTGGATGATCGAGCCGTTAATCCGCGCGCAAGGGGCTGGTTCGCGAGCTCGCTTTGCAGGGGTGCCAAAGGACCGCTTGTCGGGTCTCAAACGAGGGCTCGTTGATGGAGCCGAATCGACTTGTTCTCTCGGCGATCTCGAAGCGCTGTCTGCCGTTGTGTTAGGTAGGAGCATGGGTATTGTGGCATGCCGTCGCTCATCCTCGCGGCTGCCTTTGATTGCCTCGATCAGAAGCGAAGTGTCCGCTGGTTCGCTTCAACAGAGTAGAAGCTTGTAGTGCAACGAGTAGCTGTTACGTTCTGTTACTCGAAGAACTGTGCTGCTTCGAGGACCTCGCAGCAAGTTCCTGATGGACCGTACTCGTTCGTGCGGCCCAATCAGTGGGACGTGGAGTTACGGTCTCGATTGGGCGCGTGATGATGTAAGAGCCCAGAGCCGCGCGACGATGCGTGGGGCAAAATTGATGCTCTCCCTTGCGCCTCAACCCAAAAGCGCTGACACTCAGCCTGGCTCGAGTCTAATTGGGGCCGGCCTTGGAGTTCTGCAGCTACGAGATCAGCGACAAACTCTTATGATTTGCGACCAATTCGAGATCGTGTTCCGTGGCGTGGTGTAGCTGAGTGCGGGTCACCGCGTTCGCCGGCATGGGCCGGATCGGTCGCTGGCGATTGCCGGGAAGCTGACGGCGGGATCATCGCCCAACGGGGCGATGGTTTCCAGTGTCATGTAGCGGCCGCGCTGGACCGCCCACTCGTCGTTCTGGTCGAGCAGGATCGCACCGACGAGGCGTCGATGGCGTCTTCATTGGGGAAGATGCCGACCACTTCGGTGCGGCGCTTGATCTCGCCATTGACCCGTTCGAGCGGATTGGTAACCGGTATGAGAGTTCTCGGTGCCAACGTTCCGCTGCGGTGTTCGACATCGTGGCGTATGGTGCGACCATCGGGACAGAGGCACCGGGAGCACGAAGGTGCGGGCAGGCCGATACACACGATGAGCCGAGAGCTCGTGTTAGTAGCTGGCCGCCTCTGCGACTTGCCCGGTTGCGCCGTGAGCGCGAGTCCGTAGTTGTCGTGTCGCCCGCCGCTCCCGCAATAATCAACGGAAGGGAGGACGCGCAGATGCGACGCGTGATTGGTATCGATGTTCACCGAACCTTCGGCGAGGTGGTAATCTGGAAAGACGGCATCCTTCGACATGCGGGCCGGGTCGACATGACCCGGGCCGCCCTTGAAGGATGGGCAAGAGTCTGCGGTCGACCGACGAAGTGGTGATCGAGGCGACTGGAAATAGCATGGCGGTGTCGCGGGTGCTGACGCCATTCGTGGCGCGGGTGACTATCGCCAATCCGTTGCAGGTGAAGGCGATCGCTCAGGCGCACGTCAAGACTGACAAGATCGACGCCGGTACACTCGCCAGCCTGCAGGCGGCGGGCTCCCTGCCGCAGATCTGGACGCCTGATGCGGAGACCGAACGCAAGCGCAGGCTGGTGGCGCGGCGCTACCAGGTCGTGCGGCATCGCACGCGGCTCAAGAACGAAGTGCATTCGATCCTGAATGCGCACCTGATCCCAAAGTGCTCGCATGCCGATCTTTTCAATGCCCGCGGCCGGGCGTGGCTGGCCGCTCAACAGTTTCCGGACGATGAGCGCGCGGCGATCGATCGGCACGTTCGTGAGCTCGACCGGCTGGCGGAGGACTTGGCCCTGCTCGACCGCGAGATCGCGCAGGACGCCATCGACGATTCCGCGGTCAACAGAGTGATGACGATCACCAGCGTGAATGTGACAGTCGCTACCGGGATCGTGGCGGCGATCGGCGACATCAGCCGGTTCAGCAGCCCGCAGAAGCTGGTGAGCTATTTCGGGCTGAACCCGAGGGTGCGGCAGTCGGGACTGGGAGCCGCCCATCACGGTCGAATCAGCAAGATCGGCCGCAGTCACGCATGCGCCATACTGGTTGAGGCGGCCTGGGCAGCGGCCAAGGCGCCCGGTCCACTGCATGCGTTTTTCGTGCGCATCCGTGCGCGGCGTGGCCACCAGATCGCCGCGGTCGCCGTGGCTCGGAAGCTCACTGTGCTCTGCTGGCATTTGTTGACAAGGGGCGAAGATTACCTGTGGGCCCGCCCAGCGATGGTCGCCAATAAGACCCGCGCGATGCAACTTCAAGCCGGACATCCGCAACAGAAAGGCAACCGGCGTGGACCAGCCTATACCTGCAACATCAAGGCGCTGCGCGATGGCGAGATGTCGATTGCCGCCCAGGCGGAGCGAAGCTACGAACGGTTCATGTCGCAATGGAAAGCGCGGCGGCCAAAAACCGGCGCGCGGGCGCCTCAGTTCGGCAAGACAAAATAGGGCAGTCCGGTGACGCTTGCAGCCGACGCGTCACGCTTCGCCACGAGGTCGCCCGCGCCCAACAATCATAATCGCAGCTGACGGCAACTTCCAGCCGGGCCAGTCCCGTTCCACGCAGCCGCCGTGCTCGGGCGGATCATGGCCAAGCCTTGCGGTAGCCGCAAATGCGGCCAGCCTTGACCGCCCCTGCGCGCGGCGGCTGCGTGATCGGTGGCCGGGACGGAAGAATGACCCGCGCGACCGAACAAAAGAATGGACTTACAGCGATTTTCGCAGTCGTCGTCTCGGTCTGAAGAAATCGCTTGTCCATCTCATCCGTCGAGTGCAGCTTGGCGCGATGCGCGGCTGGGAAGCTCATGTAGGCGAGCACGTCGGTTTCGGCCTCGTCGAGGAAGGCGGCGAGCTTCGGGAGCTTGGGGCGGAGCTGGTCGGTGATGCGCCGCCATTGCGCCCGCGCCTCCTCGGCATGGTCCTGGGCAAAGGCGGTGGCGATGAAGGAGGAGACGACGCGCCGGCCGCTCTTGCCGGCATGCGCCAGCGCGTTGCGCATGAAGTGCACGCGGGGGTCGTTGAAAAAGCTGCAATTGGCTGATTCCGTTCTCGTCGGCGATTCGCGATTGGCGGAGCAAACGAGATGCTGGGGCGCAAGGAGCGGGATCAGTTGGAGCTCTTCATCACTGGCTCGCTCAGACAGCTCGTCCCAGATGAGCACGTGCTGGCACGGGTCGATCGTGTGCTCGACCTATCTTGGCTAAGGGAAGAGGTCTCCGACCGCTATAGCGCGAACGACGGTCGGCCGGGCGTCGATCCGGAGGCCGCGGTCCGCCTGATGCTCGCGGGTCTGCTCACCGGCATCGTACACGATCGCAAGCTGATCCGAGAGGCTCAGGTTAACATCGCCATTCGCTGGTTTGCTGGTTATGGCCTGCATGAGCGGCTACCGCACCATTCCAGCCTGACGCGCATCCGCCAGCGCTGGGGCGAAGAGCGATTCCGTAGGATCTTTAAACGCACGGTCCAGGCCTGTCTGAAGGCCAAGATCGCAACAGCCGAAGTGGTTCACATCGATGCGTCGCTAATCCGCGCCAACGTGAGTTGGGATAGCCTCACCGAGCAGCATGCGGTGGATGTGCTGAGCGAAAATCAAAGCGAAGATGAAAGCGAGGATGAGAGAAAGGGCCGGCAAAGCGGGAAGTACAAAAAGGTCTGCACGACTGATCCCGATGCGACAATGGCTACGAATGCCCGAAACCGGCGGCTGGAACCCGCTTACAAGCAGCACACTGCCGTCGATGACAAGGTCGGTGTCATTCTGGATGTCGCGGTCACGACTGAACAAACGAACGAAGGAGAGATGATCGAGCCGCAAGTCGATGAGATCGAAGCGATTACGGGCATCGACATCAAGGTCGTCACCGCCGATGCGGGCTATGCCTACGCTAAAGTCTACGGCGCGCTCGAGCGGCGCGGCATTGATGCCCTCATCCCAGCTAAAGCCGAACCAATCAAGAGTCGCGTACCGCTCAGACGCTTCCGGTACGATGCCAAGAACGACATCTTGAAGTGCCCGCGAGGACGTATCTTGCGCCCCGCGCGGCCCATCAAGCACGGCCGTTTCTTTTACGCGAAGGCGAAGGATTGCACCCGGTGTCCGCTCAAGCGGGATTGCCTATCCAAAGGGCGGGTTAACAAAGCGGTCGTTGTCGGTGACCATTATCCGGCACTGCTGCGCGCCCGCCGCCGTCGCGAGCGATGGAGTAAGCAGGATCGACATCTCTATCAACGCCATCGCTGGCGCTCAGAGGGATTCCACGGCGAAGCCAAAACTTGGCATGGGCTGGCGCGCGCCGTACGGCGCGGTCTACCGAATATGAAGATCCAGGCCTACCTGACGGCCGCCGCCATCAACCTCAAGCGGCTGGCAACCGCTCTCCTTGCGCTTATTCTGTCTTGGATTGTCCCTCAAAATGCGTTTGCGGCTTCAGATCGCGCCGTAGCGCGGGCTTTGACGCGAGGGCCATGATAGGCCGGTCGCTGCATCGCGCGAATCTATGGGCCACTTCTTCAACGACCCCACGCGGCAGCGCTGCCAGGAGGCGTTGAGCACCTTGGCCACGGTCGCCTTGATCCCCTCGTGGGCGTCGGAGACCACCAGCTTGACGCCGCGCAATCCCCGCCGCGCCAGCTTGTGCAGGAACGCGGTCCAGAACGTCTCGGCCTCGGACGGGCCGATGTCCATGCCGAGCACCTCGCGCCTTCCGTCGCTGTTGACGCCGACCGCGATGATCACCGCGACCGAGATGATGCGCCCGTTCTGGCGCACCTTCACATAGGTGGCGTCGATCCACAGATAGGGCCAATTGCCCTCGATCGGGCGGTTGAGGAAGGCCTTCACCTTGTCGTCGATCTCACCGCACAGCCGCGACACCTGGCTCTTGGAGATGCCGCTCATGCCCTTCGCCTGCATCTGGTCGTCGACCGAGCGAGTCGAGACGCCGTGGACATAGGCCTCCTGCACCACCGCGGTGAGCGCCTTCTCGGCCATCCGCCGCGGCTCCAGGAAGCCGGGGAAGTAGGAGCCTTTGCGCAGCTTGGGAATGCGCAGCTCGACGGTGCCGGCGCGGGTCTCCCAGCTCCGATCGCGGTAGCCGTTACGCTGGCCCTGCCGCTCTTGGCTCTTCTCGCCGTACGCGGCTCCGGTCAGGCCCTCGACCTCCAGCTCCATCAGCCGGTGGGCAGCAAAGCCGATCATCTCGCGCAACAGATCAGCATCGGGGATCTTCTCTACGAGCGTGCGCAGGTTCATCATGTCGTCGGTCATCGGTGGTTCCTCGAGTCAGGTTGGCTGTCGCAATCCAAACCTTACCGACGAATCATCGGTGACCACTCGCAAAGCCGCTCGCTCGCTACAGCGCTATGGGGGAGCGCGCGTCGCGAGCGGCTTTGCTAATGAGCTACACCACTCCCTGGGACACGACCCCACTCTCGTCACTCCGAGATTAAGGAGGTAAGCCAGTTGCGAGTACCGCGTCGGAATCCAACGCCAAAAGGTGTGACGTATGCGCAATGCAAGCAAAGATGGTGTAAATGCTCGCCTCTCAGCGGGTAGTCGCAGGAGCGCCGGCTTGCCCTATCTGCCTCAATCAGGCCGTTTCAGCTGAAACAAGTTGCCTCGACCTGTACAACCCAAGTGGCGGCTGCAAGGTACCTTGCCACCTCATGCGGCAAGGATTCAGGTTGTTGATTTTGCTGGTATGTTGGAACGTGGTACTGTCGATCGAGGTGTGCCAGGAATATCGGAGCACGGTGATCTTCGGGCAGGCGAAGTCCTGAGCGGGAAGTCTGGGCTGGTCGCGCTCGTTTGCGGCTTTGTTCTCTACGTCAGGTTGAATTGCCGAATTCGGAGGGGTAGCTCGAGAAGAAAGCAGTGAGGGCCCGGGTCATACTTGTGTATACCGGAGCGGGCCTATAATCGGAAGTCCGTAGGTTTTGGGCGAGAGCAGTAATCGGCCCTCATCCCGGACCAAGCAGAGCCGTTATAAGGCCGAGAATCTAGGTTTTTTGGATTTGCCATGGTTCTGTTTGAAAGGATGGCACGTGAACGAGCGCTTGCAAGCATCGCAATTGGTGCCGGATCACAACGAAGCAGTGGTGCTGATTGTCGACGACGATGCCTCGATACGGAAGGCTCTTACGAACCTTTTCCAATCGGCGGGGTTGAAAGTGAAGGACTTTGCCTCCGCCGCGGAGATATTAAAAGCGGACCGCCCCGAGGGGCCGAGCTGCCTTGTGCTCGATGTTCGGTTGCCTGGATTGAGCGGTCTCGAGCTGCAATCCGGTCTCGCTAGCGCGAATATGCATACGCCAATTGTTTTCATAACGGGTCATGCGGATGTTCCAATGACGGTACAGGCAATGAAAGGGGGGGCGGTTGATTTCCTGACAAAGCCTTTCCGCGATCGGGATTTGCTTCGCGCAGTCCAGATTGCAATCGAAAGAGATCGACAAAGGCGAGAGCTTGAGAAGATGCGAGCCGGCGTGCGCTCACGCTTTGAAGGTCTGACGCAGCGAGAGCGTGATATTCTGACGCTGGTTGCGTCAGGGCTCTTGAACAAGCAAGTAGCGGGTGAGCTCGGCCTCGCCGAGATCACCGTCAA
Source organism: Bradyrhizobium guangxiense (assembly GCF_004114915.1). Classification (NCBI taxonomy): domain Bacteria; kingdom Pseudomonadati; phylum Pseudomonadota; class Alphaproteobacteria; order Hyphomicrobiales; family Nitrobacteraceae; genus Bradyrhizobium; species Bradyrhizobium guangxiense. Next base: position 654,274 of record NZ_CP022220.1, on the reverse strand, counting down.
AGTCCACCGTGGCCAAGCCATGCGCAAAGTCGGCGCTAAGTCGCTCGCCGATCTCATAAGAATGATTGAGTTGCTGGGCCTGTCCCGCTCAAATGGAAACGTGCAAACCTGAGTACGAGCGGCGGCTCTCGGTTGGATAGCGCTGCAGCTAAAGGCTTTCCGCTTATAATGCCTCATCTCATCTCGATCATTGACGATGATCCGTCCGTTCGTGCCGCCACGAACAACCTTCTGTCCTCTCGCGGCTACGACGTTCAAGTGTTTGCATCCGCCCCAGAGTTTCTACGCTCGGAGGTGCTGGCTGCCACGTCGTGTGTAATCGCCGACATCCAGATGCCTTTCATGAACGGGCTTGAGCTGCTACGGCAAATGCGAAACGACGGTCGTCAAACGCCGTTTATCTTCATTACGGCCAATGCAGAGAGATCAGTTCGCGCCCGCGCAATCGAAGCTGGCGGTATTTGCCTTCTCGCTAAACCATTTACCACAATGACATTGATCAACTGCCTCATTGCAGCGCTCGAAGGACTTGACGACACAAGGAAATGAAAGCGACCACTCTTTGCGGAAAGCACCTCAACGGAATTGGTGAGTCTGAGATAATCGCCTGCACTCGCGGTACACGTTACGTCCTAATCGGAACTCTTGCAATTGCGATGCACGCGTGCGTTGACGGAGGCTCCTTGATGTTCAGTGCAGTTAATCTTGGCGGCCAAATCCTGCCGACGCGCTCATCTTACTGCGCAGTTTCAAGTGAAAGCTGTTTCCAGTTGAGGCGCTCGGGCGAAGTCGCACATCGTTGATCATGAAGCGGTCGCCGAACATCTTCGGCGGGGTTAACTCTCGGCCCTGGTCCCTAAAGGCTGAGCGTGGGCGAGTCGTACGCTTCCGGCGTCCGCTTCCTGACTATTGCCGAATAAGGGAGATTCGGTGGGCGGTGCGTCTTGAACGCGAATGCGATGGTTTTCCCCCTAAGGCGAGAAGTGGCCGTCAAGTTCGGAATGTCGGAATGTCGATTAACGTTCACAATTTCGGGGTTGCGGAGACGCGGGGAGCGCGCGTTCGGGCGTGATCTTCTTCCCGACTGTTGAAGCGCCAACTGTCGATTCCGCTTTCGATAATATCCTAATGAAGGTTCAGGTGGTCGAGCGGCGCGGTGGTCATCTTGGTGTGTCCGCAAGGACGCTCGGCCATTCCCGACTACCAGATTGGTGGTCACCAGCACGAGTGCGCTCGTAGGCGACCGATGAGGTGGAACAGGGAGCTGATTACCGGATTGGGCGAATGGCAGATTGCCGAGCTCGTCGAGAACAACGAAGTCCAACCGGGTCAGGTGATCGGCGAGCCGTCTTTGGCGGCCATCGCGGACCTCGGCTCCTAGCCTGTTGAGGAGGTGGACGTCCTTGTAGAAGCGGCCACGGGCGCCAGCGCGGACACAGCTGCGGGCAATTGCGATCGCGAGGTTAGTCTTGCCAGTCCCCGGGGCAACCAGCGTTGGCCGATGTCTAGGAGCCCGATTGAGATCCTCCCCGTTCCATCCGCAATGCGCAGCGTTAGTCGTCGTTGTCACCTTGCAAGCGGCTTGAGGGTGAGACCGATTTAGTTATCAGGCAACCTGATGGGATGTTAACGCTCCTGCCGGCATGGACGGTGCACCACCGCGTCCTTCCGATTGATCCCTGCTCCGCGGCTTGCGGTGGACGGTCGCTGGAGGTGCGCGCTCTTGTCGACGCGGTTTTATCCTCCTCTTAGGGTTATTCGTCCCATTTGTGGGGACGTCGTCGTGGCGAGCGCGTCACCTCACAGGGAGATCGGTTCGAGAGCCCTCCAAGATGCAGCAGCATTCCGATTGAAACTTGCCAGCAACGCTGGAGCTGTTGAAGGAGCTTCCTACCGAATCGCTCACCGACGGGGTGACCGACGCAAACGACATGAGGAGGACAGCGGTGAGCAAGAACACGCCTGAGCACGCTCCTCGCCGGGCCATCGTGCACGTTCGTCAGTCGGCGGACGACCAGGTTATCAACAACCGAGTGGACCGCGCCGGCAGTAAGGCTTAGGTGACGGTGCGCGGCAGCTTGGCTGGAGCGAGGTGAGCGTGATCGACCATGATCTCGGTCGCTTTGGTGGTGGCACCGCGCGTCGCGGGTTCGAGAAGCTGCTCGCCGCATTTGCGAAGGGCGAGTTGGCGCCGTGGTTTTGATTGAGGCCTCTCGGCTGGCCCGCAGGGCAGGCATCGTTATACACTCCTGGATTGAGACCACGAAGCAAAAGGCGCGCAGGAGTGAACTCTTCCATACGATATCTCACGGTCTCTCATGATCGGATCGAGAACGACCTAGCGCGACGGTCAGGGTGAGAGCGTATGTGGAGGCTCCCGAACGTGCGGTGGTTGCCCCGTGCAAATTCGCCCCCGGGGGGAACGGAGGAGAAGGCCGGCCGTGGAGCTGGCCGGGGTTGCGCAATGACCGGCTCCTTTCGTTACTAGGCATTTGCGACGTCGTCAGTTCGTGCTGTGCTGACGGCCGATGCAAGCAGCAGCGCGTTCGCCTGCTCGTTTCGCGAAGAGTTAAGGCGACGCTGAAGGGTTAGTAGGACCTTGTAAAATAGAGTATCCTGCGTGCAGTTTGGACAGAAGCTCGCTGCTCATCCGCCATGGTTCGGCTCCGCATCATGTTTGAAGTGCGACGGTCACACTAATGACGGGAACGATCAAGCTACGTACTCCTTCCCGGGTATTCAAAGCTCGAAGACCGCTGTTTTGATCGACGCGTCCGTGCTTCGGTAGCGCCAGCGGAAGGCCCGACGAAACGTGCCGCAGGGTGACCGTACCCCCGCCAGAGGTTCGTCAGGATCAATGGAGCGTAGCGTACGTTTGCCTCAGGCGGCAGGGCTCCATTGTCCGTCCCCCGAGTTGACACCCGGATGACGCGTGCCGAGCCACCACCTTCCGGCCGAGCTATTCGGGTCCTAAAACAGGATCAGCGTCGCCATAGCTTAGGAGTAAGACATCATTCTTTGTCCTCGCTCTCGCAGTCGAAGCGATTCTGACGCATGCTATTCAACCTTTCGAACACTGATCGCTCATTCTGGCCATAGAGCTTAATGCCAATGATGACTTCTCGCAGATGTGCTATATTGTAGCGTTTGGTTTGCTCGACCCAGCGGTCGAGCGTAGCATCGTCAAGCGATGGCTCCTTGGCTTTGAAGTAGGCGCGGCGGGGCTGGGCGGACGACATACCAACTTCCATGATGGTGTCAAAGCGAGAAGGGCGATCGACAAAGCGCCTGTCCAGACGGTCAGGGTGGTTGGTGGTCGCAACGTGCAGCACGTTCGCAGTTTGCGCGTTGCCATCGAGCAACGCAAGAAAGTGCTCAGCGCCCCATCTTTCCACGAGCTCGTCCAGATCCTCCATAACCATGACCACGGGCCGCTCGGGCTCAATGCGACGCAGCAGACCGACACACGCGCTAGCCAGTTGCGGGCGATCGATAAAGACAACTACGCCATTATGATCTCGGACAACGACCTGTGTCATTTGTCCGATTGCGCAGGTCTTGCCACTACCGGGAGGGCCCCACAGGAGCATGCCGCGCTTGTGCGTGAAGCCGTACTCGACGTACTTCTCGCGCAGAGCCCAGAACTTGTCGAACTCGACCAAAAGCCTCTCCGCGGCGGTGTCCGGCAAGTTCAAGAGCGTGTCAGTTACAGTCGGCACCTTTTCGAAAAAAACGGTGCAACTATTTTCGCGGCAGCGATAAGCACCTGCTGGCAATTCCAAGGAAGCGTCAGAGACTGGGAGGAAGGTCGTGCCGCTCCGCGCCCACAGCGCAGCATTAAGATGGAATTCGTGATCCATGTACTGGTCCACGCACTCGTCGACGCACTCGTCCACGCACTCGTCCTTGTTCTCGTTTACGGAGAAGGCCTCTTTCATGTACTTCCTCGATTGTTAGATGGAGTGTCAGAGTAAAGGGGTAGCAATAGTTGTGCCATCGCAAACGAGGTCCGTATAGCGACCGCGATCCTGACCGGCGGCAGTCACGTGGCTGGTGAAGGGAAGGCTTATGTATTCACCCGTTGCGACACCGATGTGTGGCTAATTCGACAGACTTGTCCGAAATCGACCAAGCAATGCCGCGGCGTTCTTGTTTTCAATGAAGTATCACTTCGGCATTCAGTGGCCTGGCCGTTGCGAGCAGTTGGGCGGTCTGGCCAGACTTATCCTCGTGATCGTGGGTCGACACATTCTTGCCTCGATTCCGTTCGGCGGGCCGAACTGTGTTTGGTCGCTCTTCGAGTACATGCCCATGATTAACGTTATGGCCAAATGCGCAGAGCCCCACACTGGGTGCTGCTGCAAGTCTAGTGTCCTGAACCAGAGCATTGGATCGGCAGAAGCGCTCGATTGAATTGGTCCATGGAAATGGTTTTGGATCGGCGTTGTGCCGTTCGATGAATGAAGCGATGTCGGCCCTGACGGCGGCAATGCTCCGATAGACGCTGCGCCTGATGTTCTTGTCGGTCAGGAGCTCGAAGAAGCGCTCCTGATTGAGCCATGACGAGCTGGTCGGGGTCAGGTGCACATGCCAACGCGGCCTTTTAACTAGCCATCGCCGGATCAGCGGGGTCGTGTGCGTGGCGTAGTTGTCCATGACGAGATGGACGTCGAGCCGGCGCGGGCTGGGTCTCGTCGAGGAGCTTGCAAAATTCGGCGGCGCGGTGAAGTCGGTAGCACTTGCCGATGACCCGTCCGGTCGCAATATCGAGGGCGCGACCAGCGAGGTGGTGCCATGCCTTTTGTAGTCATGGCTCCTTCGGGCCGGCTGGCCAGGTCGCATCGGCCACATCGGCTGGCTGCGGTCCAGAGCCTGGATTTGGGATTTGTCGCTCACACACGGGACGATGGCGTGCTGCGGCGGCGAGACGTAAAGCCGACGACGTCGCGGACCTTGGCCAGTAGGTACGGGTCTGTCGAGAGCTTGAACGTCTCCATCCGATGCGGCTGGCCCGAAGGCCCGCCAGATGCGTTGAACCGTCGACACCAACAGACCGCTCGCCTTTGCCATGCTGCGGGAGCTCCAATGCGTGGCGGGGCAGTTCTCCAGCGTTCGCACGGTCACGACTTCGATTCGGACATCATCAACCGTGCGCGGAGCCCCGGAACGCGGCTCGTCGTGAAGCCCGGCCACGCGCTGCTCTACAAAAACGGTGGCGCGACTTGCCTACCGTCCCGCCGCTCCAGGCGCAGCTTGGCCGCCACTTTCTTGTTCTGTCCTCCCTCCGCGCAGGTCAACACAATCCGGGCTTTCAGAGCCAGCGCCTGCGCCGTGTTCCGCCGCTTCGTCAGTGACGTCAGTGCGGCACGCTCATCATCGCTCAATATCAGGGGCGCAAGTAGCTGGACCGACATCAAATCCTTCGTCGCTATTCCAGCACCCAGCTCTGGCACAACCAAGCGAATCCAATGCGATTTTACGATTGCGAACTTGTGAGTCAGGACAGTAGTCATCTGGAATGCAAGTTCGTCACCGCCGGCGAGCTCGCTCGACGGCTCACGGCTTTGTTATGGGGGCAAAGATGCTTTCGGTCTCGATCAATGGATCGTGGATACTGCGAGGAGCGAACTGGCCTCGCTTGCGCAAGAGATCGACCGCGACATTGCAGCTGTCGCGGAGCCATCACCCAACCCTAGAGCACTATCCCCATCGACGGGCTCTTATGGTCCCTGCTGTCCGGAACGGAATCTCCGCATCGATAAGTGTAGCCTCTGCCGAGATTAGGTTGCGGCGCGGTGAGTAGGCCTCGGTGTGCTGACGTCGAGGCTCGATGTGGACGGCGGTAACTAACACAAGTCCAAATAGCGGCCGATCGATCAAGTTGCACGGTCGTCGGCGGGCTCTCTTTGTCAGGTGCGGCAGTTGCCGCGCCGTTGATGGCCGCAAATCAGCCGGCCTGGATGTTTAATTCTCTCTTCCTCAGAACAAGGAACCGGCACCCGGCGGCACGCCGCACCCGGGTCATCAGGGTCCCAGGGAGTCTCCCGGGCGGGGGGCTCCTGCGCGCCTTCCGGTGGGCCCTCTTGCGTGCGGGCTGAAGCAGTGCCTACCAACAAAAGCAGTGCGGCCGTAGTCAAAAGCGCGCGTTTCATCCGGTTTCCACTAGAACAGATACGAGAACTCCACAGCCAAGTATGCCATCCCAGGTGCTAAGGAGTAGCCGGCGTTGGTTCACCAGAGGTCTCGACTTCATTCCAGGATCGTACAATGTGACGCTAGGTGCGATTCAAGCCTTTTCATAACGGAGGCACAAAGTATCAACCTCACATCGCTTAGGTCAGCGCTCCCGACGGCATCGAGCGGGAGGGCGTGATTGCTGCCGGCCCCAACGTAGTGCCCGTCCTGGCGATCGGCCTGGCTTGTCGAAGCTCGGCGAACGCGTGACATAGACGCCGCAGGAGATTCCAGCTCAGCTACCATCTCCACCATTGTGCGGCGGCTGGTCTTGGCCATGAACAAGGCCCAGTCGATGACGGCGTCCACAGGTTTGCTGATCGCTTCGGTTTGTGCACTCTTACCGAGCTTGTCCGAGATCGCCCAGGATACCGGAATAGCGCCAGCACGGCGATCAGCAAAGCATGCTCTGCGTGCTCCATGCGTCCATGTGCGGTCATGAGTTCTTCGTAACTCGACAGTCACTCGCAACAGGCATGGATAGTGTTGCCGGAGCATGTCGGCGCCGGAGATGCACCTGGATGCAGACCTCGATCCGGCACTGGAGATGAATGCCGACGTATACCTGCATGACTGACAGCGAGATGGCCAAGACATTCCTCGACAGAGCGACGCCCCGGAGTGCCTAGACGCCACGTGTTCCATGCGTTCTCTTTTACAATTGCTTGCCGCCTGGAACGTCGTTATCAGGTTCGAATAAACTCACGGACATATTGGTCATCGCGGAGCCTGATTCTCCCGATATCGACGGCATGTTCGCCTCCTCTTCCGAGCTCCGCTAATGGGCCTCCTGCCCCCGCCAGCAAGCGAAGCTGGTAAGGGGCGGCAAAGACAAGGAGCACACCATGTCTCAGACACCCAATACCGCGATCGCCGTGATCGGCATCGATATCGGCAAGAACTCGTTCAACGTCGTCGGCCACGATGCGCGCGGCGCCATCGTTCTGCGTCAAAAGTGACCGCGTGGGCAAGTGGAGGCGCGGCTCGCAAATCTGCCGCGTTGCCTGATCGGTATGGAAGCCTGCGTCGGCGCACATCACCTGAGCCGCAAACTCGCATCGCTTGGTCACGATGCGAGGTTGATGCCGGCCAAATATGTCCGCCCCTATAGCAGGGGACAGGAGAACGACTTCAATGACGCCGAAGCGATTGCCGAAGCCGTGCAGCGCCCGACGATGAAGTTCGTGGCGACCAAGACCGCGGAGCAACTGGATCTGCAGGCGCTGCACCGGGTGCGCGAGCGGCTGGTATCGCAACGCACCGGCATCATCAACCAGATTCGCGCCTTCATGTTGGAGCGCGGGATCGCCGTGCGCCAAGGTATCGGCTTCTTGCGCACCGAACTGCCCACCATCCTTGCGACGCGCGCCGATGCCCTGTCGCCACGCATGTTGCGTGTCATCGAGGAGCTGGCAGGCGACTGGCACCGGCTGGATCAGCGCATCGATGGCCTCTCCGGCGAGATTGAAGCATTGGCCCGTCAAGATCAGGCATGCTCGCGCCTAATGACGGTGCCTGGCATCGGGCCGATCATTTCGAGCGCCATGGTGGCCGCGATCGGCACCGGAGACGTATTCTCCAAAGGCCGCGACTTCGGCGCTTGGCTTGCCCAAGCAGATCTCGACGGGAGACCGCACGATCCTCGGCAAAATCTCGAGGCGCGGCAATCGCTACCTGCGCGTTCTGTTCGTGCAGGCGGCGTGCGTTGTGCTGGTCAGGATAAAGAACTGGGAAAGTTATGGGCTCAAGTCCTGGATCGAAGCCGCCAAAAGGCGGTTGCACCACAACGTGCTCGCGATCGCGCTCGCCAACAAGCTTGCCCGCATCGCCTGGGCGGTGCTGGCCAAAGGACGCGCCTTCGAGCTGACGAGGACTGACGATGCAGGCGTCCGACCCGCTTGATCCTCGCGCCGTGCTGGGCGCGGTCAAGGCGCAGCCTGGCAACGCCGGAGCCAGCCGCAAGCCAAGCGCGACGGCTGGCCTTGACCGCCCCTGCGCGCGACGCGATCGACGTTCTGCGGGCCGGGACGAAGGAACGGCCCTTGGCTCGAACAAAGGAACTGAGCAAAATGAGGAGCAAGCGATGACGTAAGCCCCTATCAATAATTTCCAGCCGAGGTCTGCGAGAGGATGAGACGAGATGGAGGTTCGGTCTTCCCGGCGCATGCGAACACTGGTGACCCGAATGGTCCAATCGAGGCCTGTCCGCTAACGAGAACGCACGCGCGCTGATATCCATGGTGGCCGGAGCAAATGCTCCAATCAAAGGCCGGATACATTGATGCAAGACCGCTCACCGCCAGCTCGGCGAAACCACTTGCAACGCACGGCCGGACCATACATCGGGGTCATTTATATTGCTCCTTGCTATAGATCCGCTTCACCAGTAGCCGACAGTTTCGTCTCGCCGGTCGGTCACAAATCCGGGCAGTCGTACTGGCGATAACAACAGTGGCGTCCGTAACAACCGTGCCTATAACCGTGGCAGGGATATGCGCGGAACGGGTACGACCGCGGGCCGGTATGGTACGGACTGCAGCCATAACTGACCGGAGGGTATCCATAAGGCGGCTCCGCATATACGCAATAAGGGCCATAACAGCCGCCGCTCGTACTTGCGCCACGGAAGAGTTCGGCTCTTGCAAGACTGGAGATCCTCCGTTCGCAGTTGCAGTGAGAGACAGGGGACATCGTGGTCGTGCCTCCAGGAAAGGCCTGCACGACTCCGACACTCCTCGGCATCGGCGCTGCCGTCGCCAGCTCCAACTGGACAACCATCAGGACTCCCACCACCGTACAGCTCAATAGGGACTTCCAGCTGCTCATCGTTCGACTCCTTATCACGGTCGTTTCGACAGTCGGCTCCAAGATGTCGTCAAAAAGCTCCCGCCTGGCGGCCTGCGCAGCCAGTGCTGCTGATCCAAATATTGGCTGCCGCCAATCAAGTGCCACAGCCACATGATCGCTACGCTACTTTCCTACCCCAATGCCAAGACGTATAGCGCTTGCTTGGCGAACGAAAGCAGCACTCCACCGGCTGCGAGAGCGGCCACGCAGAGTGCCAAGATCACCGCGCGCTCCATGCTTTACCGTTTTAGGCGGTCGTGAGCGCCCGAAGGTGGGATCGGTCGAACAGTATCTTGGATAATGGACGTATTGGTCAGCGCGTAGCCTGATCTTATTGATATCGACCGCATCTCGAGCACGCCTTCTCCGCCATTTACAATTCCCCTCCAGGGCCAAATAAACCTCCCCGGAGTAGCTCCGGGCAAGCCTCTCAAGGAGAGGATCAGCAAGTCCGATGCCATCGGCGGGAGCATGACAGTTCTGACACGTATAAATGAGTTAGGGGATTCTGAGCACCATTGCGAGAGCGTCGCGACGCCATGTTAGTGCGACAACTGTCCCGAGTCTGACAGACGGGGACGTCAGTTGCGTTCTGGTGTTGATCCCATAATCAGACGTAGCACAGCTGCCCTCACTCTACAGCAGGCCTGCCGCTTCAGCTGGAGCATCGCGTTCCTCGCACCGTCGCCGCCATCGGTCAAAACGAGCAAACTGTGGCGCCTGAGCCGCTCGTGCAAGTCGCGTCCCGGTATAGGCAGCGTTCTTTGCTGCCAGTTCAGCGACAACCGGCGGCCACACTCGCTCGCGGACATCGAGTCAATCGCGCCGACGGGCGCCTAGTGTCGCGCGACGATCAGGATGGAAGGCAGCGTCAATCAAGGTGAGAGAGTTTCGCTGGGCTCGTGACGTAGGGAGGGCGTAGCCCGACCGGAGTTACGAGCCCAGCGTCGGCGCGATCCCGAGGAGGACCGCGCCGACTGGTGATCGCGGCCGGCGGGGGTATGCAAGTGGTTCTTCCGCCAAGAGGAATCACTCGCGTGCCCGGCCGACACATCACAGATCACCAGATGAGATGGGATGGTTGCCGCCCTCCCCAGACGGCATCGTAATGTGCCAAGAACGCAGTGTTTGAACCCCGAAGCGAAGAGGACGGCAAATTGATGGATACGGTGATCGGAGTGGATCTAGCCAAGAATGTGTTTCAGCTCCACGGGGCGTCAATGGCGGGACACTTGAAATTTCGAAAGAAACTGTCGCGGCTTCAGTTTCGGAAGTTCATGGCGGGCCACCCATCGGCAGTGGTGGTGATGGAAGCCTGTGGCAGCGCCCACTATTGGGCACGGGAGATGGTCAAGCTCGGCCATGAAGTGAAACTGATCGCTCCGCAATATGTGAAGCCTTTTGTGAAACGCCAAAAGAACGACGCGGCTGATGCCGAAGCAATCGTGATCGCGGCACAGCGCCCCGAGATGCGCTTCGTCGAGCCGAAATCGGAAGAACAGCAGGCCAGGGCAGTGCTCTTTCGGGCTCGGAAGCGCCTTGTTCATCAGCGCACCGATCTGGTGAATGCGCTGCGTTCTGTTCTCTACGAATTCGGCCATATCATCCCGCAAGGAATCGAACAACTTAAACGCATTGACGCAATCCTCGAAGATCCGAACAGCGATCTACCAGAACTGGTCCGCGAGGAATGTCGGAGTCTCATTGATCAGATCGCCTACAAGACGGAGCGGATCGATGCCAAGGCAGAGCAGCTCAAGAAGTTGGCGACGCGGACGGTCACGGCGCAGCGGCTGCAGACAATGCCGGGGGTCGGCCCGCTGACCGCACTCGCGATCGAGGCTTTCGCGCCCGACATGGCGGCCTTTCGACGTGGCCGAGACTTCGCGGCTTGGCTCGGCTTGGTCCCACGGCAACATTCCTCAGGGGGAAAGGAAAGGCTCGGACGCGTTTCGAAGGAAGGACAGGCGGACATTCGCCAGTTGCTCATCGTTGGGGCGATGTCGCGGCTGAACTGGCTCGGGCGCAAGTCGATCCCTAGCGGATCCTGGCTGGCGCAGATGCTGGCGAGGAAGCCGCGCATGCTTGTGGCGATCGCCTTGGCGAACAAGATGGCTCGGACGATTTGGGCCATGCTCACCCGGAAGGAGGATTATCGGAACCCAGCGCAGGCAGTGACGGCATGACTGCATGCAGCACGAAATAGCCTGACGTTGGCGAAGGGGGTGTGAGAAGGCGACGACCCGAATGGGCGCAACGATCGAACAGATCTGGATCAGGAAACCAGCTAGAGCCAAAGAGCCGACGTGCTCGGAGATGAGAATTGGACCTGGTCCGCGGATCACCATACCGGCCAGCGGCTTCTGAAAATGCCGTAAAGGAAGGCCTGACAGAAGACCGCACTCGATCACACGCCAAAGGGTCAGAAACTTCTTGCATTGCGGGCGGCAACCACAGAAGGCTCTACATGAAGTACCGTCAGACCGATAGCCCGCCAGTGGCGGCGGCCAAGGCGTCATTCAGTGCGTCGACCGCCTATCGGATCGAGAGAGATCCCCGATTTCCATCGCAAAGGAAGGCGCCCCGCGGCCGGCGACGACCGGACCCGTTGAGCGAGGTGTTCGAGACCGAGATCGTCCCGATCCTGAAGGCGGCACCTGGCTTACGCCCGGTGGCGGTGTTCGAGGAGATGCTACGGCGTCATCCGGATCTCGGCATCGGTATCCGTCGTACCCTGGAACGTCGGATCCGTGCATGGCGGGCGGTCCACGGCGAGGAGCAGGAGGTGATCTTCCGCCAAACCCACGAGCCTGGCCAACTCGGCCTCTCCGACTTCACAGACATGGACGAGTTGGGTGTGACGATCGCGGGTGCTCCGTTGGATCATCGTCTCTATCACTTCCGTTTGGCCTATTGCGGGTTCGAGCACGCCCACGTCGTGCTTGGCGGCGAGAGCTTCGTCGCCCTGGCGGAAGGCCTGCAGAATGCCCTCTGGTCGCTCGGTGGGGCGCCGCGGGAGCATCGGACCGACAGTCTGTCGGCCGCATTCTGCAATCTCAATCGTGATGCACGGGACGATCTGACGCAGCGATACGAGGCCCTTTGTGCCCATTACGGCATGCGGCCTTCCCGCAACAATCGAGGCGTCGCCACGAGAATGGCTCGATCGAAGGGCCCACGGTCATCTCAAGCGAGCAATCGCGGACGCCTTGCTGCTGCGCGGAACTGTCGACTTCGACGATCTTGCCACCTATCGCGGCTTCATCGACGAGATCGTCAGCCGCCGCAATGCCCGCAACGCCAAGCGGATCGATAGCGAGCGCGTGGTGTTGCAGGAGCTGCCCGATCGGCGCACCTCCGACTACGAAGAGGTGATCGTCCGCGTGACCTCGTCCGGCGGCTTCACCCTGCGCAAGGTGTTCTACACGGTGCCATCGCGCCTGATCGGTCACCGGCTGCGGGTGCGCCTTTACGACGATCGTCTCGACGTGTTCGTCGGGGCACCCATCTCGTCACCTTGCCGCGTGGGCGGCCGCATCCCAATGGCAAGTACGACCAGGTCGTCGATTATCGGCACGTGATCCATTCCCTGCGGCGCAAGCCGATGGCACTTCTCAATCTGGTCTACCGAGATCGGCTGTTCCCGCGCGATGCCTATCGGAAGACCTTCGATCGCTTGCGCGAACGCTTGCCGGACAAAAAAGCCTGCCGGATCATGGTCGATCTCCTCGCGCTCGCTCATGAACGCGGCTGCGAGACCGAACTCGCCGATCAGCTCACCGCCGACCTCGAGGCCGGCCAACTGCCCGACCTCAACCGGCTACGTGCTTACTTCGCCCCCGATCCCGCCAACCTGCCGAACGTCGTGGTGCAGCTCGTGCCGCTTGCGACCTACGAATGCCTCATCGGTACCGCCGAGACCGGAGGTGCCGCATGAGCGTAACGAACACGGTTGATGCCGCGCGCCTCAATCTGTTGCTCAATGAGCTCCGTCTGCCTGCCATCAAGGTGCTGTGGGCGCAATTTGCCGAACAGTCCGACAAGGAAGGCTGGCCGGCCGGCCGCTTCCTCGCGACCATCGCCGAGCACGAGATTGCCGAACGCGGCCGCCGTCGGACCGAACGACACCTTGTCGAAGCACGTTTGCCCACCGGAAAGACCTTCGACAGCTTCGACTTCGAAGCCGTGCCGATGATCTCAAAGGCGCAGGTGATGGCGCTCGCCGCCGGTGACAGCTGGCTGGGCAAGGGCGCCAATTTGCTGTTGTTCGGCCCGCCCGGCGGCGGAAAGAGCCACTTGGCGGCAGCGATCGGCCTGGCCCTCATCGAGAACGGATGGCGCGTCCTCTTCACCCGACCACCGATCTCGTGCAGAAGCTCCAGCTAGCGCGACGCGAGCTTAACCTCGAGGCGGCCATCAATCGTCTCGATCGCTTCGATCTCCTGATTCTTGATGATCTCGCTTACGTCACCAAGGATCAGGCCGAGACCAGCGTGCTGTTCGAGCTCATCAGTGCACGCTACGAGCGCCGCTCGATGCTGATCACCGCCAATCAGCCATTCGGCGAATGGAACAGGGTCTTCCCGGACCCCGCCATGACCCTGGCCGCTATCGATCGCCTCGTTCATCACGCCACCATCGTCGAGATGAACGTCGAGAGCTATCGCAGACGGACCGCCCTCGAACGAAAACGCGGTCCCGGACGGCCGCCATCGCACGCGACACCCAAAACCGTCGCTGATTGACGCTGCGCGACAATCAGAGTTCAACAAAACTCTTGCGCGCGACAATCATCGCGGCAATCATCATCAGGCCGCGACACGCCTCGCCATCCTGATTGCCGCGCACTTCCTACCCAGATTGCCGCGCTACAGCCTAGATCAAGCCCCCATAGTTACACGCTCACAAGACGTGGCTTCGTTCGATCCAGCGTCAAATAGGTCCCGTGCTGGACTTGCGGCGAGATCTGCGAGCGAGCGTCGACAATGCCGGCTCATACGAGGAGTCCCCACCGCGCCCTGCCTCCCGCCCTGGCACCGATACGCTCGACCAGCGCTCTTCACACGCGGCCGGGCCGAGTTCTTACTTGAAGAGCGTCGCCCACAGGCAGCCGACCATCTCGCGTGCAATGGCGGTGGTGACGATCACCCCGGCTTTGCTGGCCGCCGACAAGGGGTGATAGAGGATGCACAGCTTGACCTGGGCTCTTTGCCCGCTTGTTGATTGGTCGGCGCGATTAGGATGATCCCTAAGTTGCGAACTTCCTCGCCGCGCACTCCTTGGGCCATCGCAACCGAAATCGTTGCCTTGTGTACATCCAGCCCTACGAAAATGCTATGGTTCATCAGGCCCGCTCCCCATGCTTGGGGTTCGGCGCCGGACCATCCGGCGCAACCCTCGATAGGAGCTTGCCGCGGGGCCGCCCGTCACCTCACAGGGCGGACAAAGGGTCTAGGGGATGCTGAGGTCCTCTGCAAAGGTTCGGCCTGCCGCACTGGTCCTGAGCTCGTAGCAAATTCGTATGCCTTCGGCTAAGTCGCTTCTTCCGGCTTTTGCGACCGCGCTGGCGTGTACGAATACGTCCGGACCTCCGTCATCCGGTCTGATGAAGCCATATCCCTTTCTTGCGTTGAACCATTTCACGATACCTGTTGCCATGTGTCGAACTCCGGCGTCTTCAAAAGCTAACAAAAAGTACGCACTCAGCCAGCGAAGCTCATGCCGCACGCAAGGGCGCTGTAGAACAATGTAAGATTGCGAAAGAAGGTAAAAAGCCGTCGGTATGCCATACAATTGCGTATCTCACTTGATGCGCTCGCTTGTGCTCCATGAAAAGTGCGATCGCGGCGCGACAAGATTGCGGACTTTGGTGCACTGTCAGCTTGCCGTTGCTCAACGCAAGGCGTCATTATCGCATGTCCGAGCGACGCAGGTTGGAAGAAGAGTGAAAGGTGGTGGTGACCGTCATTCGCCGTCAGGCGCACCGCTCGGCGCAAAGCGGTCGAGCAAGTGCGCCGGTCGGTTTGGATGAGATCTACGGCGGTGAAAGCGGACACGGCGCTAGTGGGGGCAGCTGTGGCCGCTCGCATGGAATCCAAGCGAGAGCTCATGTCGCTACTTCGGATATAAGATGCACCGCCGCTTGCGATTGCAGCGCCTCGGCGCCAAAGTGTTGGCAGAAGTATCCTGACAAAAGTCATCGAGCACCTGTTCTCGCGAGAGACCAATGCATCTATTCTCATTGGCCGTTAAGCAAGTAGCGTGCCGCGCCTTATGACAACGGGACCAACTGCCGACTAGGTTGCTCTGCCGTTTTGGTTCTGGTGATGTAGGAGTGTGGGAGAGACTATGCTCCTGCTCGCAGCATTGCCTCGGCCGCAGAACATTTGGGCCGTTGCCCAGAAGCTTGAGAGTGACGCTCAATCTCCTGAGATAGGTCCTGGCGCTATGAGGGAGAGGCTCTTGCCGCATGTAGGCGGTCCATGACGGTATGCGCGGCAGCAGTTGCAGCGCCCATGCTGCCATCGTTGGACATCTAACATGGGCAGCTGGCGCAAAACTAACAATAATCGTACTGCCTGGTGTTAGATCAAGCGCACCGTTGCTGAAACCCGGCGGACGCGCGCTTGGCCCGACAAGTGGCGCGGACGATCTCGGGGACCGCGAGCAGGCCTGGAGCACTTCGGGATCAGGTGCGCGTGCAGGATCGATTGCACCTCGTTCTTGAGCCGCGCGATGCCGCACGACCTGGTAGCGCCGCGCCGCTAGCCGACGCTTGCGTTCCGTCTCTGCGTCAGGCGTCCGGATCTGCGGCAGGTGCCGCGGGCGCCTGCAGACACGCGAGTGTGCCGGCATCGATCTTGTCGGTCTCGACTTGAGCCTGGGCGATCGCCTTCACCTGATGCGAATTGGCGACAATCACGCGTGCCACGAACGACGCCAGAACCGGCGACACCGCCACTCTGTTCGCGGTCGCTTCGACCACCACCGCATCACTGGCCAGCAGGGTCTTGCCAAAACCGTCCAACGCAGTCCGCGTCTATATCAATACGGCCCGCATGTCGGAGGCTGCCATCCTCCCAAACCACCACCTCTCCGAGGTTCGGACGTCGATGTCAATCACCCGTCGCACTTGCACCTCCTGCCAAATCAGACCACATGACGGGAGCTACGGGCGACACGACAACTACGGATGCGCGCTCTCAGCGCAACCGGGCTGGTCGCAGAGGCGGCCAGCTACTAACCCGAGCTCGTGGCTGATCGTATGCATCGGCCTGCCCGCACCTTGGTGCTCCCGGTGCCTCTCTCCCGATGGTTGCACCATACGCCACTATCTTGAATATCGCAGCGGGACATCGGCACCGAGAAACTCAAATACCGGTTACCAATCCGATCGAGCGCCTCAACGGCAAGATCAAGCGGCGATCCGAGGTCGTCGGCATCTTCCCTAACGGAGACGCAATCGCCGACCTAATCGATGCGACCCTGTCGAGCAGAACGACGAATGTGCGGTCCAGGCGCCCGCTACATGACGCCGGAAAGCATCGCGCCATTAAGCGATGAATTCATCGTCGGTCTGCCCGACGTGGCAGGCTGATGCCTTCCGACCCGCCTGCCGGAAAATCGCAGGTAACCTACCGTCAGCTACACCATGCCCCGGCAGGGTGCTGGCAGCGGAGCTTGCGTCAATTGGATCGAACGTCTCTTCGTTTCTCAGCATTTGAGGCGCGGTATCTACCCGTCGAGGAGCGGCCTAGGCATCAACACGGCGATCTTGTGAGACGAAGTGTTCAAGCGTCCCACAGGATGCTCGCCGATGGCATCTTATGGTTCATCAGTGCAGGGTTGACCAAGCAATTTAGCGGCAGAGCTCCAATCGATGCTTCGGATGCCCTGCTTAAACCAGTCAACCCATTTCTTGCTTATGAAAATCGCGTAGCAGCCTGAGAGAGGATCACGCTCACGCGGGGCCATCGGGGCTGCGAAAGGATGCAGCCGTTGCCCCTGAGCCTAGCAGAACGGCCGTCGGGGCGACTTAACGCCCCAATTGGCCGTCTTCAATCTAAGGGCTTTAGGCGGTTGGGGGCAATCCCCGGCGCCTAGCAAGCTTGATGGTCCTGCCTGACAGCTCAACTATGCGTTTCTCCGCCGCTGTGAACGAAATCCTTCAATAGGATCAAGCCGCCTCCGTACGGTCTGGGGAATTGAGCGGAGTCGTTGAGGAAACATAGCCGAGAGCAGCTTGCTTCTGGCGCCGTCGCTCCACGGACGGAGGGATGCCCATTTTGCCACGGTATTTTGCGACCGTCCGGCGCGCTATATCGATCCCAGAGGAACGCAATAGCTCGACGATTGCGTCATCTGAGAGCACTGATGCTTGGGCCTCGGAGTCGATGAGCCTCTTAATGCGGTGGCGAACAGCCTCTGCCGAGTGAGCCGTCTCGCCGACGGCTGAAGCAATGGATGGTTTGAAGAAGTATTTGAGCTCGAACCGTCCACGATTGGAGGCCATGTACTTGTTGTTCGTTACGCGTGAAACGGTGGACTCATGCACCCCCGCGGCGTCGGCCACTGCTTTCAGATTGAGGGGTCGTAGATGCTCTACGCCGTAGGAGAAAAAGTCATGTTGCTGACGCACAATTTCGCTCGCAACTTTCAAGATTGTGTTCGCACGTCTCTCAAGTGAACTTACCAGCCAGCGTGCATCAGACCACTTATTGGCCAGGTAGGCCTTGTCATTACGGTTGCGCATTTTGCCCTTGAAATCGCGATAATAAACCTGATTCAGCGAAATGCTGGGAAACGCTTCACTGTTCAGCTCGACTACCCAATTGTGGTGATGACCCCGGCGAACAAAGACATCTGGGATCAAAAGTTCCAGGCGCACCGAACCAAACTTATGTCCCGGCTTCGAGTCGAGTGACCGAAGTTCCGCAATCATATCGGCGATGTCCTCATCGCTCTCTCCGCAAACGCTGCGCAGGGCAGGAACCCCCTCAGGTACAAGAGCGAGGTTCTCAACCAGTGCCTGCATCGCTGGGTCATAGCGGTTGCGCTCGCGCAGCTGGATCGCGAAACATTCTTTCAAAGAACGAGCGAAGACGCCAGGAGGGTCAAACGTCTGCAATGTTGCCAGAACGAGATCAACATCTGTTTGCGAGGCCCCCAGCCGTTTGGCGGCATTTCCTAGGTCTTGCGGCAAGTATCCGGCGTCATCGACGAGGTCGATTAGATAGCGTCCGATGAGTCGCTTTGTGGGCGACGTCAGCGCGAGTCCGAGCTGCTCGGTCAAATGATCGCGGAGGGTGATCTCTTTCGGTACGCACGCCTCTAGATTATAGTCTTCCTGACAAGATCGGCTGCGGGACGCCTCTGTGCCGACGTCCAGCCGATCTTGGTCCGAATTCTGAGGAATGTCCTCATCAAATGGCTCGGAATGAAGATCGTCAAGCTCCGGGCTGGGCGCCGCGTCGAGCTCGGGGCGAGTGCCAGGGTCTACGCTCAAGCCGTCTTGTTGGCTATTGTCGAACGCGTCGCTGTCAAGATCACTAGCGTCGTCCGGACCGCTGGCTTCGCTGAAGAGGTCGGTCGTTGTTCCGGCATCCTCTTGCGTCAGCATGTCTATGTCGCGCTCCAGCAATGGATTGCACTCGAGCTCCTCCTCCACGAAATCAGCCAGATCGAGATTAGACAATTTCAGCAGCTTTATCGCCTTCGCCAGGCGCGGCGATAGTACGGCTGATTGCGATTGCCGAACATTCTGCTGATATCCCAGGCTCATTGTAAGGTCTCTCCCCGGCTGATGTACGGCGTCTGTATGCGAGTTACCAATTGATGTTCGGCACGCAGACGGTTGTGGATATGGAAGCGCAAGGCGATCTCCCGCCCTACAGGCGCAGAGTCCCCTCTCGCTCTATCTTCATAGAATGTTTGATGGCCGCCTGTGGGGAGGCCAAGGATGCGGCCTGCTGTTGATAGTCTGGTTCTGGTGAACCGAGACGAGGGCGCCACGACAATGAACTGTCCAGTTGGCAAATAGAATCTGCGTTCTGATTGCCAGAGGCCATAGTTTTTGCCGGGTTTCGCATCGAAGTTGTCGCGGCGACCTACGCCGCAGGCGTGTGTCATCGTCCGGCCTTTCCACACAATACGTTCTTGGCCTGACACGATTGGCGCGCCTCGATTGTTAACAGGCGCAGGACCGGACTGCTTACCGGCGGTGGTCGCTCCAGCTGAAAAAAAGCGAGGGCTTTGTGTCCCGGCGGGGCCCGGGCTGAGGTAGAGCGCATATAATCGCTTGGTGCTGTCCCCGCCGAGGGTGGCATAGGGTCCGGAGCGCTTTTTGCAACGCTCCGCTTGCCGCTGCGGTCGCAGCACCATCTTGGGAACGCGTTCCCAGAGGCGAGCTCTTCCGTGCAAGGCCGTATTTGGCCAAATTCTGGCTCGGCGCAGTGGGTCGCCCGTTCGAGTGAACCGGGCGAAACACGTCGCTCCATCGCAGGTCTGGGGCGGCAAGTGCCGGAGACCGGGCAGCAACAACGCGGCGTGCCGGACATCATTCAACGGACTGAGCAAGAGGCCTCCCGAGATCTGTTCAGTGGAAGCATCAGCAAGAGGTGTGCCAAGCCAGTACGCCGGATGCCGCTCATGTCCCTTGTTGATGATCTCAGGTAGTGATGCAGTACGACGGAGCTCGCTGCGGTGTGTGAACTAGCGGCCCGATCGACCTTTGTGGCAACCGCAACAATCAAGATGGGCGACATCGAACAACGCGGGATGGAGGTCTCAGGCAACTAGCGCGCCATTGTTTAGGTGCATCGTCCTGTGCTGCCGCAACACGCCCAAGCCGCCAGCGAGATGCCGGGCGGCGCTAATCGTGAGCTATCTCGTGGTACAGCTATTGCTGCGACGATGACAAGCCTAGCGCGAGGAGCAGCTCTCAAGAAGCAGCCGGATGTCGAGCGCGCGAAGCGGCTCGTCGTCTGATCTAATGCGGCGCCGGGTGAGTTAAAGCAAGTGATCTCGCACGTTGGGCCACGGCGCATGTCAATCAAAGTAATGAAGTTTGGGGGATCGAGCTTTCGTGATGCGGAGGCGTACCGCGCTGTCTCCAGACATATAGTAGATAGGCTTGCAAATGACGCGCGGCAAGTCGTGGTCGTCGTTAGCGCGATGCACGGCCAGACGGACGTACTGAAGTCTCTAGCGCTCTCTGTGAATGAAATCTGCAGCACCGTTGCCTTGGACACCGTCCTGACAGCGGGAGAAATGATTTCCGCTGGACTTCTTGAGGCAGCATTGCAAAGACACTCGGTGCCGACATCATCGCTCTTTGGCTATTCGATTGGAATCAAGACATCCTTGGTTCTAGGTAGGACGGTCATCGAGGAGGTCGACAACAAACCGCTGCTAAAGGCGCTCGATTATGGCCGCGTGGTAATCCTTGCCGGAGCGCAGGGTCTGGATGAAGGTGGACGGGTCTCAATGCTCGGCCGCAATAGCTCGGATTTGACTGCGGTAATAGCCGCCGATATGGTGGGAAGTGGCGTTTGCGAAGTCTACTCGGATGTCTGTGGCATCTACTCCGCCGATCCGAGGATTGTGAGGCAAGCAAGGCTGCTCCCGACAGTCTCCTATGCCAACGCAAGTCGGATAGCACGCTGCGGGGCGAAAGTGCTTCACCATGGCGCAATCGACTATGCTGCCGGCCGGAGAATAGCCATCTCCTGCAAATCGTTACTGCCGAATGAGATGGCCGGTACTTTGGTGACTGACGCAGGAGGCGGGGTTTGCGTGGTCATCAACCCGTCAGCAACACGGGGTGCATTTCAAAGCGTCTTCGAAAAACGTAATGCTGAAGACGTTTTACGAAGGCTTGGTATCATGTGGATCGATCTCGAGCAGGATGAAAGCCCCGAGGGGTATTTGACGCATGACGCGGAGGCCGCGCTTACCGCTCTGCATCGGGAAGGCATCCACCCCGTGAGGAGTGCGCAGAAGATTGTTGTTTTAGCGCTCACCGGGTCCAAGCCAAAGACATACGAATTGCGAGATCTTGAGGCCGCTTCTTACTGTGCTCAGAGGGTCCATGCAGAGCTCCGCACTAGTGGGGTGGAAGCACCTCACTAGCCATCACCTCCTGATTGGCGATATACCGCGCTGCAGGTCGGGAGAGCCGGCTACTCACCGCGGAAATGAGTCGTCAGCGGCAACTTCACCTCCCTTGTAGAAGTCTTGAGATGGCTTGTCACGATGACCATCGCCGAGCGGACCGATCCTTCGATAAGTGCATTCCGCTACTGGGCAGTTGAGTTACGCAACGCCAGAACGCACGATCTGCCAGGTGCCTGCCAGGCAAGTGATGCGCAACCAATTACCGCGCGCCCAACATGCAAACGGCCTTCGTTAGCCTACTGGTTCTGTAGCCGGGCTCACCGTGAGTGCGGGCGGTTAGCGTATCCGTATCCGAGTCCAGGTTGACCTGGGCCGCAGTGTGATGCGGGTAGGCGACCTGCCCGACGACTAGGCCCGTCCCCAGGGAGCTAGTCGACTGAAGCTGGAACATGTTCAGGGAGAAACAAGAGTTAGACGGTCGTGGTACTCGAAGTGTAGCACCAGCGAGATGCGGAACAGGTGCTAGCCTGCCGCGGTGATCAAGCGTCTGGCGTGAGGCCTCGCCGAGGCAGCGAGGCCCGATGCAGATGTCATGTCAGAGCGGGGCTGCTTCCGCTAAGCTATCTTCAAAGATGTCCAAACCCTTAGTCAGCGTCTCCGGGTCGATCGTTAGCGGAGGAAAGAATTTGATGACCTCGTCCGCCGGGCCGCATCGTTCAATGATGAGGCCCCTATCGTACGCCTTGCGTGCTGCAGTCTCAGCGAGGTGAGTATTTCGGCAATCAAAGCCGAGCGCCATTCCGCGGCCGCGGACAGTGAAGTGGTCTCCATGCGCGCGCGCAATAGCATTAAGCCGGTGACGCATCAGCGTTCCCAGTCGATAAATGCTTTGCGAAAAGATCTCAGTGCGCCAGTAGATATTCAAAGCTGCAGTTGCAGAGACAAGCGCTAGGTTATTTCCTCGAAAGGTGCCCGTGTGCTCTCCCGGTTCCCATATATCAATTGCCTCTTTGATCAACAACATGGATAACGGCAGACCATATCCACTTAAGGACTTCGACAATATTACGACATCTGGTGACAACTCGGCGAACTCAAAGCTGAAGAAATCGCCAGTACGGCCGCAACCCATCTGAATATCGTCGACGATAAATATGGCTCCAATCTCTGCCGCTAGGGCTTGTACGGATCGTAGCCATTCCTTTTGAGCGACGTTGATGCCGCCCTCCCCCTGTACTGTTTCAAGGAGAATGGCGGCTGGCGCATCGATGCCGCTGCTAGAGTCCAGCAATATGTTCCGCAGGTGCTCCGCCGTATCAATCTCATCTCCAAGATAACCATCATAGGGCATTATCGTGACGCCGGACAGGGGGACTCCACTGGCTTCGCGAAGAAAGCGACTGCTGGTCGCAGCCGCGGCGCCGAGACTGAGGCCATGATAACCACGTGTGAATGAAATGATGTTGTGGCGCCCGGTTACTTTACGCGCCAGCTTCAATGCCGCCTCAACGCCATTGGCACCTGTAGGTCCAGTAAATTGAAATCGATAATCCAAGCCCCGCTCACGAAGAATAACTGAGTTGAAAGTCTCCATAAAGTCGACCTTGGCCGGAGTGGCCATATCGAGGCCGTGAACGACAGCATCAGATCCCAGATATTCTGTAATAGCTGCCTTTAGCTGATGATTGTTGTGGCCGTAATTGAGCGCTCCAGCCCCGGAAAAGAAGTCGATGAACCGTTCGCCCGTCTCGCTTAGCAGAAAGGGCCCGCGCGCATGACTAAAGCACGCTGGGAAGAGACGCGAGTACAGGCGAACGTTGGATTCCAACGTTTCTAACGTTCGAAGAGTACGTGAGGGGTCGGCAGAGTTATTCATGATCGCACCTTCACTTTGTCCATGAATATGGCTGGGGCACGTGACATACTCCACCATGCGGAATATTAAACCTCTCAGCGTTGGTAGTCCCTCGTCGAGCGAGGGAGAATCGTCGAGCCGGTGCGACGCTGTTGCGGTTTGGTCAGGAGGCCATTCACTAAGCGCGGCTTGAATACGGCTGGCATGCGCACTGTTGCCGATGCCGGACGGCTCGCCGTGGCAATATCAAGCTTCCAACATCGAGCTTGAGGCGGCGATATAGGGACTCGTCGGAGGCCAGACCGTGATCGCCGGGCGAAGCGAGCCTAATTATACGCAGCCCTCATGGATCAAGAGAGCTGATAACACCTATTGAAAGGCCGACGGCGATACAGGACGATGACCCTGGACAAAGAGCCCCGGCAGGCGCCGGGGCCCTCGATCATTGATTGAGAAACTGAGATCCTTATTTGCTCGCGAGTGGCCAGCCAAACTTGTAGTTGAGGCGGGCGGTGACGAGATCAAAGTCCTGACGAATGCGGTCGTTTCCTAGTCCTGTTGCGAAGCTAACGTCACTAGCCGGCATGAACACGTGGTCGTACTCGATGCCAGCTGACCAGTTCGGTGTTAGGCTAATCTCAAGACCGGCACCGGCCGTACCTCCCCAACGTGTGGTATCCGCGTCGCCCAGAAAGCCAGCCGAATTAGTGATCCGATAAGTGCTCCCTACCACAGCCGCGCCCGCTTTGGCGTAGAGCAGTACGTTGCCGGCCGAATAGCCAATCTGGCCGGTCAGCAAGCCGAAACCGTCGATGTTTGTGTGATTGGTGGTGCCCGGGTTGGCAATGCTAACGTTTGAGCCGCTGAGATCGGCCCAGTTGCCCAGCCCTTCGAGTCCGAGCACGGTATTGCCGAATTGCCAACGATATCCAATCTGGCCCCCTACTGTGCCGCCGGTTGCGTCGTGAGAGCCCTCGGGGATAGAGCCGAGAAAATCCCAGGAGTTATGGCTCCAGCCCCAGCCGCCATTGACGCCGGCATAGAAGCCGCTCCAGTCGTAGAGCGCGATGACAGCCGGGCTGGGCGTCGGCGTATTCGGAAATGCGGGACGCGCGGCGAGATCTGCGGCAGACGCGGACGTCGCAGCGGCCATCGCAAGAATGCTCGCGCAAACGAGTGACTGCTTTTTCATTTCGGTTGTTACTCTCTTTAATGGCCCCCAGTGTGGCCGTTGTATCAGCGCTTACGCGAATTGCTGTACCTGAAGTGCAACAGAGCTCGACGATAGCAGAGCCGAACCTGACGTAGTGTCAGGTTGTGAAGAGATAGTGCGAGCATGGCGCGCAGGCGTCGGAATTCGAGGCGAACGAAGGCGCCTGCGGCGCTCGATGTTGCGTGTTGGCTCGTGTAGCAAATGATAGCTGACAGTGCGTGCCGGCTGCGGCCCGGATGTATACGCCGTTATAGGCTTTTGTTGAATGCGGAACGAGAGCGCGTAAGCGCTTAGCGAGAGCGGATAGCTGTGCGAAGAAGCGTCCGGCTTGGATCGAGGTTTAGATGGGATTAGACGGCAAAAAGGATGTCCATTTGGACGTCTCATCGGCGAGGTCGGTGAGCCGGCTGGAGGTTCTTGGAGGACCTTCGGGGCGCCGCGTGCGTTCGGAGGCTGAGAGCCGCCTCGCACGGCGGCAACACGCCTCGCTCCCGAAACTGCCGTCGCCAATCGTAGATCTGCTAGCGCGTCGCTCCGTGCTTGCGCGCCCCTCGGCCACCGCGACACGGGATAACAGACTCTCGGCGACTTATCCGAGTCGCATCCGACATTCGCGCCGCTGATCGTGGGAGATGCGTCGGAGGAGTGTCAAGTTCCGCGATCAAGCTTGAGACGCCGCAATCGACGATGTCGTGTTGCAGACGGATACGGCGACAGATGGCGAGCAGCTGTCCGGGGTGATCCGCAAGGTGCGAGCGTCACGATGATCGCGGCCGCTGCTGATAAGAGTTACATTGCAACCGGCCGATCGACTTCCACTGTCGCCACGATGGGCTTACGGCGAAGTGCAGGAGATACTTCGTCTTGATCCATTCAGCGGAGGCGCCTTCGCGTTCCGATCGAAACGAGCGGACCGGATCAAGACTTTTGTCTGGGATCGAACGGGCCTGGTGTTGGTGCACAAGCGTCTTGAAGGTTGCAAGTTCGTTTGGCCAACGATCGCAGACGGCGTGATGCGGATATCACCGGCGATGTTCGCGGCACTGTTCGAGGGGCTGGATTGGAGGTTGGTCCGCCCGGAAGAAGCACGGCGCCCCCAGGCGGCGGGATAACTGCGGCAGAATGACTCGGCAGCTATTTTGAGCGTGGCACGCGCGGCGGCGATGTGCTCGAAATAGCGCATGAGCATCGCGGCGCTGCGCGACGAAAATGAACAACTGAAAGCCCTTTTGGCGCAAACGCGGGCGGCCTTGAGCGAGCATCAGGGGGCGCTGGCGGCGTCGGAGGAAGCGCAGCGTCGGCTGGAGGTCATCCTCGGCGAATTGCGGCGCGACAGGTTCGGCGCGAAATCCGAGAAGCTGCGGCCAGATCAGTATCATTTACCGTTGGAAGACGTGGAGATCGCGCAAGGCATCCTGGACGCGGCGCAGGAGAGAGCCGAGGCTGTGATCAAGGGCCGATCGCGGAGCGTACCGGATCAAGGTTCTCATCGCAATCGCGGCTGCTTGCCTGCCCATTTGCCGCGCGTGGAACGGATCATCGAGCCTGCGAGCACGCTCTGCCCGTGCGGTTGCGGACCATGACGAAGATCGGCGAGGACGTCAGCAAGCGCCTTGACGTGATCCCGGCGCAATGGCGCGTGCTGGTCACACGCCGCCCGAAATACATCTGCCGCCGCTACTCCGGCACTGTCGTGCAGGCGCATGCGCCGGAGCACGTCGTACTCAGCGGGCCGCCGACCGAAGCGGCCATTGCGCACGTGATCGTCTTGTCGCGCGGCGATCAGGATGGAAGGCAGCGTCAATCAAGGTGAGAGAGTTTCGCTGGGCTCGTGACGTAGGGAGGGCGTAGCCCGACCGGAGTTACGAGCCCAGCGTCGGCGCGATCCCGAGGAGGACCGCGCCGACTGGTGATCGCGGCCGGTCGGGATTATGCAAGTGGTTCTTCCGCCAAGAGGAATCACTCGCGTGCCCGGCCGACACATCACAGATCACCAGATGAGATGGGATGGTTGCCGCCCTCCCCAGACGGCATCGTAATGTGCCAAGAACGCAGTGTTTGAACCCCGAAGCGAAGAGGACGGCAAATTGATGGATACGGTGATCGGAGTGGATCTAGCCAAGAATGTGTTTCAGCTCCACGGGGCGTCAATGGCGGGACACTTGAAATTTCGAAAGAAACTGTCGCGGCTTCAGTTTCGGAAGTTCATGGCGGGCCACCCATCGGCAGTGGTGGTGATGGAAGCCTGTGGCAGCGCCCACTATTGGGCACGGGAGATGGTCAAGCTCGGCCATGAAGTGAAACTGATCGCTCCGCAATATGTGAAGCCTTTTGTGAAACGCCAAAAGAACGACGCGGCTGATGCCGAAGCAATCGTGATCGCGGCACAGCGCCCCGAGATGCGCTTCGTCGAGCCGAAATCGGAAGAACAGCAGGCCAGGGCAGTGCTCTTTCGGGCTCGGAAGCGCCTTGTTCATCAGCGCACCGATCTGGTGAATGCGCTGCGTTCTGTTCTCTACGAATTCGGCCATATCATCCCGCAAGGAATCGAACAACTTAAACGCATTGACGCAATCCTCGAAGATCCGAACAGCGATCTACCAGAACTGGTCCGCGAGGAATGTCGGAGTCTCATTGATCAGATCGCCTACAAGACGGAGCGGATCGATGCCAAGGCAGAGCAGCTCAAGAAGTTGGCGACGCGGACGGTCACGGCGCAGCGGCTGCAGACAATGCCGGGGGTCGGCCCGCTGACCGCACTCGCGATCGAGGCTTTCGCGCCCGACATGGCGGCCTTTCGACGTGGCCGAGACTTCGCGGCTTGGCTCGGCTTGGTCCCACGGCAACATTCCTCAGGGGGAAAGGAAAGGCTCGGACGCGTTTCGAAGGAAGGACAGGCGGACATTCGCCAGTTGCTCATCGTTGGGGCGATGTCGCGGCTGAACTGGCTCGGGCGCAAGTCGATCCCTAGCGGATCCTGGCTGGCGCAGATGCTGGCGAGGAAGCCGCGCATGCTTGTGGCGATCGCCTTGGCGAACAAGATGGCTCGGACGATTTGGGCCATGCTCACCCGGAAGGAGGATTATCGGAACCCAGCGCAGGCAGTGACGGCATGACTGCATGCAGCACGAAATAGCCTGACGTTGGCGAAGGGGGTGTGAGAAGGCGACGACCCGAATGGGCGCAACGATCGAACAGATCTGGATCAGGAAACCAGCTAGAGCCAAAGAGCCGACGTGCTCGGAGATGAGAATTGGACCTGGTCCGCGGATCACCATACCGGCCAGCGGCTTCTGAAAATGCCGTAAAGGAAGGCCTGACAGAAGACCGCACTCGATCACACGCCAAAGGGTCAGAAACTTCTTGCATTGCGGGCGGCAACCACAGAAGGCTCTACATGAAGTACCGTCAG
Organism: Bradyrhizobium guangxiense; assembly: GCF_004114915.1. Classification (NCBI taxonomy): domain Bacteria; kingdom Pseudomonadati; phylum Pseudomonadota; class Alphaproteobacteria; order Hyphomicrobiales; family Nitrobacteraceae; genus Bradyrhizobium; species Bradyrhizobium guangxiense. The sequence goes on along the minus strand of NZ_CP022220.1, from coordinate 626,599 downwards.
ACCGATAGCCCGCCAGTGGCGGCGGCCAAGGCGTCATTCAGTGCGTCGACCGCCTATCGGATCGAGAGAGATCCCCGATTTCCATCGCAAAGGAAGGCGCCCCGCGGCCGGCGACGACCGGACCCGTTGAGCGAGGTGTTCGAGACCGAGATCGTCCCGATCCTGAAGGCGGCACCTGGCTTACGCCCGGTGGCGGTGTTCGAGGAGATGCTACGGCGTCATCCGGATCTCGGCATCGGTATCCGTCGTACCCTGGAACGTCGGATCCGTGCATGGCGGGCGGTCCACGGCGAGGAGCAGGAGGTGATCTTCCGCCAAACCCACGAGCCTGGCCAACTCGGCCTCTCCGACTTCACAGACATGGACGAGTTGGGTGTGACGATCGCGGGTGCTCCGTTGGATCATCGTCTCTATCACTTCCGTTTGGCCTATTGCGGGTTCGAGCACGCCCACGTCGTGCTTGGCGGCGAGAGCTTCGTCGCCCTGGCGGAAGGCCTGCAGAATGCCCTCTGGTCGCTCGGTGGGGCGCCGCGGGAGCATCGGACCGACAGTCTGTCGGCCGCATTCTGCAATCTCAATCGTGATGCACGGGACGATCTGACGCAGCGATACGAGGCCCTTTGTGCCCATTACGGCATGCGGCCTTCCCGCAACAATCGAGGCGTCGCCACGAGAATGGCTCGATCGAAGGGCCCACGGTCATCTCAAGCGAGCAATCGCGGACGCCTTGCTGCTGCGCGGAACTGTCGACTTCGACGATCTTGCCACCTATCGCGGCTTCATCGACGAGATCGTCAGCCGCCGCAATGCCCGCAACGCCAAGCGGATCGATAGCGAGCGCGTGGTGTTGCAGGAGCTGCCCGATCGGCGCACCTCCGACTACGAAGAGGTGATCGTCCGCGTGACCTCGTCCGGCGGCTTCACCCTGCGCAAGGTGTTCTACACGGTGCCATCGCGCCTGATCGGTCACCGGCTGCGGGTGCGCCTTTACGACGATCGTCTCGACGTGTTCGTCGGGGCACCCATCTCGTCACCTTGCCGCGTGGGCGGCCGCATCCCAATGGCAAGTACGACCAGGTCGTCGATTATCGGCACGTGATCCATTCCCTGCGGCGCAAGCCGATGGCACTTCTCAATCTGGTCTACCGAGATCGGCTGTTCCCGCGCGATGCCTATCGGAAGACCTTCGATCGCTTGCGCGAACGCTTGCCGGACAAAAAAGCCTGCCGGATCATGGTCGATCTCCTCGCGCTCGCTCATGAACGCGGCTGCGAGACCGAACTCGCCGATCAGCTCACCGCCGACCTCGAGGCCGGCCAACTGCCCGACCTCAACCGGCTACGTGCTTACTTCGCCCCCGATCCCGCCAACCTGCCGAACGTCGTGGTGCAGCTCGTGCCGCTTGCGACCTACGAATGCCTCATCGGTACCGCCGAGACCGGAGGTGCCGCATGAGCGTAACGAACACGGTTGATGCCGCGCGCCTCAATCTGTTGCTCAATGAGCTCCGTCTGCCTGCCATCAAGGTGCTGTGGGCGCAATTTGCCGAACAGTCCGACAAGGAAGGCTGGCCGGCCGGCCGCTTCCTCGCGACCATCGCCGAGCACGAGATTGCCGAACGCGGCCGCCGTCGGACCGAACGACACCTTGTCGAAGCACGTTTGCCCACCGGAAAGACCTTCGACAGCTTCGACTTCGAAGCCGTGCCGATGATCTCAAAGGCGCAGTGATGGCGCTCGCCGCCGGTGACAGCTGGCTGGGCAAGGGCGCCAATTTGCTGTTGTTCGGCCCGCCCGGCGGCGGAAAGAGCCACTTGGCGGCAGCGATCGGCCTGGCCCTCATCGAGAACGGATGGCGCGTCCTCTTCACCCGACCACCGATCTCGTGCAGAAGCTCCAGCTAGCGCGACGCGAGCTTAACCTCGAGGCGGCCATCAATCGTCTCGATCGCTTCGATCTCCTGATCTTGATGATCTCGCTTACGTCACCAAGGATCAGGCCGAGACCAGCGTGCTGTTCGAGCTCATCAGTGCACGCTACGAGCGCCGCTCGATGCTGATCACCGCCAATCAGCCATTCGGCGAATGGAACAGGGTCTTCCCGGACCCCGCCATGACCCTGGCGCTATCGATCGCCTCGTTCACCACGCAACCATCGTCGAGATGAACGTCGAGAGCTATCGCAGACGGACCGCCCTCGAACGAAAACGCGGTCCAGGACGGCCGCCATCGCACGCGACACCAAAACCGTCGCTGATTGACGCTGCGCGACAATCAGAGTTCAACAAAACTCTTGCGCGCGACAATCATCGCGGCAATCATCATCAGGCCGCGACACGCCTCGCCATCCTGATTGCCGCGCACTTCCTACCCAGATTGCCGCGCTACATCGTCTCCAAGTTTGGCGACCATACGCCGTTCTACCGCCAGTCCGAGATCTATGCGCGCCAGGGCCTGCGGCTTGATCGGGCGACACTGGGCAACTGCGTCGTCAGGGGGATCTTTTCGAGAGCCCTCCAACATACAGCAGCATTCCGATCGAAGCCCACCAGCAGATGCTGGAGCCGTCGCCACGACCACCGTCCCAGCGGACATCGCCAGTCCGGCAGGCCGGACCAGGAACTTAAAAAATAGGGTTAGGCCTCCTTCGCCTGGCCCAGTCGAACGATGTGCCGTCGACCCAGATACAGTGCAGGATTACGGCGATCTTCCGGGCAACGGCTACCTTTGCCTTCTATCCTGATTGCCGTCGTCGATCGCTTACACAAAACTTCGGACATTCCCCAAGCTGAAGGACAAGCGACGCGAGGGCGCCAAAGTGATCAAGCGCTATCATGTTCCAGCCACGCCCTATGAACGCGCACTGGCGCATCCGAGGTTGAGCAAGGTCGTCAAACGGCGTCTTCGAGAGCTTTATCGCACGCTCGATCCTGTGGCCCTGCTGGCCGAGATGAGAGACGCCCAGGCGGAGCTCGGCACGCGCGTCGACGCCCGAGCGGGCAAGCTCGTGGCAGCAGCCAGCCCACCGGTACCGACAACGAACGCAGCAGCGTTCGCGAAGAGGCTCGGCAATGATGTGCATTTGGGGGAGCAGCGCATCATCCATCGGCGTCTGCAAAAGCCATACAAAAAGCGCATGAGAATGCCATCAATGCTCGATCCGCACCTCGCCGACATCGAGCGCTGGCTGGCGGCCGAGCCCCGTCTAACCGCGCTGGCAATTCTCGGTCGCCTCGCTGAACAACGCCCCGAACAATTCGGTCCGCCGCAGCACACCATCGTGCAGCGATTGTTGCGATCGCTCAGACGCAAAGCAGCCGAGACGATCATCCCGCGCACGGCTGAGGGTGCGGCACTGGCCGGTGATCCCGGGACTGGGGCCGCCGCTGCGTGTGATGGGCATTCCGCGACGTCCCCCAGTCCCTCCGATCCTGCGAGCAATGACGCAACCTCGGACCGGCTGACAGTGGGGTCTACATCCGTCAAGCGAAAGTAACATCCTCAGGTGAGGCAATACGGGGGGTCAATATTGCAAACGATGACGTAATTGCGGTCAGCGCTCGTGGGCACGAAAAGCTCCATTAGAATCGAGCTCTCGCAATCAACCGATTCGGAGAACCTGTCATGAAGCAATATGTCGGACTCGATGTATCGCAAAAAGAAACTTCGATGTGCGTGGTCAATGAAGAGGGCGAGGTCTTGTTCGAGGGGAAGGCCAAGTCCGACCCGGGGGCGCTCACGGCACTGCTTCGCAAGCGGGCGCCACAGGCGGAGCGCATCGGCTTTGAGACCGGCGCGATGGCGAGTTGGCTGTGGCATGAACTTCGCAGGGTCGATCTTCCGGTGGTTTGCATCGACGCTCGGCATGCCCACGCGGCCTTGTCGGTACGCATGAACAAGAGCGATCAGAATGATGCTCGAGGTCTGGCCGAACTGGTGCGAGTTGGCTGGTATCGAGAAGTCAAAGTCAAGAGCGAGGAAAGTCAGAAGATTCGCGCGATACTCGTCGCGAGATCCCGGCTCGTGGCCATTCGTCGAGATATCGAAAACCAGGTCCGCAGCCTGATCAAAGAATCCGGGCTGCTGTTTCCACGCGCGATAGGCCTGCAGTTCCGCAATCTGGTCCGTGACCTGTTGGCTGACGGTCATCAGCTCCTCGGTGTGATCGCGCCGCTTCTGTCGATCCATGAGCAGATCTGCAAGCAGCAAAGCAAGTTCGACGATGAAGTCCGACAGCTTGCGAGGTCGGATGAGACGACGCGTCGCTTAATGACGGTTCCTGGTGTTGGTGTGGTGACTGCCTTGACGTTCCGGCATACGATCGATGACCCATCGCGATTCCGATCAGCATCGAGCGTCGGCGCCTATCTGGGTCTTACACCGCGGCGCAGTCAGTCTGGCGAAACGGATATCAATGGCAAGATATCCCGATGGGGCGACCGTCTTCTCCGAACTTACCTGTTCGAAGCGGCGACAGTTCTGCTTTATCGGACGAAGAAATGGTCTTCTCTCAAGGCTTGGGGAATGAAGCTTGCCAAGCGGATTGGCATGAGAAAGGCAAAGGTTGCTATCGCGCGGAAGATCGCCCTAGTTCTTCACTGTATCTGGGTAGACGGCACATCGTTCGACTGGGGCCAGGCGAAGGAAGCCTGATCCGATTTGTGAAGTTCCTGGTCCGGTCCGCCGGACTGGCGATGTCCAGCTGGGACGGTGTTGTGGCGACCTCGTTCATTCGGCTGGTGGCGGCTTGACCGTACTCCGCTGCAGACGTTGAGGCACCCGACCCGGACATCATCATGAGGCGCTGCGCGACCTCGGAAAGGACCATGACCCCAGCGACGACGTCAACCGGTCCGAGCGATCCCAAGCCTGGCCGGCAAACCATGTATCACCCGCGCCCGTGCCGTCTCCGCAACCCTGACCAGCTGCGACGGCACGAGCGCTACCACCTTGCCGTTGGAGAGTTCAAAAATGTGAGCTTGACAATGACACATTACCCGGCCGAAATAGGTACGCATCGTCTCAGCGCCCGCCTGGCACGCTTGAACCGCTTGGCATGGGCGTAGCGCTAATGTTTTATCTGGGCGAACTTGCCCACCCTCGCATAGGACTGGAGTAAACGCACCCGGGTGAGCTGCGCCAGCCGCACCAGCTTCTCGCGCGCTCGGTTCAGAAGCTTGGCATCAGTCCGAAACATCACATTCTTGGGCTGCACCGTCGTGTCGACCATCACCCGGGAGAACTCCGACGGTTCGATCGCCTTGGTCCTGACGGCAACCGACAGGCTCTCTTAGCAGGGCCTGAAGCCGCTCCTCGCCCATACGGTTGCGCTAGCGCCTCAACGACGAGTGATCGAACACCAGTAGCCGGTGCTGGAAGAACTCCTCGCCGCAGAAGAACTGGTAATAGGGGTTCTCCACCCAGCGCTCGCACAGGACCTCGTCGGACAGGTCATAGGTGTGCTTAAGGATCCCGAGCCCTGCGATCAAGCGCGTCGGCAGCGGCGACTGGCTAGGACCGTCCGTGTAGACCATTCCGAACGCCTGCTCCAGGAAGCCCCAATCCACCGTGCGCGCCAGCGTCGCCAGCGAATGCTTTCTATCGATGATCTGATCGAGCAGGGAGCGAAACAGATCCTGCTCGCCGGTCTCGCGCCGCTCCCGTGGCCGCATCAAAACCTCCGCTCATGCACTCCGACGAGCAGAGGATCACGATTGAATTCGACGGAATACCTCATTCGATCTTGCAAGGAAATCGGCCTCGCCATCGCGATTGCCGGCAAAATCAATCGCCGGCATTCCTCGAACTAGCCCGTAACTTCAGGCTGTTCGCGTTACTTCACGGGGGACTAGCTTACGAGTGGCGAGCCGTTGGGTTTACGGTATGGCACAGTCGGGCAGCGTGACCTGGATTTTAGCCACGTGCTAGCCGCCTACTCTACTCGGCTGACCGTACGGAAAGAGTAATTCTGCGCGGGAGTCCAAGCGCGATGGGAAAAACGGCGTCTGTCAGGCGTCTAAGCGCGCGGCATTCTTCAGACAAGCGTCCTTCCAAATAGCTGCGATCGTGCTCTGGCAGCTCGCGTTCCAGGAGCTGGCTGTAGCGGTGAATGCGGTTACGATGACTACGCATGGCAGCCAATTCATCATTGATGGGCATCGGCTCTCTTGGCGAATCCGGCAATATCTGCTGGGATCTCCTGCGAAATCCTTGCCAAAGGCTGGCCTGAAGCAGCGTGGACCCACAGTTGTCTTGCATGTGCCGACTTGCTAAGGGCAAACCGATCTCGTAGCTCGCCCAAACAGACCTCGGAACTGCCCAACTTATTAGAATACCTGCCGCCGAGGAGCGTGGTGCGATACGGTCGCTATAGTGTTGCGTTTGCGACAGGACCCGAGCCTTTGAAGACAGGGGCGGCTCGGGCAGGCTAGAATCCATATCGGATGCGACTTGTCGGCGTTTTGCGCTAACTATCGCCGGAAAGAAGGCCGCCAAAGCGCGAATATTGCTTCCGATGGTGATGGAAGCGGACGTGCTCCCCAACAAGGTTGTTCGGTGCCGCATTGGATAATCACGAAGCGTGGGACTGCTTGCGCCGTACACCACGACCACCGTTGAAGTCAGGCAAGCCGGATGCAGTGGCTCGCAACGGGGCCGACCGGCTGCGCCAGAAGGCGATACTGCCATTCGATGTTGTTGCCTTCAGTGCACTTGTCGTTGTCATGATAGACATTCGTTGAATAGGGTTTGATCGAATGGAATGGAGGGACTTTAGCCATGATCGCTCTTTCCTTGTAGGAAGGGGACTATTGTTGCGCGTGCGCCAACGGCGCGAAAATAGCGCCCTGCCGCTGCGCTGAGTAAATCAACAACCGAGGAGGCCGGGATATTTGCCCGTTGTCATTTAAAAGCGGAATACGCGCTCTTATATGAGCGACGGTTCTGAACGAAGGCCCCGTTCGCTCGCTGCCACACGAGCTATGGAATATGGCCGCAGTACAGATCACATCTACATCGAGCGTCACTCACACCCTCGATTTACTGATCCCATACGAACTTCGCACCCTCCGGGACTTCGCACAGGAATTCGTCCTGGTGTTCCGGCTGCGTCATCCCGGCCGCTAGTTTCGACGCCCGCACCGTGAGCTTACCATCGGGGCTCAGATTGTGACGGATGTATTCAGTCACTGGGAGCCCCGATGGTAAGCTCATGGTGAGGACGGTGTGCAACCCCGTTTTTGTATGACTGTTTTCGTGGCCGGCGGCCTCCTCCGATTCGTAAGGCGGCCTTCGTAATGAGAGTATCTCCCGTCGAAACGCTAAAAATGCTGCTGCAGTCAGCGTTTCATTGCTTAAAGGCCGAACATGAAGTTCACCCCGGAGGCACGCGCGAGCACGGAATCTTCTCCTTGGGTTTAAGAGGCATAGGAGCGGCCTATACAGTAAAGCGACTTGCCAGCAACAGAAAACGGGTGACGAGGAAACCTGCATAGGTAATTGCGCCGGCGGATAACCCGATCCAGACTCCAATTGCACCAAAGACCCAGCTCAAGGCGAAACTGACCGGGAAGCCGATTAGCCAGTACGCAAAGATTGCGAACAGAAGCGGTTTTGCCGTGTCTTTCAGCCCACGGAGCCCGCCACCCGCAATGACCTGCGCTGCATCAGCTACGAAAAAGCTTGAGGCAACCATAAGGAGGGATGACGTCAGTCCGATTGCCGTGTCCGTGTCGTTCAGTGACTTGTTTAAGAAAAACGCGGCGATCCGAAAACGCGTCGCAATGACCCCAACCGTCACAAGCGCAGAGGCCAAAACACCGAGCAGGATCGCAGCCAGGCCTGCGCGCTTGATACCGGAGGCGTCATTGTGCCCGACCGCATGACTGACCCGCACTGCGGCCGCCATGCTGATGCCGAAGGGCACCGTGTAGGCGATTGTGGCGATCTGCATCGTAATCTGATGAGCGGCAAGCGCGCTCGGGCTGATCCTACCTACAAGGAGTGCGGCGGCGGCGAACACGCCGTATTGCATGATGACTGCTACCGAGATCGGCGCTCCGATCAAAATGATCGCTCGTAGGAGCGGCCAGTCGAAGTGCCACAGGTGCGCAAGCACCTGGTAGTCGCGGAACGGGCGGCAAGCTATTGCGGGCCATAGAGCTGCTACGAACATGCCCCAATTTACGAGGGCGGTCGCAATGCCGACGCCAAGAAGATCTAGTGGTGGCAGCCCGAGCTTTCCGAAGCCCAGAAGATAAACAATGGCCGCGTTGACCGGGATAGCGGCCAGGGTAATTCGGAAGATCGGTTGCGGCCGTCCCACTGCGCCCATGAAATGTCGAATGGCCTGAAACCACAGCGCTGGCGTCACGCCCCACGCGAGTCCAAGCAGGTACTGCTGAGATAGCCGTGCTGCGCAATGTTCCTGACCGAGGGCGAGCAGAACTTGTTCGCCTGCCGTACAAACAGCCATAATAGGCAACGAGAAAAGCAGGGCCAGCCAAAGCCCCATGCGCAGTGCACGCGGCACATCGGCCGCACCCTTGCCGGCAAGAGATTGTGCCGTCAAAGGTGCGATCGGCGTCAGTAACCCGGCGCCGAACGTGAAGCTTATGACATACAGGGTGGTGGCCAATGCTGCGGCCGCGAGCTCCCGGGGCCCAAGACGACCAACAAAGGCAAGATCCGTCGCCATCATTGCGACCTGAGCAAGCTGCGCCAGTGCCATTGGCCAAGCCAACACCGCGGTCGCACGGAGCTCGACAGCGAATCTACTCAAAACCGTTCGTGTCCTTGGATTGCGACGCAAGGCAGAAAGCTGCTTCATTTGGTGTATTTCGTGCTCGGTGAAGACGCCTGCCCGCCTCGAGCCCACGGTCCCGCGATGTTGGGCGTCGAGTGCAAAAGGTGTTGATTCTGTAAAGAAGGTAGAACCAGGTGCGTCGCAGCCCTCAGGATACGGTGCCCCGGTTCGATGCTAGTGCCGTCATTGGTAGGCCCAAGCGAGCCTGTGTCCGTTGACAACGAAAACGCGATCAACGTGCTAAGGTGCATGTTGGTTTGGAAGAAGACATGATGAACGTACGGAAGCCGCCATAGTGAGCGCCGCGCGCTGGTGCGTCTCTCTCTCCAAGAAAGTATCGCTAACGCTGTCCAGCTAGTCTTGAGGTTAAGTGCGCAGTGTAGGATGCGCCGAAGTGCCGTAAGGTAGTGCTCTGTCATTGGGGCGTTTTCTACCGTCCCGGCAGATGAGCAAGTCCTTTCAAAACCTGTGCCACAATGAAAGTCTGAGTGAATTTGCCGAAGGGAAGGCGCCATGAGGCGGACAGCTGTCGCATCTGCGACAGTCCCCGTTGGGAAGAGCGGGGCTGCTGGGTCACTCAGGGCTGGCACTTGCGGTCAATCCAACCAGCCGCGCAGAGTGTCACGGTCAACTCTTTGTGGTCCAAACAACCTAACGATTAAAGCCTCAAGTCAGCTTCGGGCCATGACCTCCTGCGGTTCAAAGCCTGAGGCGGCTGTAATAATAACTTGAAACCAGTTACTGAGTAGTATCTAGGTGTTTCTTTCGGGTTATTCGCAGTGCCAGTTCGGCGTTTGCCTCGCAATGTTAAACGTGAATAGCGATTTGGCGCCATGCAGCTTGTAGTCATGGCTCCTTGCGGCTGGGGGGCCAGGACGCATCGGCAACATCGGCGCGCTGCGGCCCAAAGCATGACTTGAGGCTACTACTGTGTGTCCGCACACGAAACGATCCTTGGGGAGCCCTAAAATCCGACGGCATCGCGAATGTCGATCAAGACGTACGGATCGGTCGAGCCTGAATCTCTCTGATCCGAGGCGCGGGGAGCCGGAAGGCCGGCGAATGCGGTGCATGTCGATACCGGCCGCCGCTGGCCTTTACCGTGCCGCGAAAACTCCGATGGTTGGTCGTCTTGGGGCAGTTTCCCTCGCGCGATCACCGGCTTCGATGCGGGAATCGGGCGCCGCCACTTCTCCCATTTCGGACTTCAGGTCCATGTGGTCGTCTCCTTCTGGTTCTGCCCTCTGCAAGAAAGCCAACACGACCCGGGTTCGCAGCTAGCCTGCACTGTATTTCGACCCTCGTCAGCGACTTCAGGTCGATCTCCATCATCATCATGATCGCGATATTGGGACAACCAAGTCTGTGGACCGACATCAGATAAGTCGTCGCCGGTCAGTAAGCCGATTCCAACACATCGAATGGGATTGAGTTTAGTTCTCCGATTGCGAGCTTGTGTTGCAGGAAAAGGGGGCCGACGCGCCTTGCCATAATGTCGACGCGGGCTCCAGAGTGGTGAAGCCGGATGAAAAGGTACCCGCGTGCGGCGGACAAACACGAGTGTCAGAAAAAGCATAGTAGTTGTCAGAGCAGCTGAGGTGTCTCTTGCGTTTCTACACTGTCCCAATTTGTATGAAATCGGCACGCGCTTTGCTCTGAGGCAAGGCAGGGCACGTGTCTCGGGCATGTCCAGCCAACGGCCGGATCGTCGACGTCGCCCTTCTCCACTAAAGGAAGAGCGATGTATCAGCCGTCTAAACGATTTCGGGGTATTATCTCAGGTAAGAGGCGCCGCCGTCATTCTGAGGTTTCAGATCGCGCAATTCGCGTTGCTGGGGGGCTCAAGCGCTTCGGCATTGGGAAAGGGGACAGTGTATGCATCTTAATGCGGAATGATATCGCATTCGTCGAAGTTACCGATGGGATCATGAGAGCCGAAGCCCTTGCAGTACCTGTAAACTGGCATTTCAAGCGACAGGAGATCGGGTACATTCTGGCCGACTGTGGAGCACGTTTGCTAATAGGCCACGCGGACCTCTTGCATTTGTTGGATGCCGATCTCGCTAGCAGATTGCCAATTCTAAGCGTTCCGACGCCGCCCGAAGTAGCAGAGGCGTACAAGATTGAAGGGACGCGCCTCAAAGTGCCGCACTTCGCGCGGGATTTTGAAGAGTGGATAGCGGATCAGCCGCTCTTTGCAGGAGCGCCCGCGCGGCAGCCGATGACGATGATCTACACCTCAGGAACGACTGGTTGTCCTAAAGGCGTGCGTCGTAGCCCACCAACCAGCGAGCAGGCGATCGGATTGGAGGAAATGCGAGCCATAGTCTATGGATCTGGCACTCGCGCGCTACTCCCAGGCCCGCTTTATCATTCAGCGCCGAATTTATTTGGAATGTGGTTCAGCCGCCGCGGTGGTGCGCTTGTGCTGATGCCGCGGTTCGAGCCTGAAGAGTTGTTGCGGCTGATAGAGGCGGAGAGGATCGACACCATCTTGATGGTGCCGACTATGTTTATTCGCCTTCTGCAGCTGCCCGACAGTATTCGACGAAGCTATGATCTCGCGTCCTTGCGACACGTAGTCCACGGGGCTGCGCCCTGCCCCCCGATCGTGAAGAATGCCATGATAAATTGGTGGGGCCCCATTATATGCGAGTTCTACGGCTCGACGGAGGCCGGTGCGGTAACATTTGCGAGTTCGCGAGAATCACTTGCAAAGCCGGGAACGGTCGGCAAGCCGCTAGAGCACGTTCAGCTGCGTGTGATTGGTGCAGACGGAAGAGAATTGTCGGCCGGACAAATAGGAGAAATCTGTTCACGCAACGTATGGTACCCACGGTTCAAGTACCACAATCGACCTGGGAGCTCTGCCGAGGCCGATGACGACGGTTTCACTGCTTCCGGTGACCTCGGTTATATCGACGCTGATGGATATGTATTTCTTTGTGACCGAAAACGGGAGGTTGTAATCTCAGGCGGTGTCAACATTTATCCCGCGGAGATCGAAGCGGCTCTCCATATGATACCGGGCGTTCAAGACTGTGCTGTGTTTGGCGTTCCGGACGCGGACTTTGGCGAGGCACTGATGGCGGTGATCGAACCGCGCCGACGGGAGGTGCTTAGAGTCCATGACATCCGCGAGAAGTTGAAGACGGTGTTGGCGGACTACAAGATTCCGAAAATAATCGAGATCCGGACCAGCCTTCCGCGTGAAGAGTCTGGCAAGTTATTCAAGAGGCTGCTGAAAGATCCTTATTGGGAGAAGTCAGGACGCAGGATTTGAGAGGACTCGAGACGGAACAAAACCCCGCATCTGAAAAGGCACTGTTCTGCCCGTGGGCCCTCGGCTTGAGGGTCGCTAGCTACAATTGGTTGCCGTCATGGATCTCCTCTGTCGCAAGGTCGTCAGTTCGGGATGCGCGATGACAGAAGGGTTGATTGGTCCTCTCTACGCTGACTGTGGCCGCGACGAAGCGGCTGGATGGGTCTACCGTTCGATGAGGTGTCCACTCCGACTTACCGACGTCGTAGTGCTAGGATGGTGGCAGATAGACTTAGAAGTCGAAGTCTCCAATGGAAGCGTTTCGTGCAGCCTCGACAGGCGCGGTCGACGATCCTGGTGCAAGGTGAAGCTGTCCCGTTTGCATCGTGTCCACGTTAAGCGTTTGCCTCCGTCTACTCCTCTCACTGTGGCGGCACGTTAATTGCTGCTTGCTTGGAGAGGCTGCGCAGGCCGACGACTGTACTAAGGCGGAGAGCACTCTGCCCGCGCACCACATCACAGCGCAGAGGAGTTGAAGTTGGACCCCAATACATCACGACAGGCCTCCCGCCAGAAGGATTTGTACAAGGTCGGCGAAGTGCCGCCCCTCGGACACGTTCCCGAACGTATGTACGCGTGGACCATACGGCGCGAGCGCCACGGGCCGCCAGAGAGTTCGATGCTGGTAGAAGTGGTGCCGACTTGGCCGATCGGCGAGGATGAAGTATTGGTCATGGTCGCTGCTGCAGGCATCAACTATAACGGAGTGTGGGCGGCGTTAGGGGCGCCGATGTCCCCCTTTGATGTGCACCTATGCTCCTATCATGTGGCCGGATCGGATGCGGCTGGAGTGGTTTGGGCGGTAGGAGCAAGGGTGCGCCGGTGGAGGGTTGGGGACGAGGTGGTCATCCACTGCAATCAGGACGACGGGGATGATGAGGATTGCAATGGTGGCGAACCGCTCCTCTCACCTTCCCAGAGGATCTGGGGATACGAGACGCCTGATGGTTCTTACGCCCAGTTCTGCCGCGTGCAGCCACGGCAATTGATGCCGAAGCCAGCTCACCTCAGCTGGGAGCAGGCCTGTTGCTACACGCTAACGCTTGCAACGGCTTACCGGATGTTGTTCGGACCCCCGCCGCACATTCTAAAGGCTGGCGACTACGTGCTGATTTGGGGTGCTACGGGCGGGCTCGGGGTATCTGCAGTGCAGCTTGCAACAGCATGCGGCGCCAATGCAATCGGAGTCGTTTCCGATCGGACTAAGGCCGATTATGTAAGATCGCTTGGTGCAAAGGGTGTTATAGTCCGCACTGAATTCAATTGCTGGGGCCCTATGCCGGCAGTAAATTCACCTCAATACGGGCCTTGGCTCAAGGAGGTGCGGCGGTTTGGAAGGGCAATTTGGGATGTTACTGGAAAGCGCGATATCGATATTGTGTTCGAGCATCCAGGTGAGCAAACATTCCCCGTCTCGACGATCGTCGTAAAGCGCGGTGGCATGGTAGTCGTTTGCGGCAGCACAACAGGTTTCAATCTTACCTTCGATGCCCGTTATATCTGGATGCGCCAGAAGCGAATTCAAGGTTCTCATTTCGCGAATCTCAAACAGGCAAATGCTGCGAACCGTTTTGTGCTCGATCGCCGAATCGACCCGAGTATGAGCGAGGTCCTGCCGTGGGAGGAAGTTGCGCGAGCGCATACGAAGATGTGGAAGAATCAGCACAGGCCCGGAAACATGGCTGTTCTGATCAATGCGCCGCGAATCGGACTACGAAATTTGGAGGACATTTTATCCGCGGCTGCGTTGCCTTAACCGTAAGCGCAGTTCTGCGGCTTTTGACTGGCCCTTGACGCCTATTTTGTTCGCGTCGCGCGTCGCCGCGGTTTCCATGTGTCGGACAGCGCGTTGACGGCGGCTTCGAGCGCCTTCCGGTCGACGATGTTGGGATCGAACCGCGCCGGACCCCAGAGGCGCATATGTTCGTGGTCCGGATGGGCAGGGTCTCTGATGGCTTCAAGGTATTCGGCATAACCCGGCGCACCGCCGACGTCTTCCGGAGGACAACGACCGGCGGCTTCGAGCAAGAAGGGAAGTCCCTCCGTCGTGGTGTTCTCGAACCATTTTTCGAGCTTGATCACATGGTCCCAGCTGTCGCCGAAGTCATAGAGATAATGGATCGTCTTGGCGCCAGTCTCGCGAACGACATCGCAAGGCCGCGCTTTGCTGGCATCCATGGGCTGGTGGGCGTAATCGTTGTGAGGATCTGGAATCCCCCAACGGACCTCACCAGCGAAGAACTCGAAGAGGTGGCTGTTCGTCCAGCCAAATGCCGCCTGAAGCGACAGATGCAGCCGATCCAAGCGCAGGGTGACGGGTACGACGAGGCGACGCATCACCTCCGGTTTCACGTCCTTGAGGTCACCTTGATCCGGACCGCGGTCGTGTTCAGGCTCATGCCGCCAGCCTCGGATCGTATGGAAGCATCGTGTAGATCGATGCCCAAGGGAGCAGTTCGTCCAGTCGCGCCGCAGGCCAACCATTGACGAGATTGGCGAGAACATCAGCGAGCCAGTGCTCGGCACTGACGCCATTGAGCTTACAGGTTTATGCCGCCCGCCGAACTATGCCGAACGGAGTTGGTATGGCACGCCGTTGTCACGCTGGCACCGCCGATCGCGTGCAGGGCAGCCCCATTCCATTCGGCATAGTCTGGTCGTTCAGAGCGCCTCCAGAAAGGCGAGCAGGCGGTCGTTCGGCTGGAAGCGGGTTAGCTTGCCGCGCTCGTACGGCTTGAGCTTCGCCAGGGCAGCTTCCTTGAGGGCGAGGTGGGCGTGCAGGTACGTCTGCGTCGTCTCGACCGATTCATGACCGAGCCACAGCGCGATCACAGAACAGTCGACGCCGGCTTGCAGCAGTTCCATCGCAGCGCTGTGCCTCAGCACGTGCGGCGACACGCTCTTGGCCTTCAAAGACGGGCAACTCTTGTGAGCGACACGAACATGCTTTCCCAGCAGGGACTGGACGCTGTCGGCACTGAGCCGGCCCCCGTGCACGTTCGGGAACAACGCTGTTGCTCCTTTCCGCAACGGTTCCTTGAGCCATGCCTGGAGCGCACACCGAGCGAGTGTGGTCAGCGGAGTGGTCCGCTCCTTCCGCCCTTTACCGACGCATCGCACGTGTGCGCCAGACCCGAGGTGGACGGCATCCCGGTCAAGGCCAGTCAGCTCTGAGAGGCGTAAGCCTGTCTGGGCCGCGACTAACAGCAAGGTGTGATCGCGGCGGCCAAGCCACGTCGTTCGATCGGGCGCTGCGAGAACCGCCTCGATCTCGGGGCGCGTCAGGAAGTGCACCTTTCGCTTGTCGTGACGCTTGCTCGGTATGGCGAGCACGCGCTGGATCAGCGCACTGTGTGCCGGTTCCTCGAAGGACACGAACCTGAAGAAGGATCGGATGGCCGTCAGACGCAGGTTACGCGTCTTCGCACTGGCGCCGCGCGTTACCTCGAGATCGGTGAGGAACGCGCCGATGAACGTTGCATCCAGATCGGCGAGCGTCAGGGCCGATGGGGACTTGCGCAGCTGCACCCGAGCGAACATGAACAGCAGCCGGAACGTGTCTCTGTAGGAGGCGATCGTGTTGCCGCTAACATTGCGCTGGCGCATGAGGCGCTCGGTGAAGAAGCGCTCGATCAACGTGGCGACATTGCAAGCGGGCTTCATGGCGTCACCTCCCATCGCCGATCGAGACGCCGCGCGGCTTCCTCCATCAACTCGGGGCAGGCCGAGAGATACCAGTAAGTGTCGCGCACGCAGACGTGGCCGAGGTAAGTGGAGAGCACTGGGAGTTGTTGCTCGACGTTCTTGCCTTCGCGATACCAGTTGAGCAGCGTCCGGATGGCGAAGCGATGACGGAAGTCATGCACGCGTGGCCCGGTACGATCACCTGGGCGCCGCAGCCCGATCTCTCTGGACAATCGCCAGAAGACGCGATGAACGTACTGGTGCAGCAAGCGGCCTCCCTGTTCGGCAACGAAGAAGGTCGAGCCGCAGCGTGACCCGAGCAGCGCATCGCGCCGGTGGGCGTAGTCGCGCAGCGCGGTTCTCGTCGTCGGATGCAATGGCAGGAGCCGCGACTTGCCGAACTTGGTCAGCCGGACCGTCAGCACGCCGGCGTCGAGGTCGACGTCATCACGCTCCAGGCCCATCGCCTCGGATATACGCATGCCCGTCACCGCGATCAGCCCGAACAAGGCATGGTAGGTCCATCGGCGCAGCCCGTCCGCTGGTGGCAGAGCCAGCGCTGCCGTCAGCAACGCATCGATCTCCGCGTCGCTGTAAACATAGGGCTTGGCGCGCTTCCATCCGGGCAGCATGCCGACGGGCGGCACCTCCGTTCTCGGGTCGAAGTTGGCGACATGGCGCGCGAACCCGCGCACGTCGCTCAATCGCAGCGCCCAGGATGCATGACGATCGGGCGGCAGCGTTGCCCATTCCATGGCCAGCTTCGTCGTGATGATCCTCGCCTTGCGCTTCTCCATGAAGGCGACGAAGTCGGCGAGCCGACGGGTCTGGTGCTCGTACTTGTATCCAAACCCTTGCGCATGCTCAGGTACTTATCGAGTGCGGCGCGCAGATTGGTCATTGCACGCCTCCCGGCCAGGGCAGGCTCAATGTTCTCAGCGCATCGATGTCGACCTTCGAGTAAATCCGGGTAGTGTCGTGGTTCTCGTGCCGCAGCAACTGTCCGATCTCCGACAAGGTGGCGCCAGATCGGAGAAGCTCGGTAGCGAGACTGTGTCGGAAGATATGGGCGCCGCGATGTGCGCAACCTTCGATTCCAACGCGATCGAGAGCGGCCTTGGCGATCATGGTGATCGCACATCCGGAAGCAAAGCCGACGTGTGGCGCGAGCGTACGGACGAACAATCGTCGGCACGACGACTTTGGGCGGCCATTGCGGAGATATGCAACGATGGCCGCGCCAACGTCTGGCGGTATCGGCATCCGTGCACGCTGTCGGCCCTTGGCGCGAACGAGTATCTCGCTGGCGCGCCAGTCGATATCATCAAGGGTGAGCGTCGCGACCTCGTCGGCCCGCAGGCCGAGCTTGGCTAGCAACAACAGAATGGCGTAGTCCCGCCGTCCCATCACTGTCTCTCGGTCGCAACCGTCGAGAGCCTTCCGCACCTGTGCCGCA
Organism: Bradyrhizobium guangxiense; assembly: GCF_004114915.1. Classification (NCBI taxonomy): domain Bacteria; kingdom Pseudomonadati; phylum Pseudomonadota; class Alphaproteobacteria; order Hyphomicrobiales; family Nitrobacteraceae; genus Bradyrhizobium; species Bradyrhizobium guangxiense. Next base: position 609,336 of record NZ_CP022220.1, on the reverse strand, counting down.
GGCAGATAGGTCGGCAGAGTTGCGAGCTTCCATCGCCGCATCGATGGAACGCAATCCGCCAACGGGCGCGCGTTCAGCCCCCGATGGTGGAGGTAACGGAGAAAGGCGCGCAACGACCAGCACATCGCCTTGCCTGTTCCCGGGCTCCAATCCTGGGCGTGGCGCTCAATGTAGCGGATCACGTCCTCTTGGCTGATCTTGCCCAGGGCGGCGCCGCCGGAGCACACCTCGTGCAGGAACCTGCGGATGACCGGGAGATGGCGGACGATGGACCTCGGGGCCAAGCCGCGCTCTGATCGCAGGTAGGCATCGAACTCCTTGAAGATCCGTTCGTGCGGGGTGAGAGGCGGCAGCACCGACGGCGCGATCACGCCTTCCTCGCGCAGCACCGACAGCCATCGCTTGAGCGCGGCCCGGTCACCGGGTTGGATAGACTGCCTTCCGCCTCGATGCCGGAGGTACCGCTCAACGACCTGCTCATCGAGATCGACCAGCTTGTAGCGACGGCCCGCCATCCAACTCAGGAGCCCGCCAACCACGTTGAGGCAACGCCACGTGCCGTGCCGAACGAGCCTCTCTTCGATGAGACGAGCGGCGTAGCGCTCGACGAGTTGTCCGTGCGGCCCGCTTCTGAGACGCCGGTACAGCCGGCTTCTGCCCAAGTACTTTTCAACTTCCATCTTCCTGTTCTCCGCTGTTGAAAGCGGAGGCACAGAACGAACTATGCCGAACCGACCAAACGCCGGTCAGCCAGAAATCTGGGGAAAACGACCCGACTCGGCATAGTTCGGCGGGCGGCATAAACAGCCCTATGCCGCGCGCGGCATAGGGCTGTCTCAATGAACGAAGCCAGGACTGCCCAATCCTCGGCGCCCTCGTCGCACCCGGCAAAAAGAGAGTTCTTGGCGTTGAGCTTGATCGGCCGCATCGCACGCTCGACAGCATTCGTGTCCATCTCGATGCGCCCGTCATCAAGGTAGAGTGTCAGGCCGCTCCAATGACGGAGCGCGTAACGCAAGGCCTTCGCCGTGTCGCTCTTCGGTGCAAGGTGATCAAGCTTGGCCTCAACCCACTGCTTCAAGGCTGTAGCGAGAGGCCGAGCATGCGCCTGCCTGCCGGCACAGCCCTCCGCATCCGATCGGCCGCGGAGGGCCTTCTCGACTGCGTAAAGCTGGGCGATGCGTTCAAGAGCCTGGCGGGCAACCGGAGCTGGCGCCGGCGAAGCCTCGCGCTCGATCTTCACAAACTGGCGCCGCAGATGCGACCAGAAGGCGAGCGTCCCGGACAGGGCGTCCGCACGCCTCTCTCGGATCATCGTCTTGTAAGCTCCGTCGCAGTGGATGATGCCGCGATAGCCTTCGAGCAGCCTCAAGCCGGACGGCTCCACGGCCCGGTGCATAAGCGTAAACCACCCAGGTGGGTCAGGTCCGGCCCAGGGCCTGTCATCGCGTGACAGCGCCCAGAAGTAGCCAGTTTTCGTCCTGCCGCGCCCCGGATCTAACACCGGTGCGGGAGTCTCATCGACACAGAGCTTCGAGGAGGCGAGCAGAAGCTGGCGCAGACGATGCCTTCAATTCCTGGGCCGCATAGCCGACCCAGAAGGCGAGCGTGGAACGATCCAGCGCTATTCCGTGGGTCGCCAACATCTGCGCCTGGCGGTAAAGCGGCAAATGCCAATGATACTTGGCGTCGATCACATGCGCGACCAGCCGCTCGGTGGGCAATCCTCCCCTGATCAGTCGCTCGGGCGCAGCCTGCTGGAGGACGACGCCGTGACAGGCGCGGCAGGCCAGCTTGGGCCGGCGGGTTACGATGACGCGATACTGCGCCGGAACGACATCGAGCCTCTGACTCTCATCGTGACTGATCTCGAAGAGGTCGCCGTTACAACACGGGCAACTGGTCTCCGCTGGCATCAGGATTTCGACGATGCGCGGCAAATGCCACGGAAGTTAAACCCTGTTGGCTCTGCGCGCGGCAGCTCTCTTCTCGCAAACTCTGGGATTGGGGCGATCTTCGGCTGCTTCGAGGGCGGCGACGGCCTGATCGATATCCTCCAGAACAAACTGCAGCTGATCAGCGTCCAGCTTTTCCGAGGACCGACCGAACTGCGCATCTTTTGCAAGCTTGAGCAACCGCTCGAGCCTGGCGCAGCGATCCAGCAGAGCCGCGGCAAAGACCCGCAACTCGGCCGGATCGCTCGGCAGTTCATCAGGCAAATCACTCATTGCCCCGAGTCTGCCATGCTTCGCGCCCCGATGCAGCGAAGATTTGTATCTTTACGCAAGTGCTTTCGGCGGTGCGTCGCGAGGCGCATGCATGCGCGTCCAATCCATGCCAGCCAGAAGCACCGACAGCTGGGCGGCATTCATCCGCATCACGCCGGCCACAATGTGAGGCCATTTGAAGCCGCTGCCATCGAGCCGCTTCCAGTACATCACAAGGCCGCTGCCATCCCAGACGACGATCTTCACCCGGTTAGAGCGCATCGCACGGAACACCACCGGCACACCCTTCATCGGGTCATGGCCCAGCGTCTCCTTCGCCAACAGCGCCAAGCCCTCCGCACCTTTTCTGAAGTCTACAGGTTGCGTCGCCACGTAAAGCATGAGGCTCGCGGGCGGCGTCAGCATGAACGTGTCCGTCGAAGCGCTAAGAACACGTCGCTCAACACAGCAAGGCCAGGCGCCCCCCGCACCTCCACGCGTGCTCCCTGGAGCTCAACCGTCACAATGGCTGCTTCCGGCGACCTGGTCGGCTCTGCGGCCGCCGGTAGCGCCGATTCCGATACCACCGGCACGAACGACAGCGTCTCCGAAGTCGGCAGCACCAACTGGCCCAAACGTGCCCGGCGTCGCCAGTCGTGCACCTGCTGGGTGCGTATTCCGACGAAGTCGGCCGCGGATTCCGGGCGAAGCCGGCCGCCTGTACCGATTGAAGCCGGCCGTGGATTCCGATGATCCCGGCCGCCTGCCGAGGCGGGGTCTCGCGACGACGTCGTCATCAGGTCAGTTGGCGGGCTCGTCGTCAAGCGTCTGACGCTTGGCGGCGGCTTTGCGCAGGCTCTCGCCCTTGAGATTGAGCCTGTGGGCGTTGTGTACGAGGCGATCGAGGATAGCGTCGGCAATGGTTGGGTTGCCGATGAGCTCGTGCCAATGCTCGACCGGGAGCTGGCTTGTCACCAAGGTCGAGCCGCGGCCATGGCGATCCTCCATCATCTCCAACAGGTCGCGTTGCTGCTCGGCAGTCATCGGGGCAAGTCCCCAGTCGTCGAGGACCAGAAGCTCGACGCGCGCCAGGGTCCTGAGCAGGCGAGCGTGGCGGCCGTCGCCCCGCGCGAGAGTGAGCGCCTCGAACAGCCGCGGCAGCCGTTGATAAAGCACGGAGCGGTTGTCCCGGCAGGCCTTGTGGCCCAAGGCGCAAGCAATCCAGCTCTTGCCGACGCCGGTCGGGTCGATGATGAGCAGGTTCTGATGCCGGTCGATCCACTCGCCAGCGACGAGCTTTTGGAACAGCGGCTTGTCGAGCCCGCGCGGCGCCTTCATGTCGATATCCTCGACGACGGCGTTCTGCCGGAGACTTGCGAACCGCAACCGAGCAACCAGCCGCTTGTTCTCGCGCTCGGTCGCTTCACGGTCGACGAGCAGTGCGAGGCGCTCCTCGAAGGCCAGCGCGGCAATGTCGGGTTGTCGCTGCTGTTCGTCGAGGGCCTTCGCCATGCCGGTAAGCCCGAGCGCGACGAGGCGGTCGTGGGTGGGATGTGTCAACATCGTCTCTCCTTTCTTCACTGGTAGTAATCGGTGCCGCGGATATTGCCGTGTCGGATCGGTGGGCCGTCTGGCGGTCTCTCGTTGGCGTAGGCGCGATCGAGCCCGTGCTGCAGGATCGACTTGATCGAGCCGTAGGTGGTCGCGCCGATGTCGTTGCCACGCTGGCAGGCGGCCTCGATGCGGGCCGAGCCGTAGCTGCGCGCGAGCCGCAAAATGCCGAGACAAGCCCGGAAGCCCTGCTCGGGGTGTGGTTTGGCTTTCATGATTGCTTCGACGAGAGCGATCGTGGCAGGGCCGATCTTGGCGGCTTCTCGCTTGATCCGCGCCGGGGTCCATTCGGCATAACGCCGGTGCGCGCTCGGCATGTGCTCCGGGATCGTGGTGTGGCATTGGGGTACGTCAGAGCGGGCGTGGCTGGCAACCCGGCTGCCCTTGTGCAGGATCTCGACCGTCCTGTCGGTGACGCGCGCCTCGAGCTCTTCGCGGATCAGACGCGAGGGCACCGAGTAGTAGTGACCGGCGATCTCGACGTGATAGTCGGGCGCGACTCGGCACTTCTTCCACTCGGCATACTGATATGGCATCGGCGGCAGGGCGTTGAGCGCCGGCTTGTCGATCTGTGCGAACAGCTCGTTGCGGCTCACGCCGAGTTTACGCATGATCCTGGCATAGGATCGGCGTCGCCTCAATCCTATTGCTCCTAACGATAGGACATGCCGTCCGCACGGCCGTCGCTTTCACAGCATGGTTTTCCTTAGGCAATCCAGGAAGAGAACGTTTCCTAGCTACGAGCGGTCGGCCTAGATCACTCACCCTACAAGAGTAGATAGGCAGGAATCTCTTGCGGCCGAGCAGTGAGGATCGATAAAAGGATACAACCAGCCTCACACAGAGGACTAACAAATATGACATACACCTTGAATCCCTTGCTGCGCTTTCTCCAGGTTTACGATGACGCGGCCGCGAAAATGGGCATCAGGCTTTCCATTGGGTGTGATTTCAACGAGTACATCGCGATCACAGCCTCGCTAGCAGACAAACCCAATACTTATCCCATCTTTCGGCCAGACCGCTCACCGATTCGAACGGGCGAAGGGTATTGGCTTGTGGGTTTTGATAAGGAAAACAAAGTGGCGCTCGTCGAGGCCGCGCGCTTCTATGACCTGTCGCAAACCACCCTTGCAGCACACCTCGAAACGCTGAAGTTCTTCTATGCGAATCCGACGATAGATGCACATCCTGAAGATCGCTGCGTTTGTACTGCTCAGATGGCGCGCAGCATTACAGGTAAAGTGGTGTACCACGGGGATATCTGGATCCGCCCCGACTTCAGGGGCTCGGGCCTGCTCAAGATCATGACGGGGACTATGCGTGGCGTCAGTCTTGCGATGTGGGCTCCCGACTTTCTCTGTGGCCTAGCTGGGCGGTGGTCGTTGGATAAGAACGTCTATGATCCGGTTCACAATGAACCAGGCGGAGCAGACATTCACCTGGTGCAAGAGAATATCGTCGCTAACGATTGGCTGTTCTGGATGACAGGCTATGAACTTAAGCAATTGTTAGACGTAACGCCGGACCTGAACTGATCGTCTAACGTCGTTGCATTTGCGGGCTGCGGGCCGGAACAATACCGGCGACGAAGGTCTTGAGCTAACGCCCCACCGATTGCCGCTCTCTAGACTAGATGCCATACGCTTGTGAGTTAATGAGCGTGCCAAGCACTTCAGCTACCAGCAGCCTCTCCATCGGATCTCTATACACCATCCGGGTCACCGTACAAGGCTCACGACTTCGATCCGAGTTATCGCGTCGCTCCGCCCACCGCGTAGAAGCGGACATACCAATGCAAGGAGATCTTTCAATGAGTCTTAAGCTTACCGTCTTTACTGCGATACCCCGCGAAAGGGGACAGCAGCAAGGAGAGCTGATGCGATCGGAAATCGCGGCCAATGCTGACTTTTATTTAAAACGCTTTTGCGCTAACGGAACTAATCTTGCGCAAATTCAAGCTGAAGCAACTGGTTGGTTGCGCTTCCTTGAAGATCTACGACCCGACTACGTTGAAGAGCTGAGGGGAATTGCCGACGCTGCCTTTATGCCCCTCTATACGGTTGTGATGCTTAACGTCCGGCATGAGATTTGGCTACGCCTGATGGCACGTCGAGCCGCCGATCTATCGTATGGGATTTTGGATGGCTGCACGTCTGCCGGATTAATGCCCGAGGTAACCGCGCAAAATACAACAATGCTGGCGCAAACGATCGATGGGCAAGCGGCAGTTCGGGGCACCCTTTTTGTAGGCAAAGTAGTGACGCCCGCTAACCCGCAATGGCTGGGCATCTTCGAAGCAGGCTGCGCCGGCCCCATAGCGGGACTGAATGAAGCTGGGATCGGGCTAGTCTGCAACAGCTTGGTTTCGCCTATTGATGGCTCGGCACTCATGACCGCCCCGTTTAAGCTGAGGTGCCGGTCCATCCTTCAGGCGCCGACATTCGACCGCGCGATAAGCGCGATTATCCGCGCTGATCGAAACATCTCTATGAACTACCTGATTGGCCATGCTGATGGCGAGATTATCAACATTGAGAGCTCCCCCAATGACAAACGGTACATTTATCCTGAGGATGGGGTAATTTCACACGCAAATCATTTTGAGCCGGGAACACGAATACCTTCAGAATGGGAGCGCTTTGTGCCCGACAGTCCGTTTCGGTCCCGTCGCTTTGGTCGACATCTGCGCTCAAGGCTCGGGCAGGTGGATGTGGATCATATTTTGTTGGGCCTCAAAGACCATTTCTCTTACCCGGCATCCATTTGCTGTCACCCGAACCAGGATACGCAGTATCCGAATAGTACCCTTTCCGCCATCATTATGGATCTAAGCAAGCGTGTTTTGTTCGCCACTGACGGACCCCCGTGCAGCGCGCCGCTTGAGCGATTTGATCTTTGGATTTAGGGTCTGTACCTAATTAGCCGGTTCTGATTCCCTCGCACCGAGTTGATTCGGCACGGGGGACTTCGATGCGCAAAGGGCTGTTTTGGCTTAACGACAAGCAGTGGGCTCAGATAGAGCCGCATCTGCCGATGAACCAGACCGGCCCGGCGCGCGATGACGATCGGCGCATCATCAGCGGTATCATTCACATGCTTCAGTGCGGCGCACGCTGGCGCGATTGTCCGCCCGACTACGGTCCTTACACAACGATCTACAATCGGTTCAATCGCTCGGCCAAGCGTGGACATTGGCAGGCGATCTTTGAAGCGCTCGCCCGCTGTGGCAAGGACGGCGTGACTTTATCCATCGACTCCACCTCGATCAAGCGCATCGCTCGGCGAGCGGCGGAAAGGGGGGGGAGCATGAACAAGCGATCGGCCACTCGCGCGGTGGGCGGACCACGAAAATCCATGCGCTGAGCGACCCTGACTGCAGACCTTGCGCATTTCATCTCACTCCAGGCCAGGATGCAGATATAGCCGCAGCGCCGGCCCTTTTGGAACTCGCGCCACCGATGTCTGCCCTCATTGGTGACAAAGGGTACGACGGCGACGGCTTTCGCGCCGAAATCATCGATCGTGGTGCCAAGCCTGTCGGTATCCGCCGGGGCTAAGCCGCGACAGGAGCTTTCACCAATTCCACCGCTTGAGGAGCGTACGCATACGACGAAGGCCGCCTGATTGACGCATGCGCGCGAGCACGGCGAGTTCTACGATGGCGTTGCGTGAAGGTCAGGCGGCTTGCTGATCGGCGGACTTGCCGGCTTGGTGAAGGAGCTTCCATTCCCAGGGCAGCAGTTCGCGCAGACGCGAGGTGGGAAGATCGGCGATCCGGGCGAGGACGTCGGCGAGCCAAGCCTTGGGATCGACGTCGTTGAGGCGACAGGTCGTGATCATCGTCAGCATGATAGCGGCACGGTCGGCGCCACGTTGGCTGCCAGCGAAGGTCCAGTTGCGCCTTCCCAAGGCAATGCCTCTCAATGCACGCTCAGCGCAATTGTTGATCAAGCAGATCCTGCCATCGTCGAGGAAGCGGACGAAGCGTCCCAGCGCTTGAGCATGTAGTTCATGGGCTTCAGGACCTCGGCGGAGCGGGAGAGGCTTTCTCGCTCGCGGAGCAGCCAGGCGTGCATGTCGTCGAGCAGCGGCTTGCTCCGCTCCTGGCGCACAGCACGCCGCTCGTCGGCACCACGGCCGTTGATGGCGCGCTCGATCTCGAACAGGGCGTCAAGACGCCTGACCGCCTCCAGCGCGATCGGGGAGACCGGTTTGCCCTTGCCTTCCCGGGCGGCTTTCTCGATGTCAGCCAGCTCGAAGAATCCCCGCCGCGCATGGGCCAGGCAAAATGCCGGAGTGATCGGCATTGCTTTCCTTTTTGGATCGAACAACGGCTCGAAGCCGCCATAGCAATCCGCCTGCAGAATGCCGGCGAAGGCGGCCAGATGCCTCTGAGGATGTTCGCCCCGTCGGTTGCCCGAGGCATAATAGACCGCCGCCGGCGGCGCAGGCCCGGCGAACGGCCGGTCATCCCGCACATACGTCCAGATCCGGCCGGTCGTGCATTTGCCCTTCGCCAGGATCCGGATGGTGGGGTGAGTAGGCCGGAGGGATTTCACCTCCAGCCTCTCGCAGAACCGGGCGTGAGACTCTCGCCTCACCCGGCTCCCATCAGGCAATCTTGCCGCCATCGCCGAGTTGCCAATGCACAAAGAGCCTGCGGTTCTCACGCGCGATCTTCTCCAGGAAGAGACGCGCGCGTCCTAAACGGTGATGGAAGCGCTTGTACTTTCGCTTCAACCAAATACCTAACGTCTGGTTGATGTAGCGCGCCAACGGATAAAGCGCTGAGCGGGTGTATTGCCCATAATAAGCGATCCTGATCTTCCCTCGAAAAAGTGGACGGGTTAAGCGGCTTTTAGCTCCATTTCGATCGGGGGGATATATCCGATGGCGGAATGGAGCCTGGTTCGGTTGTAGAAGCCCTCGATGAAGGCGAAGATATCGCTCTGGACTTGAGCGCGAGTTGCTGCTGGATCGCCATCGTCAGGGCGGCAGATGCAAGTTCGACCTGCATATGATCCCGCATGGCCCAGCCGACGATCTTTCGGCTGAACAGGTCCATGACGGCCGCCAGATACAGCCAACCTTCAGCGGTCGGAATATAGGTGATATCGGCGAGCCAGACCCGGTTCGGGTCTTCCGCGGTGAAGTCCCGCGCGATCAGGTTCGGTGCGATCGGCAGACCGTGGCGGCTGTCGGTGGTGCGCACACGGCGCGGCGGTGCCATGATGGCGCGAATACCGTACCGACGCATCATCCGTTCAATTCGACCGCGACTGGGACCACGGCCCTGCGCCCGCAGGGCGGCATGGACGCGGGGGCTGCCGTAGCGTCCGCTGCTGTCTTGATGGACCAGCCGGATCGCTGCCCGGAGCGTGGCATTTGATTTTGCCCGCTCGCTCACCGGGCGCTCGCGCCGGGCGTAATAGCCGGCCGGCGAGACCTCGAGCACGGCGCACATCAGGCGGACCGGATAGGTCTCGCGATGGTCTTCGATGAAGCGGAAGCTCAT